>CAZULM010000002.1:19565-242683 GCA_964621185.1 uncultured Saprospiraceae bacterium | reverse complement strand
TCTTTTTCGGTGGTTTTAGGTTAGCCCACCGTTGGGCTTTATAATATCGCCCAACGGTGGGATGTACGCCCGTGCCGCCGTGCGTTGGCTTTGAGCGTGGGCTTTTGGCGGCATGGACGTACATCCGTTGTTCTCGGCTTTTTTATTACTCAAAAGAATGTTCCCAAATCTGGTTTGCATTTTTTTGAAATTGATGAATCGGAGTGCCAGTTGTATTGAACCTTTCCATGACTACATCAGTAGGCGTAATTGACGAAATTACTATCCTATCCATAGTCCAGTTGTCAGCATTCCAATCGTTACCCGCAGCAACATGCCGAATGCCTACCGCTAAAACATCTCCCCAAACAGTGCCTAATGGCAAATCAATTCTACGTGAATGCGTTGAAAATGCGTTCCATGTTGTATTTTCATTTAGACTGATTTCAACAGTTGCCGAACTTCTTAATCTAACAAATAAAAAATCTTGACTTACATCATGCCTTAACCAATCAGTATCACCAAGGCTATCACCTCCAACCATTATATCAACAGTAATTGCAGATATAGGCGTATTCTCAAATGGTTCTAAATTGTACATTTGGGTGAAATTATTGCTAAAAGTAAAATCTCGCCCTCCGCCTACTCTTATGAGATTCGTTAGAACACGTCTCCATTGAACCAAGTTAGCCCCATGTATTCGACTAATATCCAAAGCGTTATAATGATTTATTAACTGACCCCAACTTGGAACGGCATTAAATCTTTGTGCAAGTTGTTGTACTCTTTCAATAAATTCCGTATTACCAGCAAAGTCTCTTAATGCAGCAATTTCAATATGGCAAGTTGTAGGAAATCTTGACATTCCTAACAATGAATTGGTGTTCCTTGAATATCTCAAAGCCAAATTTCCGGCAATTACGATATTCCTATTTCTTAAATCTTCAAAAATCTGTAATACACCGTCTATAAAATCAAAATAAATTGGTAAACCGCTGGCATTGTTTGCAAAAGCATCAAAGCCAAAATCCATAGAGTCTGCTTTTTCACAAAAACTTTCTCCGTCGTACCCATAAGTATCCATTATTTTCCAACTGAATGCAGTATCAATTTTAGGTTCGCCGCCTCTTGTAACAGGGTAAGCCGAATTGAAAAGTTCAGTTAAGGCATTTATCATTACCTCTCTAAATCCAAATCTAAACGCAAAGTCGCTAATTGCCGCAATTAACTCTCTTGATGTTAGGCTGCCGCTAACAGTAAGATACCCGATTAGTGCAGTTAGTGCTGTGATTACTACTGTTAATGCTGCCAATGCAGCAATTGCTGCGGCAGCCAATGCCCAACCAATAAAAGGTATTGCAGCAAGCACTCCAATAGAAGCAGCCAACAAACCCGCTAATGCTATCAATGAAGCAAGTAGAGGTACAAGAAATAATAATATTACTCGCACATCAGCAAGTTTGCACAACCAACTTGTAATTGTGCTGCTTATTTCAGCACCGCCACTACCTGTTGGTTCTGTTGGCGGCAATCCTGCACAATTATCCCCAATATTTGGTGCAAATCTTTCACGGGTTGCAACTTTGCAAATATGTTGCCCTGAATTATTGCGAAAAGGCATAATCAAAACATTCAAGTAATGAATATTACCAACTCTTAATCGTGTGTCAGGGTGAGTTGAGTCAAAATTTTGTAATAAACTTAAATTGGTTAAATTATTTCTAAACGTTTCCCAAATGTCATCTCGCCGCCTTTCTTTTAATTTAAAAGGCTTTTCAACTCTAATGACTAAGGAGTAAATAAAACCCATTCTCCCAAGCGACACCATGACAGCATTGAAAATATCATTATCTTTTCTGACTATTATATCAGCGCATAACTCATTGCCTGCATCTGGGACAGTTGTTGCAATCCTTTGTAATTCTAACCTTGTATCCTCATCACTTCCCTCCGTTAAGCCACCACTTCTTTCAATCCACCATTCTTGTCCACCAGGACCAATGAGATGAATAGCCATGACAGCATCTGCAATTGGGCTAATTTGAATGTCTCCACCATGAGTTCCAGTAGAAATTGCACCTGCAATGGATTGACCTCCTGAACCGCCTAACGTAGGCATTGCTCTACTACTTGGCGAACACATTAAATTACTTGGGGATTCATCGTCGGGGATTGGGTGAATAGTCCTATTGGGTAAAAGTGGTAGTCCATGTAAAAGTCTGTTTACATTAAATATTTTCGTACCCCCTTTAATGTGTACTAACAACCCCTCGTCCAAGAGTCCTTGTGCATTTGGGTTCAAAGACAGATGCGTTAGTATTTTTCTCTGGTTGACATCGCCGTTTCCTCTATCAATTTCTACCAATCCAAAAATATCATCACTTTCGATTATTACATCGTGTGTGACAAACGTAGGCATAAATGACCACCGACTACCAGTCCATTTTACTCTTCCTTGGGGGTTAGCCTCAGAAAGTCTAATTATTTCTACTATTTCACCTCTTGTAGAAGGTGTAAAAGATTGCTGAGTAGTAAACTCAACATTTCTTGCCCAGTTTGATAAAGTTTTGGGTGACTCACTTGGAGTTCCTGCGATTGAAGTTGGACAACTCATGTTTTTATTTTATTATTTTATTTTTTCATTTTTGCCGAGAACGTAGGCATGGGCTACGTGGCCGCGCTTAGTCGGCCATGTGAGGCCATGCATTGTTCTCGGATTCTCATTATATTCATTTTCAATGCTTTATACTGACGGGTCTAGTTTTTCAGCCGACCAAATCTTTTCTGCAATGGCTTTGTAAAGTCCGGTTCTTTCTTCAACATCCGCCTTTCTAAATTCTGGATAAGGTTTGAAATTCAGCCCTTCGTTTTTATACCAATTTATGAAATTCGGGTTCTTTTCGTAGCAACCCGCGTTCAAGGTTTGAGCAAGAAGGTTTTGCTTCAAATAGTGGGGAAGTTTTTTACTGTATGGGTCTTTATTGAACGATTGGTTTGTTCCCCAAGGCAATAAAATGAGTCCACCAAAAGTATTTCTGAACCATTGGAAATCACTTTTCTGGTCGAACTCGTCTTTCCTGTATTCATGTACATCTGCCCAAATATGCTCAATTTGTGCTGGTTTCTTCACATTGTCTGACATATAGGTATCAATATCAGAATTTATTCCGCTTCCTTCCTCAATAAACTGGGTCAAACGTGAAAGAAAATATCGCGCGAAACGCTTGTTTTGTTGATTCAAAGTGAATCTCCAAATACCTTCTAAATTTTCTTCTTGCTCCGAAATTTTTCGGCTCAAAATTATCCGCAATTCTTCAACTGACTTATTTCGTATCTCTTTGACGAGCGAATAAAGTGTATATCTTATCGAACTTTGTCCAAGCGTCCTTTGATTGACTGACCTGAAAACTGCGAAGCAATCGAGGAAATGTGCGACTGTTTGCAGTTTTTGGTTTTGCACTTCCTCGGTATCTGTTTCATTGATAGAGGCAAAAAGCAAAGGATACGAAAGCGAACGTGCAACACCAAAGTAATCAATGAAGTAAACCTTACTCAATCCAGTCTTTTCTTCTTTTTGAGCGTTTAGTATTTTTAGGTATAACCCAGCATAGAACTTGAAACTGACTTCAACAAAATGGATAAATTCTTTCTCTGATTGTAAGCCAATCGAGCCCAGTTTATCCTTTACCCAAGTATGAAAAGATGTGCCGATTTTTTCAAAGTCCTCATTTGTTGAGCCTTTTCGCCCCGGCCTAATTGTTTCAGCATATTTTGCTCTCAACCAAGTTTTAAAAAATTCTAAATCTTCAAATTGAGACCAAGCGTGAAGGGTTTGTATCCTGTCTTTCCACAACTCGTTTAGTTCTGTTTTTTTAGTATTCGACTTGACTTTGGAAAGAAGATAGCCTTTGAGCATTTCGGCTGGTGTCAAATTCAACCCTCGGTCATTCATCGTTTCAAAAATTATGTAGGCGTTTTCTTCACTGTAAGTCACGATTTTCACGAAAATTAACTTCTCTTTGAGCCACGAAATGAAATAGACCAAAGCAAAATCATCAATTTCTTCTGGGAATAATTCAACGATGTCGTTATATCTGTTTGTTAAAGCAATTACACTTTCATCATCGTCTTTATCTATTTCATAAAAACCCGTTGTAAAAAGACTATCAAAGCATTTCTCTCTTTCTGGCACTTGCATATTGTATGACTTATTTCCGTACCTCTCGGAAAAAATCAAAGTTTCAACGGCTTCCTTACTTTCCGTAGATTTTTGGCGATTATTCAGATACATCAAAAGCAAAGTGAGGGATGTCAACCGCTGTTGACCGTCAATGATTGACAATTTGCCGCCACTGCTGCTCATCACGATTGGACCCATGTAGTAACTATTATAGTTTTCTACTTCCTCCCTTTCGTGCTTTGGGTCATATTTACTTAAAAATGCTGTCGTTAAATCATCTATGAGCTGCCCAATATGCTTTTGTTCCCAACGATATTCACGTTGAAAGTAGTCAATAGTAAATTTTTGCTTATCCAGTATTCCAGCGAGGGTAATATCGTTTGCTTCAATTTTGGAATTGAGTTCTGCCGCTTTGTCCATTTCAAGGATTTTGTTTTATGGTGTATTTTTTACTATTTTAGTTCCCGAGAACGATTGTTACACGCAATTTTGACTACAGAATTGTAGTCAAAATTGCGTATATTTCGCCTATGGATGAGCAATCCTTCCGTCAATTTATCGCTGAGCGCCCGGCACTGAATTTGTCTGCATTGGCAGATGAATTAGGCATTGATCGGGTCAACTTAAACAAAATCATAAACGGGCTTAGAAAAATCCCGCAAGCAAAACGCGGCCAATTTTTAGCGCTGGCCAAAAAATATGGTTATCGCGAATAATCAGCGCATGCAACAAGGCGCCCAAAAATCTGCGTTTCACAACCTAACAGCAGGCAACTCAGGGTTCGTAAAGTAAAGGTACTTGTAAAAAGCCTTATTTGAACCGCTAATGGTGCTACAAATTTTAAAACGGGCAATCGCTGTTTGTAAAGCAATCGGTCGCTCACGCGTTCATCCATCAGAAACCGCAGCTTAAACCCCAATGCTCCCTTTCAAAATCCCCATCCCTGCCTCAATCTCCCCTTCATCCGTTGACCCGAACCCCAGCCGCGTCGCGTTCAGCTCCTGCCTGTAATGGCTGCCGTCGGAAATCCACAGCCCGTTCTTGCGGCATTGCTGTGCCAATTTTAGGAGCGGGATAGCGGGGTCGAACCGTGCCCAAACGGCCAGGCCGCCTGTAGGCTTGTTGAACTCGATAACATGCCCCAATTCAGTTTGCAGCATGTCGCAAAACAGGTCGCGGCGGGCATGGTACACCTTCTGCGCCTTTTTCAGGTGCCGCTGCATGTCGCCATCCTTGAACAACTGCGCCACGGCAGCTTCCAGCAAATTGTCGCCCTGCCGGTCGATGATGCGGCGCAGGTTGGCCATGGCGTCGATCACCACAGCCGGCGCCACAACGTAGCCGACGCGCAGGGCTGGCGAAAACACCTTGCTCAGCGAACCTACATACACCACGTTCCTCCCCGCATCCGCTGCCGCCAAGGGCAGGATGGGGCTGCTGTTGTAGTGGAAATCGAAGTCGTAATCGTCTTCCAGGATGCAAAAACCGTATTGTTGGGCCAACTGCAGCAAGCGCAAGCGCCGGTCGGCCGGCATGATGACGGTGGTGGGGTGGTGGTGGTGCGGGGTCACATATACCATGCGAACCGGCGTTTTTTGGCACAGTGCTTCTATCGCATCCACATCAATGCCGCCCGCATCCACGGGTACGGTGCGCATGTCGGCCCCTGCCTGCCGGATGATGAGGTTGCAAGAAGTGTACGATACTTCCCCGACAACGACCACTTCGCCCGGCTGCACGATACATTTTACGGCCAGGTGAATGGCCATCATGGTGCCCCGGGTAATCAACACATTTTCGGTGCCGATGGGCAGGGCGCGGCTCTCGCGGAGGTAATCGGCCATGACCTGGCGCAGCGAGGGCTCGCCCGTTATTTCTCCATAAAAAAGCAGGTTTTTCCGGAAGCCTTTGCGCAAACTGCTGCGGTAGGCCCGGCTCAGGGCATCCCAGGGCGCGAGGCGTACGTCGGGGAACCCATCGTTGAAGGCCAGCGCGTTGGAGCCTTTGTAAATCGGCAGTGCAAGCAGTATGTCTGGGCTGAAAGCAAAACCAGGGGCATGGTTTTTTTCTGCTGTTTTGAAATGCTCCAAAGGTTTGGGCTTCATTTCCGGCAGTTTTTCGCTGACAAAGGTGCCGCGCGAGCTTTGGGTTTCCAGCCAGCCCTGCGCCAACAATTCCTCATAGGCCGCCACTACCGTTTTCCGGTGCAAGCCCAACAGTCTTGCCATAGCCCGGCTGCCCGGCAATTGGGCGCCCACGGGAATAATGCCCTGTCGGATATTGTCGCTCAAACTGCCTGCCACCTGCAAAAAAACGGGGGTTTTGAGCGATTTGTCAATCGAAATAAGCGTAGCATAAGGCAACATGGCGCATAGGTTTGTCTGGCAAAAGTGCGCATTATTTTTAAAATCGGACTACCGACTATTTAAAAACCGGATGGTTTCGGTAGTCCAAAATGCGCGTAGCTTTGTACCTGATAAAGGCGTTAGGAAATCAACCTTTCCCCCTCTTTCACAAATGCTATGGTGGGTAAAACACCCATCAATCCATCAAATCTACCCAAATCCAGGTCCAGACTATGAAAAAATCAGCTATCCCCCGCAACCCCAGCTATTTCGACACCTACATCAACCAGGTTGAGGACATAGAGCTTTCCGCCGCGTTCGAGCAAAGCATCGCGGCCATTGATGCGCTCGACCTGAATTTGCTCCAGGCCATCGGCGACCAGGTGTACGCCCCCGGAAAATGGACCGTCAAGGAGCTGCTCCTGCACATCACCGATGCGGAGCGCGTGTTCGCTTACCGGGCGCTGCGCTTTGCCCGCAACGACAAAACGGCATTGCCGGGATTTGATGAAAACGCATTTGTAGAGTATTGTGGCGCCAATCGCCGCAGCTTGAGCGACCTGATCGCAGAACTGCGCTGTGTGCGGGAGAGCTCCAAAATGCTGTTCGATTCCTTCGACGACGCAGCGCTGGCACGCACTGGCGTCATGTACAATGCCGAATTGCCCGTGTTGGCCATCGGCTTTACCCTGATCGGACACCAGACGCACCATTTCCGGGTGCTGCGGGAACGGTATTATCCCATCGCCAAGCTTGTGTAACGAACACTAAAACCCCTGTTCATGGCGGGATTCTACTGGACAAAGTTCGCGCAGATTTTACGCAGATTTAATTTCGCAGATTTCTCACAGATTTTTCTGGGTAATAATTGCAAGTAGTGTATCGCCAATTATCACATTATCGAATTATCACATTATCAAATTAACAAAGGTTTTGAAAACAAAAGCTTCCCGCACGCAAGGCAGCCGCTACTACCCCAAGCGCTACGACCTTGACCCCAACTCCCGCAACGCCATTTTGGACGAAGGGCTGGTTTGCCATGTCGCCTTTACGATCGACAACCAGCCATTTATCATCCCGACGGGCTATTGCCGGGTGGATAACACCCTGTACCTGCACGGCTCGGTGGGCAGCCATTTTTTCATGCAGCTGGCAAAAGGTATTCCCGTATGCGTGAGCGTCACTATTGTGGATGGGCTGGTGCTGGCGCGTTCGGTATTTCATCACTCTATGAACTACCGCTCTGTGGTGGCCTTTGGGAAAGGACGTTTGGTGGAGACGGACGAAGAGCGCTGGCTGGCGGCTGAACGGTTCACTGAGCATGTTATCCCTGGCCGTTGGGCGGAAGCGCGGCAACCCAGTGCAAGCGATATGAAAAAGACCATGTTCATCGCGGTGGAAATAGAGGAAGCCTCAGTCAAGTTTCGGGATGGCGGCGTTGGCGACGACCCGGAAGATATGAACCTGGACGTATGGGCTGGCGTGCTGCCGCTGCGTATCGCGCCTGCCGAACCCATAGCCGACGAAGCGGGAAAACAAGGCTTGGTGGCTCCTGATTACATTATGGGTTACAATAGAAAATCCAAGTTTACTAGATAATTTTTGGCAATCATACCCATTTGCAGTTCGGCATAAAGTTGATTTTTAATTTCACGCAGATTTCACGCAGAAAAAACGCACAGATTTTACACAGAAACATCTGCGTTGAATCTGCGCAACTAAATCTGTGTAAAATCTGGGTGAAAACACCGCAGCGCATGCAAACAAACCCATCCTACACAAAGTGGCTGTACCTCATCTTGCTATCCCTGATTTGGGGCAGCAGCTTCATCCTGATAAAAAAAGGTTTGACCGGCTTCGGCTACTTTGAGGCGGCAACCATCCGGCTGATGTCGGCGGGCCTTGCGTTTTTGCCCTTTGCGGTGGGCAATCTGAAAAAGATCCCGCGCGACAAGCTTGGACTGGTGCTGGTGACGGCTACTTTGGGCATGTTCATCCCGGCCTACCTGTTTTGCCTGGCGCAAGTGGAAGTACAAAGCGCGGTAGCGGCCATGTTGAACGGCTTGACCCCCGTTTTTACCTTTGTTTTTTCCGTCATCATTTTCAAAATAGCTTTTAAAGCAAATCATCTGCTCGGGATGTTATTGGGCTTGGCATGTGCTGTCTTATTGGCGGTAGAGCGTTCCGATGCAGCGCTCACTTTTAACTGGCACGCTGGCTTGATCATCTTAGCCACAATATGTTATGGTTTTAACATCAACCTGGTGAAACAGCATTTATCGCATATCCCGGCTTTCACCCTCTCGAGCGTGACCGTTGGGCTGGCCGGAACCCTGGCTTTTGTGTTTGGCTTTCTGCCAAACTTGGGCAACTATCACCCCACCCAAATCCAGTGGCTGCCCCTGCTCGCGCTGGTGACCCTTGGCGTACTCGGCACCGCCATCGCGCAGTTGTTCCAGTACCGGTTGCTCAAAGAAACTTCGGCCCTTTTTGCCAGCACCACCACCTACATCATCCCGGTCGTCGCGGTTTTCTGGGGCATCCTGGACGGGGAACAGTTTAATATGGTACACGCAGCCAGCATCGCAGGTATTTTGCTAGCCATCATGCTCATACGCAAAAGCTAAACCCTGTAACCCTGAAACCTTGTAACCCTGAAACCCTAATATTCCAACCCAATCTTACCTCGAATCGTATCCAGCGTCTCCACCAGATCCAGCGTCAGCTCATGCGGCGCGATTTGGCTTTCCAACAATTGGTTTTCAAGGCATTGCATTACGTGGGCGGCTTCAAAATGGTAGCCCCAGCCCTCGTAAGGCATGTCCACCTCGCGTTTGATTTCTTCTTTGTCTTCGTATTTGGAGACGGTCAGCCGCGTAGCATGGTGCCAGCGGCGGTGCAGGTGGATGGTGCCCTTTGTACCGTACAGCATGGCTTCAATGGGTGTGTTGGCCGCCACGGTTGAATGGCTGAGTGCGAGCCGCTTGCCGGGGTATTGGAACGTGAAAACACAGCTTTCATCCACGTCGGAAGGGCCGAAGGTAGCATTGGCGCAAACATGGTGGTCGGCGGGTTTACCGAAAAGCGCGAGGGCGAGCAAGGCGGGGTAAATGCCGATGTCGAGCAGGGAGCCGCCGCCCAGGGCTTTATTGAACAAGCGGGAATTGGGATCAAAGGTGGTATGGAACCCGAAGTCGGATTTGATGGTATGCAGGTCGCCGATTTCGCCCCTGGCCACCAGATCGAAGGCATGGCGGACGCCGGGAATGAACAGCGTCCACAATGCCTCCATCAGGAACACCCGGTTTTTGTGCGCCGCCGATACCATGCGCCGCGCTTGCTCGGTGTCCATTGCAAAAGGTTTTTCACAGAGCACCGGGATACCGTTTTCCAGGCAGAGCAAGGTGTTTTCGCAATGCAGCACATGGGGCGTGGCCACATATACCACGTCGAGGCCGGGGCAGGTTACGATGTCCTGGTAGCGGCTGAAGGCATGTGGGGCGCCAAATTCGGCGGCGAATTCAGCGGCGCGCCCGGCGGAGCTGGAGGCCACGGCGTGGAGGCGGGCATTGGGCAGCAGTTTGAGGTCTTGTGCGAATTTGCGGGCAATGCGCCCTGGGCCGATGATGCCCCAGTTGTATGTCTTCATGGCAGTCATTTTAGCCCTTGCTTTTTCGCATGGACTCAACCTTGTTGATTATCTCTTTGACCGTCTCGCTCAGTTCCTCGCCCATGCGCAGATATTCTGATGGGTATTGATCTTGCATATAGTGCATCAGGGCATACCATATTGGTTTGAAACGGTCTTTCACTTGTTTCTCTACACCCCGTTCAGAGATGAAATAATGATATAAGTAATCGTATTGTTCGTTTGCAAGCAAGAGAACCAGGAAATGGGTGTATTCATCGTAGGAACTTTCCATTAGAGTGTCATCAAAGAGGAATTGATCCCCAAGGGCGAGGGCTCGTTCGATTTGGCCAGCCCAAAGGAATACAGAGGCAGCTGTATGTACATGGTATGCCGTTTTTGGCTCTTCCTCTTCCAAAAGTGTTGCCAACTTCAAGGCTTCTACCTGGTTGATATTTTGTTTCAAAAAAAGATATGCTAGGTTGTTGGCGCTCTCGATACTTCCATTTTCTATAGCCAAGCGGTAATATTTTTGAGCTTTGGAAGGGTTGTCCATCTTTTCATAATAAAGAACTCCAAGGTTGCTAAAAGCCTCCGCAACTCCTTTTTCTATTGCAAGAAGGTAGAATTTTTCAGCTTCTTCAAATTTGCCTAGTTTATCAGCATACAAAACCCCAAGATTGTTAAATGCTTCCTTAATCCCATTTTTCACCGCCAATAGATAATATCTTTCTGCATCTTCATAGTTTTCTAATTTATTTGAATAAAGGTTCCCGAGGTTGTTAAATGCTTCCATAAACCCTTTTTCTACAGCCAGTAAATAATACCTCTCGGCTTCAGCGAAGTTGCATAGATCATCTTCATACAAGAAACCAAGGTTTAATAAGGCATCGTACACACCATTTTTGAGTGCAAGCAGGTACTGTTTCTCTGCCTCTTTATAATCGTGCAAATAATCGGCATAAAGATTTCCAAGGTTTACTAAAGAGATATAAATACCTTTCTCAATTGCGAGTAGATAATACTTCTCTGCATCTGTGTATTTGCCTAGTTTACTTGCATAAAGGTTGCCAAGGTTATGAAGGGCATGGCTAAATCCTTTTTCAAGTGCAAGTAAGTAATATTCTTCAGCTTTAATGTAGTTGCCTAATTTGTTTGCATAAAGGTTTCCTAGGTTTGTTAATGCGACATCTATGCCTTTTTCGATTGCAAGGAGATAGTATTTTTCGGCTGCAGCATAGTTATTCCATGTGTTGGCATAGAAAGCTCCAATATTGTTCAATGCAGGATATATGCCTTTTTCAATTGCAAGCAAGTAGTACTTTTCAGCTTCAGCGTAGTAGCCCAATTTGTCAGCATACAAGTTTCCAAGATTTGTTATTGCAACATTATTACCTTTTTCAATTGCAAGCAGATAGTACTTTTCAGCCTCATCATAGCGGGATAACTTATCAGCATACAGGTTTCCAAGGTTATGTAATGCAAGGTCTATGCCCATATCAATTGCAAGCATATAATACTTTTCAGCATTAACGTAGTTGCCTAATTTGTCAGCATATAACTTTCCAAGGTTATAAGATGCAGCAGCAACGCCTTTGTCGATTGCAAGAAGGTAGTACTTCTCTGCGTTTAAATAATCTAAAATGAGGCCATGGAAGATGTTTCCGATCACAAATAAAGCGAATGAATCTTTTGCTTTAAGCAGTATTTCTATTGCTTTTTCATATCTTTTTTCTTCGATATAACCTGCGCCAAGTGAAATGTAATCTGGCTTTACCATCTTCTCAAGGGCAGCAAGCGCAATTCTGTCCTCCCCTTTTTTGGCAGCCACCATAGCTTCTTCTAACAAGTCTTGATCCGACATTGAAAGTTTGCTGGCTAGTCCAGACTCTTTACTTTTTAAAAAATCAGCAGTGGTTGCGATAAGCTCATGTTGAAGTTCACGGGTCGTAAACTTTGTTGCTGCCAAAGCTTCACTCAATAAATAAGCGCCCTCTGTGTGGTAATTGCCGGTTTTCATCGCTGCAATATGGCATTGCATTCTTTTCGCAAGTGCTTGCGCATCGCACCACGATTCCAAAAACCGTATGAGCCACCTTACTCGCCTACGGGCGTTCCTGCGTCCAAAGCGCATCAAGTACCAGATGTTGAAAAAGCGCTCACTGACCTGATAGAAATGGTTTTTGGTATGCGTTTGGATACGCTCGACGACTTCATTGTCACAGAGTTGCGACAGCTGTGCGGAAACGAGCTTGCTCTCCAGGCGGGTACGGGCCACAATTTCTTTGGTGCTGACAGCATCCCAAGCCAAGGCTATCGCTTCCACAATGGGCCGTTGCTGGGCAGAAAGGCTGTCCATGCGGTGCTGGTACAAGGGTGTGGTGCGGTCTATGATTACCTCAAGATCGTGGAAAGCGTCGCCATTATGGTCGTCGGTGAACACATCGAACAACAAGACCATGGTCCGGATGACGCCATTGGTGAAGCGGCGCAAGGTTTCCACCCTGCCAGGTTGGTTGCTCAAAATGTCCTGAATCACTTGTGACTTTTCGGTGACCTCGCCAATTTTTAGCAACAATTCCTGTGTTTCTGCCTTATCCAGGCCCTGGAGCCGCTCTACTTTGAAGAACTCATAAAAGGGGTGTTTCACGTCATAAATCTCACCAAGTACCACGGGCGTAGCGCCAATAATGCGCAATTCAGGGCAAGTTTGCAACACGGTACGCAGGCGGCGGTTCTCTCGCTCGTTGAAGCTCCTGAACAAGGTCCCAAAATTATCCACAAACAGGACAACCTTGTATTTTTGCTTCCTTAATCGGCTGGCTAGCAGATCAAAAACTGCTTCTTCAAATTGGCTCTCCTGGCTGCCGTATTGTGTATACAATGCTTCAATTTCATCGGGGAGGCTGAGAAATTCGGGGTGTTTGTCAGCCAAAATTTCTGCGGCGCGCTCCCAAAAACGGGACAGCTTGCTGATGCTGTGCTCTTCTTCATTGTACACCACCGGGAGCATCCAGGTATTCAGTTTGGGGTCTTGCTCCATTTCATAAGCCAGCCGCAACAATAAAGTAGTTTTACCCATTCCCCTTCGCCCCTGAATCAGATAATGTTGTTCAGGTGTCTTCATGGAAGAACTGCTTATGTCCTTATATATCCGCTTGAAGGTGTTGAGCCGCACCACGAAACGGTCGATAAGCTGTTCCGGGGTAAATTCGGCGGGATTGTACAGGGTGGCGAAAGAAGTGTCTAAATACATGGCAGTATGAAAAAGGATATTAAAAAAGACCTTGGCACCAACAATGGTTTCTCCCTAAGCGTAAGTGTATTGTTTCCACCAGGTTTGCAGTATGGGAGAATTAAAGCGATATACCCCATCCACCAAGTGGATGTATCCATCAAAATCGAGCCCGTCCAAAACATAGCGAAGCAAATCTTGCTGCTCTTTTGTAACCAAGCCTGTAAGTTTTTCTGCGAGTACGGCTGAGTCGTGGGCAATCAACCGCAAGATTTTGTGGGCTAATGCCGCTTCTTCGGGTTTGAAATTTGTTTTGATTCGCAAGTAATAGCTTTCAAAGTGATGGTTTTCCCGACGGGTGGAGATTAGCTTCAGGGCATCATCTACAGCATTGTTCTTCAACGCTTTATTGTTTTTATCAAATAAGTCAATCAATTCTTGTACAACCAATTGAATGAAGAAAGGCATCAGCCATTCTATCCTGCCAAGAAGGTACTCAATCATCCCTTCTGCATATTGAATTTGATAATTATCAAGGAGCTTTTTTGCCAGTTCAGTTCCTTCTTCCCGGCTAAAGGGTGGCACATCCACAGCAACCAAGTCGTTTACGGAAGCGGGAGCACCCAGCCTGCTAACCAAGGCTGGCAAGCCGATAGAGCCAGTATAAATAAATTGAATCGCCTGGTTGGAGGTCTGACGGATGCGGCGATTTTCGTGTAAAAACTGAACAGCTTTCTGCGGACCAAACTCCGGGTTTTGGTTAATGTTTTCGACGGTACTGGGGAATTCATCTATCATCAGTACCAGTTTTAGCTCCCCTGGGTCGAGCCCTTGTAATAGATCTGAAAAAGCGTCACTGTACTTGTCTTCTTGCCGTTGGTTTAATTCAATTTTGAAAAACACTACATCTAATGCCTTGACGCGGGTTAGAACCTTTTCTACTGTTTTCCAAGATTTGCTTGATTTGGGTAAAGACTGTTGTACAATAGGGTGTTGCAGGACGACGTCCAAAGCGCGTTTGAAAAAAAGTTCAGGATTCTCGTCGGGTTCGGTATTGAGATATACAAATACATAGCCAGGGCAGGGACTTTCTTCCAAATGGTACATTATAGAGGTTTTCCCTGAACGCCGCGGCGCTCGTAAATACAGATTTTCGCCACTATTTAGGCGGCGGCATATTTTTTGAATTATGTCATTGCGGCGAAAAAAGCTGTCACCGCGAGCAGGCGACCCAGTAATATTTTTCATTTTAGTTTGAATTTTTAACAATTTTTTTATTGCCAACACAAAGGTATGGTAACAATGTATTTATTGTCAAGTTTTTGACAATATTTTTTTTGTTAAAAATAAAACTGCTTCGTGTGGAAAATTCCGGAACCTGCTTGTCGGAACTTTAATTGGATTTCAACGTGTATAATGAGGCCTTCATCAATCGGTTGCAAAAGATTAGTCTTGGCTACCGCTTAATTCACGCGCCTCACCACCCGAAACCCAACACTCCCATCCCGAAAATCAGGGAATCGGCTGCTGCGGTTTGCGATGCGGCAATGACTGGCGTTGTTGTTCCAGGAGCCGCCCCGGATGCTTCGTTCCTGGCCGATAATTGGGCTGACATGCTTTGGTTGGTATTTTGCTTTATCGTACCAATCGTGGCACCATTCCCAAACATTGCCGCTAAGGTCGAAAATACCCAATGCGTTGGGGCTTTTTTGGGCAACTTTCTGTGGGCCGTGTATGGTGTTTCCAGCGAACCAGGCGAGCTTGCGCAATGAGCCGCTCCCTGCAAATGGGCTTGCTTTTTTCGGAATACCCCCCGCTGCAGCATACTCCCATTCCGCTTCTGTGGGCAGTCGGTAGCCATTGGCAGCCAGGTTTGCATAGAAGGCATCCAATTGAAAATCATATACTTGTGTCAAGCCTTGTATTGCGCTCAACCAATTGCAATACCTTGCAGCGTCGTTCCAACTGACATGGATCACAGGATAATCAAGGTTGCCAGAGAGTTGCCGCCCAAGGGCATCATGTCGCCAATGCACGCCCGGTCGAATATGCCAACCTAAACTGTCCCAGACATAACTCCCCTCGCCGCGCTCGGCATCGGTTATATAGCCCGTCGCCCGCACAAATGCTTCAAATTCCCGGCAGGTGGTTTCAGTGGCTCCCATCAAAAAATCGCCGATTTGTACCTGATACAGGGGCTTTTCATCCGCATCGCCTGCCAAATCACCCATTTGAAAGCTGCCGCCTTTTACCAGAATCATGGCAGGTTGGGCCACCGAGGCGTTCGCCGCGCAAATGGCAACACAAAGCAAAAGGATAGTTTTATTCATGGAACGGACAAATATAGGAACTGCGTCCCCAGCACGAGCTGATTTTTTTCAAGCATCGTCCCTATAATTTGACCCTTACAGCGATTATTGCGCCTTTGCGGCAGGCCAAGATGCGCCGCACGGCCAAGCCCAATTGCCTGCAATTTCATTTCTTGCCCTACATTAGCCAATATTTCACCGTACCTGCCATGCGCCTATTTTCCAAAGATCAACCCCTTGCCGATTTGCCTACTTGCAAACTTGCAAACTTGCCCATTTGCCAACTTGCCCCTTGCCATTTGCAAACTTGCAAACTTGCCAATTTGCCCATTTGCCAACTTGCCCTTTGCCTACTTTGCCTTTTCCAAGCCTGCACCACCCCGCCCCCGCCCCGCATCCTCATTTTTTCCAAAACAAACGGCTACCGGCATGAAAGCATCGAAGCAGGAAAAGACGCACTGGTAAAAATATGCGCTGAAAACGGCATGCTCGCCGACACCACCGAAGACGCCATTTATTTCAACGAAAGAAACCTGAAACGCTACGCCGCCGTGGTGTTTTTGAATACAAACGGCGAAGTGCTGGATGCGCGCCAGGAGGCTGATTTTGAGCGCTATATTCAAGCAGGCGGCGGTTTTGTCGGGGTACACTCGGCCTCCGGTACCGAATACACCTGGCGCTGGTACGGTGGACTGGTCGGTGGGTATTTCAAGGATCATCCCGCCATCCAAACCGTTGACTTAATGCCTGAAAACTGCCGGCATCCGGCGGTGCAGCACCTTGGGTGCCAGCCATGGAATTGGAAAGAAGAATTGTATAATTTCAGGAATTACGAACCTGGTTTGCAAGTACTGCTCACGGTAAAAGACAGCAGCTACAAGGGTGCGACGGTGCCGGAGGGTACCCCTAATCACCCCCTCGCCTGGTGCCACGAATACGATGGCGGCCGCGCGTTCTACACAGCCCTGGGCCATATCCCGGCTGCGTACAGCGACCCCGTTTTTCAACAACACCTGCTGGGCGGGCTTCGCTATGCCGTCGGGGAAAACAAGCCCTTGCGCTACGCGCGCTGCGGCACGCCGCGCCTGCCCGACCAAACCCGATTCGTCAAAACCGTTGTCGCCAGCGACCTCGACGAGCCCATGGAAATTGCGCTGCTGCCCGACGATAAAATCCTGATGATCGAGCGCCACGGCCAAATCAAACTGTACAACCCGGCTACGGGCCTGCTGAACACCGTCGCCAAACTGCCCGTCTATTCCGAAATGGGCGACGGCATCATCGGCCTGTGCATCGACCCAAACTGGGTGGAAAACCACTGGATTTACCTGTACTATTCCTCCTTGCGCGATTCCATGAACCAGCTCTCCCGCTTCGTCTTCCAGGGCGACTCCCTCGACCGCGCTTCCGAAAAAGTGCTGCTGACCATCCCCGTGGGACACAAAGATTGCTTTCATGCCGCCGGCAGCATGGCCTTCGATGCGCAGGGCAACCTGTTTTTGGCCACAGGCGACAATAGCAGCCCATTCGCTTCCGATGGCTTCAACCCCATTGACGAAAGACCCGGCAAAAAAGCCTTCGATGCCCAGCGCAGCAGCGCCAATACCGCCGATTTGCGGGGGAAAATTCTGCGGATCAAGCCGCTTCCCGACGGCAGTTACTTATACCCAGCCGGCAACCTGTTCACTAAAAAAGACACGCTGATAAACAGCAACACCCAAACCGGTGCTACAAAAAGCGCAGCCCTCGCACGCCCGGAAATTTATGTGATGGGCTGCCGCAACCCCTTCCGCATCAGCTACGACCAACGACGCGAATTTCTTTTTTGGGGAGAAATCGGCCCCGATGCCGGAAAGTCGGACACGGCCCGCGGGCCTATGGGACACGATGAAATCAACCGCGCCCGGGCTGCGGGCAATTACGGCTGGCCGTTCTTCGTGGCCGACAACCAAGCCTACCGGGACTATGATTTTGCCACCAAAAAATCGGGGCCGTATTTCGACCCCAAGCATCCCGTCAACGATTCGCCCAACAACACAGGCTTGCGGGATTTGCCGCCGGCCCAGCCCGCCTTTATATGGTATCCTTACGGCAAAAACCGCGATTTCCCCCTGCTTGGCTCCGGGGGGCGCAACGCCATGGCCGGGCCCGTGTTCTACGCCGATGAATACCCCGCTGCGACCCGTTTCCCCGATTACTACAACGGGAAACTTATTATTTACGACTGGATGCGCAACTGGCTCATGGCGGTGACGCTGGACAGCCTGGGCAATTTCCAGCACCTCGAACCATTTGCCGATTCCCTCAAATTGTCGCGGCCGATGGACATGTTTTTCGACCGCAAGGGAAGCCTTTGGCTCATCGAATACGGCACCCGCTGGTACAGCTCCAATGAAGATGCCCGGCTCTCCCGCATCGATTTTGTGCGGGGCAACCGGCCACCGATTGCGATATTAGAAACAGATAAAACAGCGGTCGCAGCAGGCAGTCCGATTGCCTTTGATTGGTCAAAAACCACCGATTACGACGGGGCTGAACTGGCTTTTGAACTGGACTACGGCGATGGGGAACTCAAAACATTTACCCAAAAAGAAAACACGGATCAATATGAGCCGATACTCAAAAGCAAGGCTCCCGCCAATGACAAGGCTGCGGCAGAAACTCAACGAACAACAAAGATTTACCATCAGCCGGGCAGTTATACAGCTACCCTGAAAGTGCGCGACGACACCGGGGCATTTTCCGTCCAAAAAATAACGCTGCACATTGGAAACGAGCCGCCTGCCGTCCGCTGGGACTTGTCGGGGCGCAACCAGAGCTTCTATTTACCGAGCGACACCCTGCACTACCGCCTGGCCGTTACAGACCTGGAAGACGGCAGCTTAGCCGATGGCCGCATCGCAGCCGCGGCGGTCAGCACTTCCATCGACTTTTTTGAAAAAGGCATCAACCCCGCCGCGCTTCAAAACAAAACGGAACAAAACGCCGCCTCCGAAAAATTTGCCGAAGGCAAGCGCCTCGTCGATGCCGCCGACTGCAAAAGCTGCCATGCTGTGGACAAGCTGGTGAACGGCCCCTCTTTTATGGCTGTGGCCGAGCGCTACCGCAACAACAAAGATTTCGCTGTGCCCGCCATTTACCGGAAGATCATCTACGGCGGTGTGGGCAACTGGGGCCAATCGGCCATGATACCGCACCCTATGATCCGGGAAGAAGAAGCCATACAAATGGCACTCTGGATTTTGTCGCTGGGCGACCCGCCCAAGGCCCTGCAATCCCTGCCGCTGCAAGGCGATTACGTGCTGAAGCCCGAAAAAGACGGAAAGCCTGCCCCATTGGGCGCTTTTGTGCTACGCGGCAGCTACCGCGACAAAGGCGGCGGCGGTCAGCCAAGCCTGGAAAATAGCGCTACCCTGGTGCTGCGCCCCGCCCTGCTGCAAGCCGAAAAATGCGACAAGCGCCGCGAAGGCGTGGGCAATTACAAACCCGAAGGAAGCGGGCTTGAAGTGCTGAACGAACTGAAGCACAATGCCTGGTTTGCTTTTCAAGCCGTCGATCTGACGGGCATACAAAAGCTGACTTTGCGCATTGGGTACGGCGATAAAAAGTACCCGTATGCGGGCGGGAGCTTAGAAATACGCCTCGGATCGCCACATGGGGAAGTGATCGGAACGGCGCAGTTTGAATCGAAAAATGGGGAGAAGATGGTGTTTGAGGAGCGCAGCATTGCCTTGAACCTGCCTTCCAATAAAGGAAATTTGGAGGATCTCTACTTTGTTTTCAGGAATATACAGAACCAGGGGCAGGGGGTGATCGGGGTGGATTGGCTGCGGTTTGAGCTGTAGAAAAAGCGGCTGGTAGCATTCGTCACCAGCCACATCGAAACGTAACGTAAAGTAGTTTTTGCATCACACTTGTTTGAGGCGTGCATTTGCATCTGTGTTGGTACAAAGGTGCGGCCAGGCAAAACGGAAAAAAATAACATATTTCAGCGTTTTTTTGGGAGCGCTCCCCGACTGCTATACCTCACGCCGCTTGGTTTTGTGCATGCAGATCTTTTTAATCAATTGAACATCAGTTGAATCAATCATACTCAATCACAAAAATCAGGCGAATCATAGTATAATTTGCCCGCGATACGATTCCGAAGATTTTTCTACTTTGCGGCATTTATTCAACTAACATATTACCGAACATTTTTTCACGCAGATTTCACGCAGATTTTAATGCACAGATTTTGCACAGATTTTTCTGCGTGAAATCCGCGGGTTAAAATCTGCGTGAAATCTGCGCGAAATTTGTCCAGTACTGTGTTCAACCACACACCATGCTACAATTTTTCCGAGTTCTACTCCCATGCGTAGCCCTTTCCTTTTTATTGCCAAATTGCACCACCAGCGATATCCCACCACGGATTCTGATTTTTTCAAAAACTGAAGGCTACCGGCACGAGTGCATCCCGGTCGCCACCGACGCCCTCCGCAAGATGTGCGTCGCAAAAGGCATCGCCGTTGACACCACCGAGGATGCCGAGGATTTCAACACTGAAAACCTGAAACGCTACAACGCCGTCGTGTTCCTCTGCACCACCGGCGACGTGCTGAACCCGGCGCAGGAAACCGATTTTGAGCGCTACATCCAAGCCGGCGGCGGCTACGTCGGCATACACTCCGCCACCGATACCGAATACGGCTGGACCTGGTATGGCGGACTTGTTGGCGGCTATTTCAACGGCCACCCCCACCAACAAGATGCCACGCTCAACATAGACAAGCGCGAGCACCCCGCCACCAAGCACCTGCCCGGCGATACCTGGACGCGCTTCGACGAATGGTACAACTTCAAAGACCTGAACCCCAACGTGACGGTGTTGCTTAGCCTCGACGAAACGAGTTACCAGGGCGGCACCAATTGTCAGGACTCCACCAAGACCGACATGCCCGGCGCGCGCTGCCACCCCGCCTCCTGGTGCCATGAATACGACGGCGGCCGGGCCTTCTACACCGCCCTTGGCCATACCAAGGAAAGCTACAGCGAGTTCAATTTCATGGAGCACGTGCTGGGAGGCATCCGCTATGCCATCGGAAAAAAAAAACGCCTTGATTACAGGGCCTGCCGAACCCCTGAACTGCCCGACCCGACCCGCTTCACCAAAACCGTGCTGGCCAGCGAGCTGACCGAACCGATGGAACTGGATATTTTCCCCAACGGAAAAATCATGTTCATCGAGCGGCGTGGCAACATCAAGCTCTACGACCCGGCAACCGGTCTCATCAGCATTGTCTATAAAATGCCCGTGTATTCCAAAGAAGAAGACGGCCTCATGGGCTTCGCCGTGGACCCTCACTACGCCGATAACCACTGGATATACCTCTATTATTCCCCCGAAGGCGACGAATCCATCAACCAGCTCTCCCGTTTTGTATTTCAGGGCGACACCCTGGATGTTGCTTCAGAAAAGAAAATCCTGGAAGTGGGCGTACAGCGCCAGGAATGTTGCCACACCGGGGGCAGTATCGAATTCGATGGCGACGGCAACCTGCTGCTCAGCACGGGCGACAATACCAACCCCTTTGCTTCCGACGGCTATTCGCCCAGCGACGAAAGACCCGGCCGCAGCGCCTGGGACGCCCAAAGGTCGTCGGCCAACACCAACGACCTGCGGGGAAAGATCATCCGCATAAAAGTGCATGACGATGGCTCCTACACCTGTCCAGCAGGTAATTTATTTACCGATAAAGATGTAAAAATCACCGATCACATACAGCCCGCCATGGAAGCCGATCGACGGGGGCGGCCAGAAATATACGTCATGGGCTGCCGCAACCCCTTCCGCATCTCCTACGACGAGCGGCGCAAAAACCTCTACTGGGGCGAAGTGGGCCCCGATGCCGGCGAGCCCGACACCGCCCGCGGTCCGGCAGGCCACGACGAGGTGAACCGCGCGCACAAAGCCGGCTTTTTTGGCTGGCCGCTGTTCGTGGGCGACAACAAGCCCTACCGCAAGCACGACTTTGCAACAGGAAAAAATGGGCCATACCACGATCCCCGACGCCCCATCAACAGCTCGCCGAACAACACCGGCATGCGCGAATTGCCGCCCGCCCAGCCCGCCTTTATCTGGTACCCATATGGAAACTCGCCGGAATTCCCGCTCCTCGGAAACGGCGGCCGCAATGCCATGGCAGGCCCTACGTACTATTGCGACAAATACCCCAAAGAAACCCGCTTGCCCGACTACTACGACGGCAAGCTCATCACTTACGACTGGATGCGCGGCTGGATGATGGCCGTTACCGTAGATACCTTCGGCAATTTCAGCCGCATGGAGCCATTTGCCGAAATGCTCAAATTTTCGCGGCCCATGGACATGCTCGTGGATAAAAACGGCACGATATGGCTGCTGGAATACGGCACCCAATGGTTTGCCACCAACCCCGACGCGCGCCTCACACGCATCGACTATGTGCGCGGCAACCGACCGCCCATACCCGTGCTGGAACTGGAAAAAGACGCGGGCGCGGCGCCCTTCGCCGCTTGTTTTTCCCTATCGAAAACGAAAGATTACGACGGGGAGAAATTGAAATACGAACTGGATTTTGGCGATGGCACGCCGGCATTGAGCATTCAAGCCAAACAAGCCACCACCAGGGGCGGCCTTCTGATGGCAAAGAACGCGCCGCTCAAAAAATCGGAAATAGACAGCATCGTCCACGTATATCAACGCCCCGGCACGTATGAAGCCGCCCTGAAAGTGACCGACAACGAAGGCGCGTTCAAAACCCTGAAACTGAAAATAAACGTCGGCAACGAACGCCCGGAAGTACGCTGGGATTTTGCGGGAAAAAACCGCAGCTTCTACCAGCCCGGCAGCCTGCTCCAATACCAGCTTGTGGTGAACGACGTTGAAGACGGCTCCCTGCAACAAGGCGGCATCCCACCCGAAGCCGTGGCCACCACCATCGACTACTTAGAAACGGGCTTCGACATCACCAGCATCGCACTGGGGCACCAGACGGCAAAACAACAAACCGAATACGCCCGCGGCAAGGTGCTGATGGACCGCTCCGACTGCAAGACCTGCCATGCCGAAGACAGGGTGATCAACGGCCCCGCTTTCCAGGCTATTGCCGACCGTTACCGGAACAACGAGTTCGCCGTACGCACACTAACGGCCAAGATCATCAAGGGCGGGGCAGGCGTTTGGGGGCAAACCGTTATGAGCGCCCACCCCCAAATTTCAGAAGAAGACGCCGGCGAAATGGTGCGCTGGATTCTTTCGCTCGGCAGCGCCCCCAAGCCCAAGCAAACGCTGGCTGTCGCCGGGGATTACCGCTTGGCGCCACCGCCCCCCAAAGACCCAAAACAAAAGCCCAAAGCCGGCACCTTTATCTTCAAAGCCAGTTACCGCGACCGGGGCAGCAGTACCCAACTGCCCCTCGAAAACAGCGAAACCATCGCCCTGCGCCCCGCCTACCAGCAGGCAGAGCAGGCCGACAGCATGTCGGCCAAAGTGCGCACCTACCGCCCTTTCAACGGCGATACAGTAGTGCTGAACGACTTGAAAAGCAAGGAGTTTTTCATGTTCAAACACGTGGATTTGACCGCTGTGCACAACATCGCGCTGGGCGTGGGCATGAGCGACAGCAAGTTCCAGTACAGCGGCGGCAGGGTGGAAATAAGGCTCGGTTCGCCGAAAGGGACATTGATCGGCAAGGCTGACATTCCGGCAAAAGATGGCGGCAGTCGCATGGAATTTGTCACCATAGATGCACCCATTCTGCCGATTGGGGACGGCAAATTTCACGACCTTTATTTCGTGCTGAAAAACGAAAAGGCGCCGTCGAAGGCGGTGGGGGCGGTGGATTGGGTGCGGTTTGACATGCGGGAGTAGCTTGCCCAATCAAAAAGGCCACTATTACGTGGGAGGTCGTGTTTTGCGCCTTCCTGACGTAGAAAAAAAAATGGCCTATGCCATTTCTTGCATATTCTGTTCAAAATCAAGCACAATAAACTCAGCAGGCCGCACCAGAGCAACCTTTACCGATACCCGCATCAGCCCCTCCTGAACATCGACCGCGGTCATGGTGACTCCCAGGCCAACCTGCACCTGAAAGGCATCGTTGGGTTCGGCGCCTGCCAGGCCCCCATTGCGCCAAACGGTGGCAAGAAAATTGGTAATCATCGCTTCGACATTCGCCCAGGTACTGTTGTTGTTGGCGGAAAAAGTATAAGGCAGTAGGGCGTATTTGATGGATTGTTGCAAAAAAATCACCGTCCGGCGGACGTTGATGTAGCGCCAATCCTGGCTGTTGCCGTCGAGGGTGCGGGCGCCCCATACCAATACGCCTTTTCCCGGGAAGCTGCGGATGGCGTTCACGGCTTTTCCATCAATCGGCATGTTAAGGTTCTCCTGTTCTGCATTGCTCAGGGGCGCCACCGTGCTGAGCGCCGAGCCGATGCTGATGTTTGCCGGCGACTGGAATACGCCCACATTGCTGTCGACCGTGGTGTAAATCCCTGCCATTGCGCCGCTGGGTGGCAGAATATTGATTTTTTCCAGAAGCAGGCGCATGATGTCTTTGTACAGCGGGCTGAGCAGCAGCAGCGATTGGTGCTGGTTTTGCATGGAGTTAAAATTTTCACCGGGTTTTTGCAGGATCGATTTCAGCTTGTTTTCGGTTTCTTGTAGCGCTTCTGGCGATTGTTTCACATTCCGCTGTTCTTCCAGCAAAAGATTCAGCAATAGTTCACTGTTTTCCGGGGCGATGTTCCTGAATGAAATACTGTTTGCGTCTGTAACGCTTGTATGCAGGTATGGGTAATAGGCAGCGCCCCATAGCAGGTTGCTGGCCCCGATTTGTTTGCGAAAATCCTGAATGAGACTTTCGGTTGCCGGCATTTTCAATTGGTCGGCAGGTATGGGCACGTCGAGGATGGCGAAGCGGTTGCCTAAGCGGCTGCAATGTGCCAGCATCGCTTTCTGGATTTCGGCACAGTCCTTTTTATCGAGCAGAACCGCATCCGGGATTACCAATAGGCTTGGTTCGGGCGCTTGCTCCAGGCAACGGATGCCGATGGGCTGGATTGCAGCGGTAGCATGGCCATTGGCATCCATGACAGGAATCTCTCCATTGAAATCTGCTTGATGAACCCCGTTGGCATAATCACCTATGGACACAACGTAGCAATCCGAACCACCATTGGCAAAAAAGAACTTCATGCTGTAATAAAGCAGAAAATAGGATTTGGGGTTTTTGAGCTCAATGCGCCCCTGTGCATCCCTGATTATCTCGAAAATGGGGCAGGGCGCCCCGCCAAAATACTGTTGGAATTCAGCCAGCGAGCCAATCCGGGTCGGCACGTTTTTCAGGTTTTTATCTTTATTGGCGGCCTTTTCCGTGTACCCGACAAAAGCAGGGATTGCAGTAGGCACGCCAATTACTGAATTGGGGAAGGCGCTTTTTTCTTCGATGTAAACGCCGGGGGTGATGTTTCCTTTGTTCATGCCGATACATTTGAATTTGTAATTCTTTCATCTCCGAACTGCTCATTTCTCGATCGTGACATCTCCCTTCCGGTAAAGTTCCATTTCCCTTCCGCAAAACACTACTTTCACCCACAGCTGCCAGGCAAACACCCCTGGCTCCATTGTTTTTTCGCGGAAATTGCCTTCCCATCCGTCTGCTGGCTGCTCGCTTTTGAACAGTAAGCTGCCCCAGCGGTCGTACACTTCGAAACGGTAATCAAGCAGGCTCAGGTTGTTGCCAAAAAAGGGGCGGAACAAAGCATTGCCGGGTGTTTTCGCACTGGGCGAAAATATATTCGGAACATAGATGTTTATTGGATTTCCATCGCTGCTTGCCCATTCAACCGTTGATGTCCTGTGCAGGTTTGTCCCGCAATCGTTGCTGACATCCACCCAAATAATGCCGGCTTCGGCGGTGCTGGTGCTGAGGCTTTGCGCACCATTCCACCAAATTACACGCAAGCCGGCGGTATCGCCACTCAGTATAGGGTTAAGGGTGATGAAGCTGCTGTCACAAGGTATAAGGTAGGCGTTTTCGAGTGCCAGCGCCAGCCTTGGACGCTGCAGTAAGGTAACACTTTCTTCCCATACACAACCATTTTCATCCCGCACTGCCACCGTGTAATTGCCCGAAGCCAGGGCGCTAAATGTCGGAACAGCCTGTGAAACGCCGCCGTTTAGAGTGTAGTGTGCAGGTTGCACAGTGCCGGGCAGCACGGTCACGCTGATGTTGCCATTGTCGGAATCGGGGCAGGCGTGCTGCACTTGCAAGTCAAATTCCAACGAAGGCCAGGCACTTACAACAATGGTAATGAGTGAATCACAGCCTTCGCTGTTGCTGAAATGGAAATCTTTTGTCTCGCCGATCTTGAGTTCCTGACCTTGAAAAAAATAGGTCTTGCCCGGACAAATCCGCACCTCCACAATATCGGCAGAAGCGCTCTTTTCCACAATTGTAAGCCGCAGTATAGAATCGCAGCCAAATACGTTGCTTAGCTGGAAATCCTGCACCGTCCCCGCTGGCAGAACCTGCCCCTGGAACGTGTAAGCCTCATTGGGACAAACGCCGACGGTTAATGATCCGAATGAAACGGGCAAGGCGCTCACGATCACAGTAACGATGGAATCGCAGCCCAGATGGTTCGTCAGGGTGAAGTCCTGGGTTTGGCCAACTGCCAGATCGACCCCGGCATAGGTGTAGGTGCTTCCTGGGCAGGCGCTCAGGGTCAGCGTGGATGCCGAGGTCGGCAAGGCGTTCACCGTCACGGTAACGATGGAATCGCAGCCCAGCGCGTTCGTCAGGGTGAAGTCCTGGGTTTGGCCAACTGCCAGATCGACCCCGGCATAGGTGTAGGTGCTTCCTGGGCAGGCGCTCAGGGTCAGCGTGGATGCCGAGGTCGGCAAGGCGTTCACCGTCACGGTAACGATGGAATCGCAGCCCAGCGCGTTCGTCAGGGTGAAGTCCTGGGTTTGGCCAACTGCCAGATCGACCCCGGCATAGGTGTAGGTGCTTCCTGGGCAGGCGCTCAGGGTCAGCGTGGATGCCGAAGTCGGCAAGGCGTTCACGGTCACGATAACAAGCGTATCGCAACCGGCAATGTTGGGCAAAATAAACTGTTGTGATTGCCCCGCTGCTATGGTCGTTCCCAAATAGGAAATGGGTGCACCTGGACAGGTGTTAAAGGTTATTCCTACAGGGGATGTTATGCAATGCCCAAGCAGCAAATTGGCGTAGGCTTTCCCACCACAGCCGTGCAGCAACACTTGTTCGGCGCCAATGATAATTTCCCAAAACGGGTTCAGGTTGGCTGAGTCAATCAGAACCGAGTAAGCAGCAGAAGGGATATTCGGGAAAACCGCAGCGCCGTTTGTGGCACTTTGGCCCGTCGCTACTTGGGACTGGTTTTGAAACAGCAAAATCGGGATGCCCGTCAACAGGGTATCGGTTGCATCAAGAAGGCCGTTTTGGTTCACATCGGCCCATACATTGCTGAATACGCTGCCATCGCCGGTGAACAGTTGGAGCGTCAATGGATCGCTCGTCGCGGTGCAGCCAATGCTGTCGGTCAATTGGGCAAAGTACGTGCCGCTCTCTTGGGCGATAAAATCGGCACTCTCGGCGCCGGGTATGGGCTGTCCATTGAAGTACCATTGCCAGGCGGCCACACCGGGTATGGCTGGCAAGCAAATACTGTCGGGCGCACAGCGCTGGTGGCAGCCTTTTGGGATGCCGCCAACATTGGGGCCTGGCGATAATACGACCGGCTCACTGCTTGCCGAACATCCAAATTCATTGGTGACCTGCACGATAAAACGCCCAGGCGCCGTAGTTGTAAAACTTTCCCCGATCATACCATTGTTCCAAACGAGCTGCCAATTCGGGTTGCTGGGGCCTACATAATATACTGCTGCTGGCTCGCCGGAACAAGCACTGCTGCTGGCTGCCGAAAAGCCGTCGGGGCGAGGGCGTACATTCACTGTGAACGGTGGGGTAACCATGGTGCAGCCGCTTGCAATATCCGTTATGGTAACCTGGAACTCGTGTTGCCCTACGGCCAGTTGATTGTTGCGTTTGTTGGTGAAAGAAAGCGTTTGCGTGGTGTCCACGCCGTTGGACCATGCATATTGGTAGTTGCCAGCCGCTTGTACCAGCAGGTGCACATCATCGCCGGCGCATACATTCAAGATGGAGGTGACAGTGCCAATATTTTGCCCGTAGCTGTTCAGCAGCTGTGCCTGGATAAACCCGTTGGGCGTGGGGAGGATGTTCACCACTTTTACCAAAGGGTTGTACTTGCAGCCTCCCGGGCTGGTGGCGCTTACCTGGTACAAGCCTTCGTACTCGGCCTCGATATTGGCCGTAGTGGCTCCATTTGACCATAAATAGGCGGCAGCCCCGGGCGGGGCGGTTAACGTAACCGATTGCCCCGCACAAATGTTGGAAACGCCGGAAGGGCTAATTTCACCGCTCAGTTGGTCGTTTGAAATCACCACCATTTGTGCCACCGAAGCCCTGCAGCCCCAAATATTGGTAGCCGTTGCCACAGCAGAATATACACCAGGGGCGTTGCCGTAGTAATGGTACACGGGCATTCCGCTCGCCGTATTGCCTGGGCTGCCTGCCTGGCCGAATTCCCAATCCAGGAACAGCACATCGGCTGTTGTCTGGGCACTGAGCTGAACCACCTGATCGACGCAACCATTTACGGTAGGCGCAAGCGCGAGTTGCGGGAGCGCAGGCACCTCCAGGGCTTCCGAATAAGTGGAAGTACATCCGCTGCCAGCTGTTATAGTGAGCGTCGCCGTATAGGAGCCTGGGGCATTGTACGGATGTTTCACCGGGGCATTGACCGGCATATCAATGGTGGCGCCCGCAGGGTCTCCAAAAGACCAGTGCCAGGAGTCGATGGTAGTGTAGGGCAGCCGGGTGCTTTCATCGGTAAAGGCTGTCTGATCGCCCGGGCACGCCTTGTTGACTGTAAACCGAGCGATTGCATCCACGTCCACCGAATCTATGAGCGCACAGGTAGCGCCATTTTGCAGGGTAGCGACCAGAATGACGAGATATTTTCCCGCATTGGGAAATCTGAAGCCAACGTTTTCACCCGCAGCGCCGCCAATCACGGCATCGCCCGACTGCCCAAAAGTCCAGACAGCAGAGCCCGGCATATAATTCGGGCTGGCCAACACTTCAAACTGAAAAGAATCGCATTGCGCACTGGGCAGCACGTCGATGCCTAAGGAGCCTGCCGGGCAATAGTTAGGGTGGTCTTCATCGAAAATTATACCGGGGCCGCAATACTCGAACACACGGATGAACCCATCAGTGGCCATGCACCCAAATTCATTGCTGGCCTGCGCGCTGTATAACCCGTATTGGTTGCTGCTCAATGAGCTCTGGTTGTGCCCAAGTGGCAGCCCGTCTCTAAACCATTCATATTGGTAATTGGCATCGTCGTCTGTCAGGGCATACATCGCAACGTTAAGGGCATTGTTGCAAAAACCGGTTGGGCTTATGGTGCTGATGGAAATATTGGGTTTGGGGTATTCGAGTATCTCAAAGGAGCGGGCAGCTTCGCATCCGAGGCTGTTTACGGTGCGCAGCAGATAGGTGCCGGGGCCAATGGACACAGACGGGTTGGAAGAGATAAAAATTTGATCCTCCGTTTCCCATCGATAGGCGCTCCAGGAACCGGGGGCGCTCACGGAGGCCAGTTCCCCAACACAGATGCCAGCTGGATGCAGCACTGTAGGCACAGCAGCCGGGTTGACGGCAACGAGCATACTGGCCGTTTTGCCACAAATATTCACCTTCAACGTATGGTTTCCGGGCTGAAGCCAGAACACCTGTATGTTGGCGCTGGCCTGCCCTTGCACGATCACGCCCGCTTCTGTCGGCACAATTTCCCAGGAATAGCTCAGCCCAGCAATGCTTGGGTTGCTGGCATAGCTACCAACCGCGCCGACACAGAAATTGGCCGATCCATTGATTTTTGGCGTTTCAAGGGGCTGTATCCATTTCAGGATGGTATCGGAGCTGCACCCTGAACCGTCGTTGGCAACCGATTTAACAGAAACCCAGATTGCCCCGTTGGTATTGGCGGGAATCGGCAGGTTATAGGGGTTGCCGAAATCCTGCTGGCCCGTGAGGCTGTTTTTCCAGGACAATTGTCCAGAATTGCCGGTAGCCGTGTACAGTTGTACAGAGCCGGGGCAGTAACAGGAGGGGCCGTCAATTGAAAGCGGCTTGCTTGGCACAGCTGACACGCTGACCTTCCATTCCAATAGCCGGGTGCAGGTCAGCAACTGAGTGGCAGCATTGGGCACCGCAACCAGCAAATAGTCGCCAGGCCCCTGGCTGAACTGCGGGCTGATAGAATACTGATCGGAAAATGTCTCCAGCACCATACCATCACGGTCGAGAACAGACCAGTTGAACTTATAAATGGAATAGTTGACAGAAAAAGTGGCTGGCTGGCCTGCACAAACCCGTGCTGGGCCACTAATGGTACTTACAGTCCGAATCAGCACTTCCAGGGTATCTGAGCCGCTACAGCCTAGATAGCAGTTGTCATAGTGTACGATGATGGAATATTTGGTGGTGTATTGATTGAACCTGACGAGGATTTTGGCAGTGCCTTGTCCCGATACTATTGTGGGCGCCGAGCTGGTATTGGGTATTATTTCCCATTTATAGGACGCGCCGTCAAACGCGTCAATCGAGTAGTATTCTTCCGAGGAGGGGCAAACGACGTTTGGCCCTTTTATTTCAGCATGGGCGGCGATCACAGGCACCGGGATTATCGATTTTACAGGGCATTCAGCGCTTGCGCAGTTCGTCGCTTCCAAACTGATGTACCCATTGGCGCCGTCCAGCCACTGTACCGTAATTGAATCATCCGCAATGCCGCCCCCGCCCGTAATGATGCCGTTAGGGGAAACTTCCCAGGACAATTCCCCACAATCGGTGGAGGTGGAATACGTGACCGATTCCCCGGGGCAGACGGCGCTGACACAGTCGAGGCTGGGCGCTTGCAAATCCAGGACCTTTACGGTCAAAAAGGCCGTATCGGCACAATAGCAAGCGCTGCGGGCTATCAAGGTCACCGAAAACACGCCGGCCTGCTGGAAAACATGGGTTGATTTTTCGCCAGTTTTTATCGATGCATCGTCGCTGAAATGCCACTCGAGCGCGCTGGCATTCAGGCTGGTGCTGGTACAATTGACTTCCTGCCCGCGGCAAATCGTCAAGATGGAGTCAGGCGCCACCGGGCCGGGCGTTGCCTGTATTTTTGCCTCCGGCAGCTCCACAATTTCTACACAATAAGCGCTAGAATAACAGGCGCCATTGTTGTTCGTAATCTTGATATTGCCGCCGCCGGCTGCGCCCCAGGTGATGGTGGCCTCATCTTTGCCGGCATTGAAATAATAGCTTTGTGCGCCAGTGATTACCCAGTCATAATTGCTGAGGGTGCTGCCATCGCAGGAGGCAAAATAAGGCTCCACATGGTAGGTGACCGTGGTATTGGGGCATACCCGTTCGCATTGCGTACCCACTGACGGCGGGCAGAGGGAGGGGTTGTCGGAAGTGATTTTTAAAGGGGTAGTGACAATCACGCCAATGAGGCCTCCTGGATTCCCAAACGACTTGGAAACCAGGTTTCCACCTGCGTTGGAGATCGTCAGGGTATATTGGCATCCATAGGTGCAGATATTGTCCAGGTTAAAGGTGTTGCCACTGAAAGTTCCGGTAATGACGGGCTGAAAAGGCGAACTTGGGACGAGGGTATAGGTATAGGGCCCAGGTGGAAGGTTATAGGTGTGCACCACGGCAGAACGAAACCCGTTCACACAGCCAGGGTTGTAAAAATCGAACAGTATGGTAGGGCTGGAACCCACGACTTCAACCGTGTACGAACTGGAACCGGTGCACCCTTTAGCATCTGTGACGGTTACAGTGTAAGTCGAATTGCTCGCTGGCGACACCACTGTTTGTGCATTGAAGGTGTTGTTGCTCCATTTATAAGTGTAGGGCGATGTGCCGTTCATAACTTGCGGTGCAATGGTGACGGGCTGGCCGTTGACGACAACCAGCAAGGGCAATTTTTTGGCGAAGACAGGGCAATGTGGTTCATTCACAAAATAACACCCGGTAGCGGTTTTACCTGCAACATCCGTCACCGTGACACAATAGTAGCCGTCGTTGAGCATAGCCAGATCCTCTGGGTTACTAGGCCCCGATAGGTTAGACCAATCGTAATTATAGGGCGGCACCCCTCCTGTAACGCTGAGGTCTATGGCGCCCGTGTTGGCATTTTTGCAAATTACATGGGTGATGTTGACCGACAACGTGATGGGGGTTTGGGCAATTCCGGAAACGGCGCTAAGGAAGGCCACGGCAAAGCAGGCAATTTTCAATGGTACGTGCGAAAGGGTCATCGTTCTTGTGTCGCTACTTGAAGGTAAGACTTGGTGTTTCTTTCGGTTTGCCGGGCTGTATCTTTCAGCGGGAAAAGGTACGATAGAATATTTGCCTTATCAAACCATAGGATGCGGATTTTTTGCGGCTGGCTTGCAGTCGCCGCAATAATCTAAGGTTCGTCAGCCGTGTTTGTTGGGCAATCGGGTAAGAATGGCTAGTAGTGTGGGTCAGGCTTCTACCTGATACTGCACTACTTCCTCCACAAAACGCCGGTGATTTGCCAGGCGCGGCACCTTGTTCTGGTTGCCGAATTTCCCCCGCGCGCGCATCCAGCGCAGGAACGTGCCGCGTGGCACGGGCTGTAGCGACAGCGGCTCCAGGGCCATGCCCTTGTAGCGCTTGGCCTCGTAGTCGGAGTTGATGCGCTGCAAGGACTCGTCCAGCACGCGACTGAACAGCGCCAGGTCGGCGGGCTCTTTATCGAACTCGATCACCCATTCATGGCCGCCTTTGTTGCGCTCCCCAGACATATAGACGGGTGCGGCGGTGTATTCCGACACCACGGCGTTGAGCTTGCGACAGGCATCAGCCAGGGCCTTGTCGGTGTCGCCCACCATCACCTCTTCGCCAAAGGCGTTGATAAATTGTTTGGTGCGGCCGGCGATCTGGAAGCAGAAGGGGTATTTGCGGGTGAAGACGACCGTGTCGCCGGGGAGGTAACGATAGAGCCCGTTGTTGCAGGTAATCATGATGGCGTACACTTCGCCGAGCTTGACATCGGGGAGCAGCACGGTTTTGGGGTTTTGGCTTTCCCACTCCTCTACCGGCACGAATTCGTAAAAAACGCCGTTGTTGGCCAGCAACAGCATGTCGTTTTGCCCCAGGTCGCACTGTGCCCCGAAGTATCCTTCCGAGGCGTTGTAAATTTCCTGATAGACAAAACTGTCGCTCGGTATGAGTGCTTTGAAAGTTTCGCGGTAGGGCTCAAACCCTACGCCGCCGTGCATGTAGGCTTGCAGGTTGGGCCATACTTCGAGCATGTTCTTTTTACCCGTCTTTTCCAGGATCATGCGGAACAGCACGATGAGCCAGGTGGGCACGCCGCCAAACAGGGCTATATCGTTTTGCTTGCTGGTAATATCAGCGATCTTTTGCAGCTTCTCTTCAAAATTGGGCTGCAAAACTGTGTCAAAATCAGGGGTATAGAACATTTTCCCGATGGTGGGCATGTGTTGTACCAGAATGGCGCTGACATCGCCCATCCTGGTTTTGGGGTATTCTGGCAGGCTTTGGTAGCTGCCCGGCACCACGAGGTGCTTGTATTGGAAGGCCGCCATGTCGGGCTTGTTGGCATAGAGCAGCGCGACGGAGTCCCATACGCCCGCGAGGTGGCAGTTGAACAGGTTGCCATACGGCACGGGGATGAACTTGCTCTTGTCGCTGGTGGTGCCGCTGCTTTTCGAGTACCAGTTCACCTCGCCGGGCCAAAGCACGTTCTTTTCCCCGTGCATCATGCGGCTGATATCGTTTTTCAGGTCGTCGTACTCATGCGATGGCACCCTGTTTGTGAAGCTTTCTGGTGAGGTGATGCTGGCGAAATCGTGGCGTTTCCCAAATTCTGTGGTGCGGCCCCGGTCGAGTATTTTACGCAGCCACAGCGCCTGCGTCTCCTCAGGATGCCGCATATAGTGCTCTATGCGCTTCATGCGCAGCTTCAAATAGCGTTTTACAGCTTCGTTGATGAGCCACTTCATAGAATAGAGCGATATGCCAAGGCAAAGGTACTGAATTGACACGGCTGTAGGCAATACATCCGTGTTGTGCTTGTGCTGAGCGAATATCTTGCTGTATTGGATGGCAAAAAAGAAGCATGGCACAAGTGCTGAGCTGGAGGAATATTGGCGATATACCCTTGTGAGCCCATCGCTTTTTGCCCCTTGAGCCGATAAAAACTTGTAATCGGCTCAAAAATGGCGTAATTTTGAGCCGATTAACCACTTCAATCAGCTCATGCTATACACTGGCAACAAAACGACTGGACAGAATTTTCCTTTGACCCATCGAGGTTTGAGGGCATTGCCATGCAGTTTTCAGCCCTGTCGGGGCTAAGCACTGGGGTCTTAAGCGGGCTGAGCCAGCACTTGCAAGATGATGCCCTCCTGACATTGTTGGTCAAAGAGGCCATAAAAACCTCGGCAATAGAGGGCGAAATGATCAGTCGGCCGGATGTTATTTCTTCCATAAAAAAGAACCTGGGATTCGGCGCACCAACGCTCCCCATCAAAGACAAACGCTCGGAAGGCATTGCCGAACTGCTGGTAAAATCGAGAACTTCGTTCGAAGAAGACCTGTCTGCCGAAATGCTTTTTGAATGGCATAAGCTGTTGATGCGCGGCAATTACAGCGTGGCGGTCGGTGCTTGGAGGGCTCACAGCGAACCCATGCAGGTTGTGTCAGGCGCTATGGGCAGGGAAGTCGTTCATTTTGAAGCGCCTCCCTGTGCTATCGTTCCGCAAGAAATGACCCGCTTTATTGACTGGTTCAATACCAGCAAGCCAACGGGTTTAAAGTCAATTGCCAATCCCCTCATCCGCGCTTCCATCGCCCACCTGTATTTTGAGAGCATCCATCCCTATGAGGACGGCAATGGGCGCATCGGGCGTGTCGTAGCCGAAAAAGCGCTGTCGCAAGCCTTGGGACGGCCCGTTTTGCTGAGCCTTTCTGCGACCATTGAGGCTGACAAAAACAGTTATTATCATGCCTTGCAAACAGCCCAGCGCAGCAATGACTGCAACGAATGGATTGAATATTTTGCAGCGATCATCCTGGAATCACAGCGGAATTTCGTGCAAACCATAGAATTTTCCCTAAAAAAAGCGCGCTTTTTTGACGCTAATAAAGATTTGTTGAATGAGCGCCAACTAAAGGTGGTACAGCGCATGTTAGCGGAAGGCGAAGACGGCTTTTTGGGCGGGATGAATGCCCAAAAATATCTGAGCATCAGTAAAGCCTCAAAAGCTACGGCAACCAGGGATTTACAAGCCTTGGTTGAAAAGCAGGTGTTGATCGCCAAAGGGCAGGGAAGGGCGCGAAATTATCAAGTGAATTTGGCATAAAAAAATCACAAGTATTGTCAAATATCACTTTACATTGCACCCAATTCCAATGCCCTATTTTCTAACTTTTTCACTCAATAATTTCGTTATGAATTCTTATTTGGCAATTATTGTCGGCGGTTTGATCCCCATGATCCTTGGCTTCATCTGGTATCACCCAAAAGTGTTTGGGGGCGCCTGGATGAAATCGCTTGGCTTTACCGAAGAGGGCTTGAAAGAAGGCAACATGGCCCTCACTATGGGCTTGGCTACCGTGATCTCTATGGTCATCTCCTGGCGCATGAACGCCTATTCCAGCCATACCGAGCCGGGTATGAGCCAGTTTGTTCACGGGTTTTTCCACGGCGCTTACTCTATGGGCCTACCTGCGGTGCTGGTGCTGGTGTCCAACAGCCTGTTTCAGCGCAACAACATGACCAATATCCTCATCAACGCGGCGTACTGGATACTTACCCTGGGCCTGATGGGCGCTTGGCTGTACTCTGTGGCGCCCGCCGAAGCTGCCCCGGTGGGGTAATATCTTTACTTTGAACGTTGAACATGAGCCATTCCTTGATTTTTGGGGTGGCTCATGTTGTTTATACCAGGATATGGCTGGAATTGAAGGATTGATGGATGCTTTACCCGCCGTAGCATTTGCAAAGGCAGGTGAAAAATTGATTTTCAACTGATTACAAGCATTCAATTTTCAGAACCACTTTGCGTTGGCTATTATATGCTTACGAAGACATAGCACAGCCCCTGGAAGCACGGGTGAACGATTTGCTGCGGCAACTCAACTTGGAAGAAAAAGCCGGCATGATGTTCATCAACGGGGTGCCGGTGAGCGAGGACGGGCTGCCAAACGGCACTCTCGGCCTCAAGGGCATGGTTGCCCGCCTGCCTTCCGTGTCAGAAAACATGGAGGCCCGGAAAATGAACCATTTCAACATCTGGGACATCCCCGCCGACCCGGCCATTTTTGCAAAATGGTACAACAATACCCAGCAATTGGCGGAAAAAACCCGCATAGGAATCCCCGTCACCATGGCCTCCGACCCGCGGCACCCTGGGGCGTGGAGCATTTGAGCGAGGCCGACAGGGTTTTGAAGGCTATTGAAGCCGGTTGCGACCAGTTCGGCGGCGAGTCGCGGCCAGAACTGGTAGTGCAACTGGTTAAGGATGGCAAGCTTAAAGAAGCAAGATTAGACCAATCCATCAAGCGCTTGCTCAAAGTGAAATTTCAACTGGGCCTGTTCGACAATCCATTTGTGGACGAGTCAAAAGTGGCCGAGATCGTCGGCAAGGAAGCCTTCCGCGCCCTCGGAGAAAAAGCCCAGCAGGAAGCCATGACCTTGCTGAAAAACGACAACACTTTGCCGCTGGCCAAAAACGCCCTGAAAGTTTATGTGGAAAACATGGACAGCGCCGCGGTGGCTCAGTACGCCACCGTGGTCAAAAAACCGGAGCAGGCCGACATGGCCATCATCCGCCTGGAAACGCCCTGGCAGCCCGTGGACACGAAAAACCCCTTCGCACTGGGATTCCACCACGGCGTGCCATCTTCGATGGAAGCGGTGTTGAAGCAAAAAACGGATGTGCCGTATGACAGTGATAACCCCTTGTTCAAGTATGGTTTTGGGTTGGGGTATGGAAAATAGAAGTATGCGTCTAATATGGGATAATATCTGCAATATCAGCCCGCGAAGGCTCTTTCTGACAGACTGCCTGGGCGCGCTGCTGACGACTTTTTTGCTGGGCATAGTGCTGGCGCGATTTGAAAGCGTTTTCGGGATGCCCCGGCAGCTGCTTTACCCGCTGGCTATGATCGCCGGCGCATTTTCCATCTATTCGTTCGTATGCTTCTTGCGCTTTGCGGGCAACTGGCGGCCGTACCTGAGGCTCATCGCCTTTGCAAACCTGACATATTGTTGCCTAACTATCGGCTTGGTCTTCTGCTGCTGGGAAAAGCTGAGCGTTTGGGGCATCAGTTACTTTTTTATTGAAGTTGCTGTTGTTGGTTTCCTGTCAATAATTGAGCTGAAAACGGCAGAAGCGTGAAGGGCGGCCAAAAATCCTCCACGATTGAAAAATTTTGTGTTGTAGGTTTTTTGATTTTATTAAAAAAGCATACGTTTGACAGGCATTTAAAAAATAAAACACTGCAAGGCAGCGATTTCAAAAACCAATCTATCCCTATATTGGCCATCCCGATTTTTGACACGACACAAATCTACTAACCGGGGATCACCATACATGATCCCCCAAAATCTTATTTCATGAAAAAACTACTTGTACACTGCTTGCCGGTTTTTTTGGCTTTCTTGTTCAACGCGAAACAATCGTATAGCCAATGCAGCACCCTCACCTGCCAAACCCCGCAATACTCCGACAATGCGCCCGGAGCCTGTATCTTGCCCAGCCCAGATGCGCTGAATTGTTATTACGGCACAACCATTCCCAGTATCCCGCAGTCATTCCCACCTTTTTGGTGCACAACCATTGAAAATAACCAATGGTTCGCCTTTGTCGCAGACGAAACCACTGCTATGTTCGACATCAGCGTTTATGATTGTTCAGCAGGAAGCGGGATTCAGGCTGCGGTGGTTTATACGACTGATGATTGTGTCAATTTTAACTTTGTTTCCCCATGCCTGGGCAATATCCAATCGGGCACCAGTCAAATACTGTTTGCCTCAAACCTGACACCAGGTCAGGTATATTTCCTTACGATAGACGGCAACGCGGGCGCTGTTTGCGACTTTATGATCAACGGAGCCAAGGCCGAAGCGCCCGATCCTATCTACCCGGCAGACGGCCAAACGGGTGTTGAGCTGGATGTTTTATTGAAATGGACATCCGTGTCTGCCGCCAACTACTATTTGCTCGATGTTGCGACAACATCCAATTTTTCGGGAGGGTTCATTGTAATGGGCCAAGACGTGATTGGAACAAGTTTTCTGCTGGAAGGCTTGGACCCCAAAACCGTGTATTACTGGCGGCTAACCAGCGTAGGGAATTGCCTTACGGGCGGTTTTTCCGAAGTGTTCGCCTTTCAGACGGGTTTGGTGCAGTGCGACCAGGAGTTCAGGAGCACCGACATTCCCAAGAGCATCGATGTTCCGGTTGACAGCTTTGGAACGACCTGGGCGGTTTCAAATATCACGGTTCAGCAAAACAAGCCCATCCTTGGCGCCAAAATTTCCCTGGAGTTTGAGCACCCGCGGACGGGCGACCTCTCTGCCTATTTGGTATCTCCCGACAACGATACGGTACAATTGTTCGACCGCCCGGGCGTGCCAGCTACCCAATTCGGCTGCGAAGAAGACAATGGGATGCTGACTTTTGACGATGGGGCGGCCCAAACAGCGGCTGCCCTTGAAGCGCAATGCGAAGCCCAAGCCCCGGCCTTGAGCGGCACATTCCAGCCAACAGTCAGCTTGTCGGTGCTGCTCGACAAAAATGCCATGGGGCAATGGCAACTGGGGATGCTCGACCATGAAGCAGACGAACCGGGCGGGAGTATCACCAACTGGAGCCTCCAGTTTTGTTTTTTCGAAAAAGCGCCTGATGGTCAATTATTGGTCAACAAACCGCTCGAAATATTGGCAGGCACAACCGGCACCATTTCGTCGAGCCTTTTGCAAGCTGCTGTAACCCCTCCCGCTTCACAAGGCCTGTTTACATTATTGACCATCCCAGAATATGGAATGCTACACCTGAACGGCGGGCCGCTGGGACCGGGATCAACGTTTACACAAGAAGATATTGACAATGGCAAACTTACCTATACCCACGACGGCAACAACAGTGCAACGTATGACTTATTTCATTTTGACGTCATCGACCAAAGCAACTGCGCCTGGGTGCATAATGCCGTTTTTTTTATAGATATTTTCTACAACAACCTCATGGCGACGGCCATGCAAACCCAGGGAATCTTGTGCCATAACGATTCGACGGGGGTCATAAAAGTTTCTGCAACCGGCTTGAACGGCATCTATACCTACAGCCTGAACGGCGGGCCGAGCCAAAGCAGCAACGTGTTCAGCGGCCTTCCCGCGGGCAGCTACACCGTCGTGGTCACTGGGCAGTTTGAGCTGACCGACACCACAAATGTCGTTATCCTGACCAATCCCGCGCCCTTATCGGTGGCGGCATCGGTGGATTGCAACGCCGCAACGCTCCTGATTTCGGGGGGCACACCGCCTTACACCACCGACCCACCGATTGCACTGCTGAGCAACCTGCCCAACGGCGTACACGAAGTGGATGTAACGGACAACAATGGCTGCAGTGCCTCCATCTCCTTCACGGTAAACTTCCTTCCCCCGCAGCTTTTTGTAGAAACCGACAGCGTGCGCTGTTTTGGCGGAAACGACGGCGCCATTACGGCAAATGTTATCGGCGGATGCCCGCCCTTTACCTATAGCCTGGGCGGCGGGCCTTTCGTGACGAGCAATAATTTCCCCAATCTCACGGCCGGAACCTACGGGGTGATCATCAAAGACAGCAAGGGTAACGTGACCGCCGCGCAAGTCACCATTTTCGAGCCTGCCATACTCGCGCTTTCCGTGGTAGCCACTGGCGACACCTTGGAGGCGAGCGCTTCCGGTGGCATTCCGCCCTATTCGTTCAGCCTGAACGGCGGGCTGCCGCAGGCCAATGGTTTGTTCCCCGACCTGGCTCCGGGAACCTACACCATTGTGGTAACAGATGCGCATGGCTGCACCGTTTCCAAAACCGGCCTGGTGGTGACCAGCAAGGCGCTGGAAGCCATTGACCTTTGGGGCGCCGCACTGTCGCCCAACCCAGGCGCCGGGCTGTTCCGGCTAACCGTGCAAAAAGCCCCTGCGCAGCTCTCCGTACAAGTGTTCGACATGGCCGGTCGATTGCTGAAATCGCATGTACTGCAACCGGAAAATGGACGGCTGGAGGCAACGATCGACCTCCAGGCGTTTCCGAACGGCAATTACCTGCTTTTGCTGAGCGATGGCATTTTGCAGGGAAGGATGTTGTTGGGAAAGGCAGCGAATTAGGCTGCGGTTTTACATGAGTCATCCCGAATTTTTTTGTATAAAGTGCTGATTTGAGCGTTTTTGACCTTGAAGGGGTCGGAGCATGAATGCCGGGCATCGCCCGGTGTGATGGTCACTCACGGATTTGCGCCTTGAAGGGGCTTTCTTGCTTTTCTACTTGATCAAGAAGCCCCTTCAGGGCGCGAATTTTTCTGGCTTTTTGCATTGGGCGCTGCCCAATGTTAGTGATTTCGCCCCTTCAGGGCTATTAAAGCGGCGAAAGGAGGCAAAAAAGCTTGCTTATTCATTTCCTAAAAATTCGGGATAACTCATGTTTGGCGCCGTATCTTTACCCCGAAACCACCCTATCCTATTTTACCAACACATTGGTGAAATAGGATTTTTTTTGACTAAGCAAAATCCGATCATGCACAGCCAAAGCCTCCTTTTCCTGCTCCTTTGCTGCACCTTTTCCCTGGCCCTCCGCGCCCAAATTACCTGCGAACCAACCTTCCCGACCGTGGAAGACAACGTGACCATTTACTACAATGCCGCCGAAGGCAACGGAGCTTTGGCGGGGCTGAGCCCCGTGTGGGCGCACTTAGGCGTGATCACCAACCTGAGCAGCGGGCCAACAGACTGGAAACACGTAGTCACCACTTGGGGCACCAACAACGCCGCCGCCATGATGACGAACGTTGGGCCCAATCTTTGGTCAAAAACCTTCAACATCCGCACTTTTTTCGGTATCCCGCAAAATGAAACCGTGCTAAAATTGGCCTTTGTTTTCAGGAACGCCAGCGGCAGCATCGTGGGCCGGGCAGCCGACGGCAGCGATATGTATTATGAAGTGTACCCTGTTGACGGGCCGCTGCAGACGCGCTTTAACCAGCCCACATCAAGCTTTTTTCTGAAAAATGTCGGCGAATCGATTGCGGTTGCAGCAGCAGCTTCAAAGCCCGCTTCCCTGCAACTTTTTGCGGATGGCAACTTATTGAACGCAAGCCTCAACGCCCTTTCTTTGAGCGGTACCGTACAGGTGACGACACCTGGTCTGCACAAGGTCGATTTTGTGGCAAGCACCGCCACAGAAAAAGACACCGCCACTTTTTGGTTCCTGGCGCCAGGCAATATCGTTTCGCAAGACCTGCCGCCCGGCACCGAGCTGGGGATCAACTATCTGCCCAACGGCGACGTGCGGCTGGCACTGTACGCCCCCAACAAGGAAATCGTGCACGTGATCGGCGACTTCAACAACTGGCAACCTGACGATGCACACCAAATGCGCCGCAGCCTTGACGGTAAAACCTGGTGGATTGACCTGGCTGGCGTACCGGCCGGCCAACCTGTCCGGTTCCAGTACTTAGTGGAAGGTTCCCTGAAAATTGCCGACCCGCTCAGCACCCTCGTGCTCGACCCCTGGAACGATGCGTTTATCCCGCCGCTGACATTTCCCAACCTGCCGGCTTACCCGACGGGCAAAACTGCGGGCGCCGTATCGGTGCTGCAAACCAATCAAACGCCTTTCAACTGGCAGGCCACGAACTACACCCGCCCCAAAAAGACCGACCTGGTGGTGTACGAACTGCTCATGCGCGATTTCGTCAGCCGCCACGATTACCCCACTTTGCTCGATACCCTGAACTACCTGGACAGGCTTGGCGTGACGGCCATTGAGCTGATGCCCGTGAACGAATTCGACGGCAACATCAACTGGGGCTATGGCCCGGCATTCCACAAAGCCCTTGACAAATACTACGGCTCGGCAGAAGCCCTCAAAACCGTGATCGATGCCTGCCACCAGCGCGGCATCGCGGTCATCCTCGACGTGGTATTCAACCAGGCTACGGGCGCTAGTCCGCTTGCGCAATTGTACTGGGACAGCGCCAACAACCGCCCTGCCCCGAACAACCCCTGGCTCAACCCCAGCGCGCCGCACGATTTCAGCGTGTTCAACGATTTCAACCACGAATCGCAGGCGACGAAGGCTTATGTCAAAAATTGCGTCAAATATTGGATAGAGGAGTTCAGGGTAGATGGCTTTCGTTTTGATTTGTCGAAAGGTTTTACTCAGAAAAACACGCTGGGCAATGTCAGCGCCTGGGGTGTTTACGATGCTTCCAGGGTAGCCATCTGGAAGGATTACGCCAATTTTATCTGGGCCATCGACCCCGATTTTTACGTCATACTCGAGCATTTCGCCGACAACAACGAGGAGAAAGAATTAGCCGAATACGGCATGATGCTCTGGGGAAATATGTGGGGGGCATACAAAGACCTCTCGCTGGGCTACAACACCACGACCAACCTCAGCTGGGTGAATTACAAACAGCGCGGCTGGTCGGTGCCGCACCTGATCGGGTATATGGAAAGCCACGACGAGGACCGCATCGGGTACGAACTGAAAACGTATGCCAATGCCTCGGTGCCAGGCTACAACCTGCGCACACTTCCCATTGCCATGCCGCGCATCGAGATGCTGAACAACCTGTTCTACACCGTGCCGGGCCCGAAAATGCTGTGGCAATTTGGCGAAGTCGGCTATGATTTTCCGATAAATTATTGTCCAAACGGCACCGTAAACAATTCCTGCCGCACCGACCCCAAGCCCATCCGCTGGGATTATTTGAACGACCCCTATCGCCGCCATTTGCACGATGCCACCGCGGCGCTGCTGCAATTGCGCAAAAGTCACCCGGTGTTTGGAACCACGAACTACCAGGCCAATATCAGCAGCGGGCAAGTGCGCAGCATTTTCCTGAACGACAGCGACCTCAACGTGGCGGTGTTTGCCAATGTAAGCACCACGGCTACCACGGTGAGCAATCCCGCTTTTCAACACACGGGATTTTGGTATGAATACTACTCTGGCGACACCTTGTTTGTCGGCTCGGGCGTGCCTACGTCGTTCACACTCGCGCCCGGCGCCTACCGTCTGTATCTCGACAAGGTGGTGGCTCTGCCCCCTTACGTGCAGCTGCCTGTTGTCCCGGAACCTGTTGGCGCGTTGTCGTATTTCGCCATCCAGCCAAATCCGGTTCAAGATGGGTTTTACCTGAACATTTCTTTGCTGGAAAGCACCGACTTGTACCTGGAGATTCGGGATATTGCGGGAAAAGTGGTGGAACAGCAGCAATTTGGCAACATGCAGGCAGGGCCGCAGCAAATAGAAGCCAACGCCGCCAGTTGGCCGCCGGGTATTTATTTCGCGGTGCTGCGCGATGCAAAAGGCGGGGTTTCGACGCGGAAGTTGGTGAAGTTGTGATGCTGTGGGCTTGGTAAACACCACATAGTTTTTTTTACCACATAGGTTCACATAGGGCACATAGGGCAATTTTAGCCCCGCGCACGACACACCCTTGGTTGTCATGCTGGTAAGAATCCGTCCACGTAAAAAGGGGAAAGAATACCGAAATGCTGCTCACATCTGTACATTTAGCGCACAATACACGGACGGATTCTTTCGAGAAGGACAATCAAGGAGCCTGCTAGGCCCTGACCGAATGCAAGAAGGTACGCCCGGCGGATAACGAACCCTCATGCACAAAACGATGGCCAAAGCACAACCTGAAACCGGAAACCAGAAACCCGAAACCCAAAACCTGAAACCCGAAACCAGAAACCGGAAACCCCCTTTCTGGCATATCATCGCCAACCCCGCTGCCGGTGGCGGTTCGATGGAGCGCGACTGGCCGAAAATTGAGCAGGTGCTGCAAGCCCTCGGGTTTTCGTACAATGTACAGTTCACCCAGCGCCCGGGCCATGCCGCCCGCCTCGTGGAAGATGCGTTGCTGCACGGCGGCAGGCATATACTGGGCATCGGCGGCGACGGCACCAACCACGAGATCGTGAACGGTATTTTCAGACAGGAATTTGTGCCGCCGGGCGAGATCACCTATGCTTTGCTGCCCCACGGAACGGGCAATGATTGGGCCAGGCAGTACGGCATTCCCACGAACCCCCAGCTGCGTTTGCAGCGCCTGCTCCGGATGGAAACGGTGCTGCAAGACATTGGCCTGGTGCATTTTATGCGCGATGGCCAGCCCGAATCCCGCTATTTTGTGAATGTGGCGGGCATGGCTTACGACGGTTTTATCGGGAAAAAACTACTGGAAAACCCCGTCAACAGCAAAGCAGCATACCTGCTGGCCGTGGCGCAATACCTCTGGCAGTACAAGCTGACAAAAGCACGCATCGAGTACGACGGCCAGGCCGTGGAGGATTATTTTTATACCATCAACATAGGCTTGTGCCGCTACTCGGGCGGCGGGATGCAGCTCGTACCGCAGGCGGTGCCGGACGATGGCTTGTTCGCGCTCACCTTTGCGCGCGAGATTTCAAAACTGGAAGTAATGCTGCAGACCCCGCGCTTTTACAATGGTTCCTTGCTCCAACATTCAAAGGTAACGGGTTGTCAGGCGCGCGCGATCAAGGTGTTGCAAGTGGGCGATGCGCCTACATTGCTGGAGGCAGATGGGGAGTTTTTGGGGGAGACGCCGGTGCGGTTTGAGATTTTGGAGCGGGGGTTGAGGGTGGTGGTGTAGGGGGGGGATCAATCTGCCTTTTTGGCAAGCTGTTTCGCTTTGGCGAGCAGCCAAAACCGTTCAGCCGTCTGTTTCCGCTCCTCCACCCGTTCCAGGAAACGCGCGGCCCGCTTTGGGTCGTTGAGCGGGAGGGCAACGAGTTGGTAAAAAAGATTGTTAAACTCTACGTTCATTTGCCGGCGGGCGGCAGGCAGCAGCTTTTTGGAGGTGCGATTGAGGAACATTTTGAAGGCATCCAGCTTATAGGGCAGGAGGTCGGATTGTAGTTCGTAGAGGGCTTTGAGCTCAAGGCGCTTGCCAGCGAGGAGGTTGCTTACATTTAAAGACGTGGCAGGGATATTATCGAGGCATTCGGAGAATTTTCCAACGCCGAATAGGTAGTAGGCGAGATTTAAACTATAAATGTCCCGGGTTTCATTTTCGCCGATGATATCATTTTTGTATTTTTCGATGAAGGAGAGGGCCCATTCGTGCTTGTTAGCTCTTGCCGCACATTCAGATATAGCAAGATAAATACTTGGATGAATTTTGCCTTCAAAATGGAGATAGCCTCGTTCAAGGTTATCTTTATATAACTCGTAAAGCAAGTTTGAAATCGCCAAATCGTCAGGATCGGTCAACAAGACCAACACACAGAAGTTGCGCAGGTATGTGTATGATTCTCTCAGTATCTCAGCATCCAATTGCGTTTCAAAGGCAACTAGCAAATCAAAGAGAACCTTAACATCATCTGGCACATGGCTGGTTTTTTTTAACAATTTAAAAATGGCATATCTGATGTTGATGGTGGGCGAATTTTCCAGAAACCTTGCTGGGATATTTGGATCCTCAAGGCGTTCACGCATAGCCTCTGAAACAATCACATTTGCTGCTTTTTGCTGCAATAAATATGAATTGAGTATGCCAAGCCTATTAAGATGCAAGTGCATTTCCAATGCATCCAGTGCGTCCGGTATATTCAGATCACCCTTTACTTGATTATTTATACTTTCATAGCTATGCTGGGCATGTTCCAACAGGAATTGGTCGTGAAAATAGAATTCGTTTTGGTGCTTAATGTCCTCTTGTATTTTTCTTAGGCGGAGCAAAAAGCTGCGGTACCGGGCATCCAGTCCTCGTCTGCGGACAATTTCGGCGAAATCAAATACCTGGTGAAACTCATTTTCTTCCCGAAAATAAAATTGGGCCAACAAAAAATCGCGGATCACCTTGTGGGCTTCCACCATCACCTTTTCCAGCTTCCCTTCCACAAATGCCTGCCCAGCAAATAACAACGCGGACAGCTCGGCTTTTTCCAGTTTTTGATTCGTGTCATGCCAAGGGTGTTTCAGGCATATCTCCAACAATTGCCTGACGTAGGACTTTGTTTTACTGCGCGGAAAAAACGGCAGCGCTGCAAAATGCAGGATTTGTTCCTTTTCTTTGGGGCTTAAAGTTTTGATCAATTCAACGAGCTGGCTTTGTTCCATAAGTTCGAGGTAGAACGCGTGTCAGAAAGTGTTACGAAAAATTTCAGGTCAAAAGAAAAACCTTTACAGCGAAAATTCTTGAAACACTGTAAAAATTCACGATATCATGGAAAAAAAATTACTTTTCTCGGTTTTGTTCTGTTCGCTGCAACTAGCATGTTTTAGCAAAAACGGGCCTGTGGCTCCATCTTTCACCCCAACCAATGTGCTACAATGTGATGCTCCTCCACCTGATAGTTTTCGAGTTACAGGATACGGTTATAATTTTGTGACATTGGCTTGGGTGCCAATTTCAGTTGGGGACGACCATTATTTGACGATTTTTAAAAAAAATGAGACCAATGGTTGGGATTCTTTATATGCAATTACCCTGTATAATGCAACGACTTATACATTAAATAATTTGCAGCCTCAAAAGGAGCATAGGGTGGAAATTCGCAGTCTATGCAATGATGGAGAGCCAGGTACTGTAAGTTCAATTGTGTATCCAAATATTATTTATATTCTTGAGTTAACTACTGGTGGGAGGAAACCAGTTGACCCAAAAGAAGTTCTTCCTGAATGCTCTCGAGTAGCCTACAAAAGCCATAAATGGCTAGGCTTTAGACTTACAAAAAATGATAACTCAAAAACTGAACCTCGTTTGTTTGAGTTTATTGAAAAAAATGATACAGATATAAAAGGTAGTATCAGAATTGTAGGCGAAGATCAATATATATTAGTTGCTGCAAATGATAATGATGTTTGGCCGGGTCAATTATTTTCTTCTGTGTATACAAATTTTTTACAATTTAGAGTTGGGGAAATACTTAACCAGTCAATACTTAATGTTTTCGGGTTTGTTAATGCTGATTTTGATTTTGATTTTACCAGCGTAGCACTTTGCCCTGATCCTACTAACCCAATTGTTTCTCCATACAAATTCGAATTCCTTGTGGCAGATCAAGTGGAAGAGAATTGTCCGAACTGTCCGAACCCTATAGACCCAACAAGTGAAAAAAGTGCAGGCAATGGTCAAAACTGGGTCGTCGGTTCTAAGATAGAATCGATTAAGGCTCAAAGTCCATTTTCAAACTTTCTAAATATATTTTTCCCCCAAACAGGGTTTGTTGGAGGTTTGAAGCATTTTGAATTACATGATATTAATGGAAAAATTCATTTTAGCGAAAAAATTGATGTCCAAGAACCCAAGCTAGCCTTGCCTTTTGGCAATTTACCTAAGGGTTTTTACATTTTACGGATTGAAGCAAATGAGGGTTTTCAAAGCCTAAGATTAATAAAGATATAAAACAAGAAGAGTCTGTTTCTATTAAACACAAATAGGATGAAAAAGTCAATTATTCTCTTAATAAATTTTTACGTGGTTGGGCTTTATTCTCAGCCAGCCATCCAATGGCAAAAAACCTTCGGGGGAAGCAGTACCGATGAAAGTTATTCCATCAAACAAACCACAGATGGTGGCTACATTCTTGCAGGGAAAACTTTGTCCAATAATGGGGATGTATTTGGAAATCATGGTTCTCTTGATTTTTGGGCGTTAAAACTTGCAAGTAACGGGAGCATACAATGGAAAAAAGCATTTGGGGGAACGGGTAGCGACGTCGCGCGGTTCATACAGCAAACGTTTGATGGTGGTTACATCCTAGTTGGGCATACATCTTCCAATAATTTTGATGTGTCAGGTAACCACGGCGGGCTAAGTGATGGTTGGGTAATAAAATTAAGTGGTGAGGGAGAAATCCAATGGCAAAAAGCTTTCGGAGGAAGCGCATGGGATGAAATTTTGTCCGCCCAACAAACTATTGATAATGGATATATTCTAGCAGGAAAATCAAACTCAAGCGATGGCGACGTTTCAGAGAATAAAGGTCAACTCGATTTTTGGGTCATCAAACTGGATGAGGTTGGAAATTTACAATGGCAGAAATCTTTGGGGGGCAGCAGCGATGAAATGGCAAAATCGGTAAAGCAAACATCTGATGGCGGTTATGTTATTGTAGGCGAAACGGCTTCTATGGATGGCGATGTGACAGACCTTCGGGGAAATGTTGATTATTGGGTTGTTAAATTGTCGCCCGCTGGAGAGCTCGAGTGGCAAAAGGTGCTGGGAGGAAACAATGCTGATATTGCCAGTGATGTAATTCAAACCAACGATGGCGGATACGTTGTTGTAGGTTATGTAGGATCAGGAACTGGTGATATTACTGTTTTTCACGGCCTTTTTGATTTTTGGGTGGTCAAATTGAGTAGTACGGGAGAGCTCATTTGGGAAAAAACGCTAGGAGGCAGCCAACCTGATTGGGCCAGAGCTGTGGTGGAAGCACCTAATGGTGGCTATATTATTGCAGGAACCACAGGGTCTACAAACGGTGATGTTGTTGGGAGCAATGGAGGCGCTGAATTTTGGGCTGTAAAAGTCAGTGAAACTGGTGACCTAATTTGGCAAAAAACTTACGGCGGAACATTGGCAGAAGAATGTTTCGCACTCGCGAACACTATGGACAACGGATTTGTCCTCGCCGGTTACACCTGGTCAACCGACGGCGACGTCTCCGGCGCCCCAAACAAAGGCCAAAACGATTTTTGGGTGGTCAAACTCTCTCCCGAACCCTCAACCCCCACCACAATCCCGCTCATCCCACAACTCACCCTATTCCCCAACCCCGCAGAAACCGCCATCACCATCCAGGCCCCCGGCCAGGGCAACACGCTCAACGTCAGCATCCACGACCTGCTCGGGCGAGCGCTCCTGCGCACGGAAATACCAAACGGCGGGCAGATAGACATCGCAGCGCTGCCCAAAGGCGTGTACCTTGTGTCGGCTACCGACGGGGATGGCATTGTGTGGCGGGGGAAGCTGGAGAAGGGGTAAGCTGGAGCGGAGGGCACAGATGACTTTGCCAAACACAAGGACAGTTACAAAAAATGAACAATCAAAAATGACCAAGCCCAAAATCGAACAGACAGCCGAAATATTCCGACACTTTGAAAAGTATATAAAACTCAGCGATGCCTTAAAAAGTGAGCTCGCCGGCAGGCTCGTTTTTAAGTCTTTTAAAAAAGGCGAACTTATCCACAATGCCGATAGAATTTGTACCAAAAGCTACTTTATCCAAAAAGGGCTTACGCGCACCTATTTTATCAAAGACGGGAAAGAGATCAGCGAATATTTTTGCAGCGAAAATGAATGGGTAAACTCCCCGCGGAGTTTTATGCAGCGGAAACTCGACATCTATTATATCGACGCAATTGAGAACACCGAAGCTTATTGTTTGCACCTGAACGACCTCGGATTCCTGTTTGACAATTTCCCCGAGATGGAACGTTATGCGCGGCTTTCAATGGGTACGGTTTTCGGGCATTTGATTGAAAGGATGACTTCCCTGAAATTCAGCACAGCAAAAGAGAAGTACGATCATTTTTGTACAACTTATCATGATATTTATGCGCGTATTCCGTTGGGTATGGTCGCAACATATTTAGGTATCACACAAGAAACATTGAGCAGGATCAGGTCCGAAAAGTGATTTTTTGATCCAGATCAAAATTTATTCTGGCCATAAGCCGAACCTTTGCATTTCAATTTATAGTCAACCCAAAGTGGTTGTGAAAATCGTGATCTTATAATCATTTGAAAATCAAATGTTTTTAATCACTCAAATCATACAAATCACTTTAATCATAGTATAAACACTTGTATAGTCAACGCAAAGTGGTTGTGAAAATCGTGATCGCGTAATCATTTGAAAATCAGATGTTTTTAATCACTCAAATCATCAAAATCACTTTAATCATAGTATAAAATGCAAAACTTAAAGCACTTCTTTTTGGGACTCCTCTTGCTTGTCTCAAACAACTCCTTTGCTCAAACGATCTTATCTACACCAAACATTGAGGGTAAATTATATCTAGGAAATGGCAAAAACCAGCCTTTAATTGTTGGCTTGGGCGGTTCAGAAGGCGGCAATGCCTGGGCCAGCAAGCACTGGAAAAAAACAAGGGAACAATTTATAGAAAAAGGCTACGCTTTTCTGGCAATTGGCTATTTCGGCGCAACAGGAACGCCCGATACCTTGCAAAAAATCGCTATTGAAGATGTTCATTATGCCATTGAAGTCGCAGCCAAACACAAGAAGATCAACAAAAGAAAAATTGCCATTATTGGCGGTTCAAGAGGCGCCGACCTGGCATTGCTTTTAGGGCGTTATTACAAAGACATAAAATGCGTTGTTGCCATTGTGCCAAGCCATGTTACTTTCCCAGGGCATACCAACCACTTCAGCACCGCTACCTGGACCTATCAAAAAAAGGAATTGCCATTTGTACCGGTCAATGAAGAAGCGGTTCCATTTTTGATGCAAAGAGATTTGCGGGGAGCATTTGAAGCAATGCTAAACGACACAATAGCCGAAGAAAAAGCCCTCATTGAAGTTGAAAAAATCAATGGCCCAATACTGTTTCTTTCCGCAACTCAGGATGAAGTTTGCCCTTCCACGCCAATGTCTGAAAAGATGGTTGCAAGGCTAAAAAACAAGAAGTTCAAACACTACTTCGAACATGTTGCTATAGAAGGCGGACACGCAGAACCGCTAAAACACTTCGACTTGGTTTTCAAATTTTTAGAAACCAATTTCAGGAAGCAGTAGGTACATACTATACCGCACACCGCTTGGTTTTTTGCATGCTGGTCTCTGAAAACAATTGAATATCAGTTGAATCAATCATGCTCAACCACAATAATCAGGCGAATCATAGTATAAAATCTATGTGCCCTATGTGCCTATGTGTTAAAAACCCCTACCGCCGCTTCCCAAACTGGAAGTTGACAAAAAAATTGATCCACACCTGTTTGTTCTGCTCATCGCTCACGAAAACAGGCGCTTTTTTGGCGAAAACATCCACCATCAGGCCAATCTCCAGGGCTTTAACCATTTCATCGAAAGCGCCCCAGTCCATGTGGTAGGCGATGGAGGCATTGCCGCCCAACAAAAAGGACATCTCGCTGATGCCGCGCGTGAAGGGCGACGCGCCGAGCACACGGGTGTTGTCGAGGAAAATCTCGGCGTTGCTGTCGGAATATCGTTGGTGGATCACCCGGTAGGTATTGCTGCTGCCGCCCTCATGGGCCAGGGCGAGGTAATAGGGCTTCAACATGCCCAGGGATGGCCCGATGGAATAGCTCATGCCCACAGCCACCCCTTTTTGCTTCGCTTTTTCGGAGTAATAGCGCTTGGCGCCCCATCCGGCGCGGGCCACAAAAAGGCTGTTCTGCTTGCCATATACATAAGGCCGAAATGCGCGGCTCGCCCGCGGGTCGGCGCTTTGGCGCTGCTCTTTGGGGTGCTTCAGCTCGCCCAAACCTATTTGCCAGGTTTTAGTCTTGTTGTAGGTGCGCAAGCGCCCGAACTCCATGCCCACGGCCATGCTCCGGTGGGTAGCGAGCCGAACGTTGAAGGTGCGCTCGGTGTTGTAAACGATCCCCACATTGGTTGGGGGCGTGATAGAACCCTGTGCCTGGCTTTCCAAGGCGCAGAGGGCAATCGTCAGGCAGGCAAACAGTTTGCGGAACATAGGCATCGGTATTGGATTCAAAAGTAATCCTTTTTATACATCAAACGGCGAAAAACAAAAACTGTTTTCGTCGGCAACCAGCCAACATGATGTATCGGGGCTTACCGCTGCACGGCACTTCATTTGTCGGCCCGCTCCAGCAAGCGCGACGTGATGCGCAAGAAGTCCATTTCTGTGATGATACCCACCAGCTCCTTGCCTTTCACCACGGGCAGGCAGCCGATCTTGTTGTCGCGCATCTTCGCCATAGCGTCGATAATGCTTGTTTCGGGCGTGACCGTGATCGGCTTCTCGATCATGATGTCCTTCACGCTCATCAGCTCTTTGCCCTCGATCTTGTAGCTGTGGGCGAAATGGCGCAGCAGCTTCCGGGACGTGATGAGGCCCACCAACATGCCCTTCCCATCCTCCACCGGCATGTAGCGGATGCGCCGCCAGTCCATGATCTCGGCCACCAGCTCTATGAGCGCGTCGTCTTGCACGGTAAACAGGTCGGTTGACATAAACTCCTCCACTTTGATGTTGGTGGGGCGCCAGTTCTCGAGGTCGTTGATGGTCGGTTCTTTCCAGGTGTGCACGGGCTTGTTCTCTTTCTGATTTTTAAGCATGGCAGCGGTGACGGCAGTGACGGCTTCGTCGGTGGAGATTTGTTTTTTTAAGGAGGTGTAGGCACGTAGAGCCCACCGGGCGCCTGTTTTGTGCTCTTTCGCGCGGGCTTCTATGATGTCGAGGTATTTAGTTATGTCGGCTGATTTTACCTTTTGTTTTTTAAGGCCTTCTTTGGCCATGGGCAACAATTCTTTCAAGATCAGTTCCGGCGCCGACACTTTTTTGTCCTTCATCCAGGTGAAGGTTGTATCGATACCGAACTTGGCGGATTTCAGGAAATTGTCGCGGGAGTCGGCGAAGTCGATGTGTTTGGTCACGTCGGGGTACTGGTCGGCCATAGCCACCATGGCGCCCAGCCAAAATGCGGCGTTAGCGGTAGCATCAACGGCAGTAGGGCCGGCGGGCACTACCCTGTTTTCGATGCGCAGGTGTGGCTTTCCGTTGGGCGAGATGCCGTAGCATGGGCGGTTCCAGCGGTACACCGTTGAGTTGTGGATTTGCAGTGCCCGGAGCTTGGGCGTTTTGCCCTCCCGAACCATGGCCAGGGAATCTTCTTCGATGGCGCCGGCCAGCAGCACCCGGAACCGGCTGATGTCTTCCTTGTATATTTCCGTGATGTCGCCGCGCAGCCAGTCGGAGCCGAAGTTCACCCTGGGCGAGCGCTCGCGCATGTGGTCGCTGGTGGTGCGGGTATCGAGGCTTTGCTGGAACAGGGCGATGCGGGTTTCGTGCCAAAGGCGGCGGCCAAATACGAGCGGCGAATTGGCAGAAATGGCGATGATGGGCGCCGCTAAGGTTTGGGCGATGTTGTACATTTTTACAAAATCGTTGGGCGCTACCTGCAAGTGCACCTGGAAGCTGGTGTTGCAAGCTTCGAGCAGGGGAGAATCGTGCTTCACCAACAGTTCATCTACGCCTTCTACCCGCAGCTCGAAAGAGGAACCGAGCAGGTGCTTTTGTATGGCGGCCATGAGGGCGTAGTAGCGCTCGTTGGGAGTGAGGTTCTGCATCTCCAGGTCGTGCTTGCGCAGGGTGGGCAATATGCCGCAAAGGACTATGCTGGCGTCCATCTTGTTCAGCACCTTTTGGATGGTATCGAGGTAGCCCAGGTTTTCTGCCTCCAACTGGCTCAGGCAATCGCCGGTAAATTCCCGCGGGCTGAGGTTTGTTTCCAAGTTGAATTTGGCTAACTCTGTCACGCACCAGGGCTTGTCCTTGCCGAGCTTTTCCAGCACTTCCAAATTGATGCAGGCCGGTTTCAGTGTTTTATTGTGCACGATACACATTTCTTGCTCTGCGCCGATGCGCACAATATCGGATTCAAACCAATCGTTGGCAAGCATATACTCGAATGCCTGCACATCGTCAAGAAGGCTGCGCACAAATTGCTGCATCTCTTTTTTACTGTCAACTGTGTTTACTTTTTGAAATCCCATAGAATTCGAGTGTTTGAATATTGGTTAACCGAGTGGGTAAAAATATTTTCGTTTTAATTGTCAAAGAAAGTTTACCTTAGTGCATGAATTTGACACAGGCTATTGAGCATTTGCATAAAGAACCCAATATAAGCAGGGTAATTCATGCCATTGAAATGCCCGATTTCATCCCTTCTCAAAAGATTTATTTTGACTTGTTGGAGTCTATTGTTTCACAACAATTAAGTGTCAAAGTTGCAACGGTTATTTTCAACCGTTTTCTATCGATCTTCCCCGATCATTACCCACATCCCGAACAACTCGTCGCCTTCGATATTGAACATCTGCGCAGCGTGGGATTATCCAATCAAAAAGCCAACTACCTTCAAAACGTCGCCCGATTTTCTATGCAGCATGATTTGGAGCATAAAAACTGGCATGAAATGGGCGACCACGACATTATCCAGTTCCTGACCCAAATAAAGGGCGTAGGCGTATGGTCCGTCCAGATGTTGTTGATGTTTTCGCTGGCGAGGCCAGATGTGTTCCCAGTTGGGGACTTGGGTATTCAACAGGGCATGGCTAAACTTTTCGGGCTTCAAGAAACAGGAAAAGACTTGAAAAACAAAATGCTCGAACTGTCTGAACCCTGGCGACCCTGGCGCACCGTTGCCTGCCGTTATGTTTGGCGCTGGAAAGATACTGTCTGAAACTTCAAACTAAAAAAAACAATTCTCCAAACTAAAATTCCTTAAACCTGTTCTGTCAATAAAATTTCCATTCATTAAACTTTTTTATGAAAGATCTCATTGCACTTCGATACCCCATTGGCAAATTTGAATACGGGAAAAAATACTCTATCAACGAAACGCGCGCGCAAATAAAAGAAATTGCGGCGCTGCCAAAGCAACTTAAAAAGGCAGTAAAAAAACTCCGCGACGGCGCGCTCGACAAGCCTTATCGCCCAAACGGATGGACAGCCCGGCAAGTAATCCACCACCTCGCAGACAGCCACATGAACGCCTACGTGCGCATGAAATTGACCGTAACAGAGAACACGCCTATCATCAAACCGTATGAAGAACAGCTTTGGGCCGAAACGGAAGACGGTAAGCACGGCTCGGCCAAACTGTCGATAAAACTGCTGTCTGCCCTGCACGAACGCTGGGTACAGTTCCTGTCGTCACTCAGCGTGGAAGACCTCGACCGCGGCTTCTTTCACCCCGTCAGCAAAAAAACCATTCAGCTCCAGGAAGCCATTGCCCTTTATGCCTGGCACGGCCAACACCATTTGGCACACATAAAATTAGTTTCTTCGGGCAAAGCCTCAAAAGCAATAAAAGGGGACAAAGCCAAGTCAGAAAAAGTGAAGGACAAAGCGGAAGAAGTAGCCGCACCTACAGCAGATACGGCTAAAAAAGCTGCCCCAAAAGCAGCCGCCAAAACCCGTAAAAAGCGGGAGATGAGCGAGGAGCACAAAGCAAAGATCAGGGCTGCCCACGCTGCCCGCAGGGCTGCCAAAGCAACGACGGCGCCCACCGACAAAGCACCCAAAGCTGCCAAGTCGGCAAAAACAACAGCCACCCCTAAAAAGCTTGGCCGCCCCAAAACCGCCGCCGCCGCCGCCGCCAAACCAGGCAAAACCGCCGCTGCCTCCGCCACCCAGGGCAAGCGCGTACGACGCACCAAGGAGCAAATCGCCGCCGACAAAGCTGCCAAAGCCGCTGCCCCAAAGCTTACCCAAGCTGAAAAAATGGCAAAAGCCAGGGCGGCAAAAAGCACAAACAGCGGCGCCAAAGCGACGAAAGTTGCCAAACCAGCAAAAACTGCCAAAGCCGAAAAGCCGGCAAAGGCAAACCCCGCGCCCGGCAAAAAGCGGGTGATGAGCGAAGAACACAAAGCAAAGATCAAGGCAGCCCATGAAGCCCGCCGCGCCGCAAAAGGCGCCGCGCCAGCTGCCGACAAAGCGACAAAGGCCGCTAAAGCCAAACCGGCATCAAAGAAACTTGGTCGCCCCGCAGCTGTTGCAAAAACCCCAAAAGCCGACTCCGCGCCCGGCAAAAAGCGGGTGATGAGCGAAGAACACAAAGCAAAGATCAAGGCAGCCCATGAAGCCCGCCGCGCCGCAAAAGGCGCCGCGCCAGCTGCCGACAAAGCAGCAGGTAAAAAAACTAAGAAATAATATGTCTTATTTCATGCAACGGCTTTCAGGCGCACAGCGCTTGGAGGCCGTTGTTTTTTACAGCGCCCATCGATCCTTCAAATCCACCCAAATCAGGGTAAAATGTTGAACAGAGTTATCGGAACTTTTGGAGGGCCCACACCCGGCCCCTTGGTCATTGTTACCGCTGCCATCCATGGCAATGAGCCCGCTGGGGTGCAAGCATTGAAAGATGCTTTTTTGATGCTGGAAAACAACCCGGCACGGGAATTCAAAGGGAAACTTGTCGGACTGATTGGAAACGTTCAGGCTTATGCCGCAGGAAGCAGGTTCGTCAGCCAGGATTTCAACCGGATGTGGAAACGAGAGCATTTGGACAAGCTCCTGCTTCAGCCAGAACAGGAGCTTCAAGACGAAGACCTGGAGTTTGTTCAGCTCTATCGCTGTGTCCATGACGAAATCCGCAAAACCAAACCCGACAGACTCCTGCTGCTCGACCTCCACACCACCTCTGCCAGCGGCGGGATATTTTGTATCCCCACCGACGAAGGGGAAAGCCTCGCCTGGGCAAAAGACCTGCACGCCCCCGTAATCCTCAACCTCTTCGAACGGGTGGAAGGCACCTTTCTCCGGTTCGCCGTGGAAGGGAATTTTTCAGATGGAAAAACAGCGGCGCCAACCCTTTGCGTGGCTTATGAAGCAGGCCAGCACGAAGACCCGCTTTCCGCAAACCGATCCCTTTCTGCCATCCTGAACACGCTCCACTTTGCAGGATGCACGGCCGACCTGAACCTGAAAAGCCCGCATGAGATGATCCTGCAGAAATCGTTCGCCGAACTGCCGAAGGTGACGCGCCTGATCCATGCCCACCACATCAAACCGGAAGATGCCTTTGCTATGCGGCCCGGCTATGTCAATTTTCAGAAAGTACAAAAAGGGGAGCACCTCGCCGATGACGCAAAAGGAGCCGTGTTGGCGGCACACACCGGCCTTATCTTGATGCCCCTTTACCAGGCCAAAGGCAGCGACGGGTTCTTTTTGGTAAAGGAGGAGGAGGCGCGTCAAACCAATTCACCGGCCACATAATCGGCCAAATACCCGAACTCTTCCGTCAGTTTTCCGCCTTCTGCGATCATGCCCCGCCGGATAACCGGGCTTTTTCGGCCTTGCAACAGTTCTGGCAATACCTTTTCCAACAACTGCCGGCCAAAAAATGCGGAAGCGTCGCGGGGCAATTCCGAAGGCAGGTTGTCAATGGCCATCACGTCGATGGAGCCCTCTTTGTACGGCGCTGTTTCGACACCGGTCTTACGGCTGTAACCATACACCGGCTTGGTAATCTTGCTTGGCCTGATGGTACAGGGTACCGAGGAATCGGGCATGATATCGCAGGTGATATCGGCAATGACCTGGATGTTGAAATCCGGTTGCTTCAGCTCCGCAGCAGTAAAGAACTTTGGGCTTTTGGGGTCGTAGAATATGCCGTTGATAAAAATATCGGCCCTGCGGTAATACGCTGCGAACTTGCTTTCATAGTCGGCGCCGTGTGCATAAAAATCTGCTTTGTTGAACGGCTTCCCGTCGCGGCGGCGCACATAGTCGGCAGCGTGTATCTGGGTGAACACAGCATTGGGGAAATCCTGCTCCAAAAACTCCTTGGGCCCAACTTCGCGGACGCCCATGTCGCGCAGGTTCTTGGCCGCTCCCGAGGCCACGCGCCCGCCGCCCGTCAGCACGATGCGCAGTTGCGGCAACTTGAGCCGGCTATAAACTTCCAGCACCTCGGCATAATCGTGGCTTTGGTAAAGGCGCGGCAGGGAGAATTGGCCCGTGCGCCTGCCCCAGGTCCAGAGGGCGTTGTGCGCGCCCACAATGCCCGCATAAAACCCGAAGGCGATCAGCCGGACGCCCCGGCTGTCGGTCAGCGCCTCATAGTCGATCAGACGGATGTTCTTTTCGAGGATGGCCAACAACAGCGGCCTGTTGTACGCCTGTTTTTTCATGGTATGGGAAAAAAACATGTAAGTCTTGTCGGCCAGGAGCTGCGCAACAGGCACCTCCTTCACCCCCAACAGCACGTCGCAATCGCTCAGGTCTTCCTGCAAGCGGATGCCGTGCTTGGTATATTCTTTGTCTTTGAAACAACGGATGGGCGAGGGCTGCACCACAATACGGATGGGCAATTCTACCTGCGCTTCCGCACATTGTTCGGGGGTCATCGGCACACGGGCATCGGGCGGCACTTTCCCTTCACGGATTATTCCAATTTTGATCATATACCTGGATTCCAGCGATTTACAAGATTTTCAGGATGGAGTATATTGATTTGGATAGGATAGGGCTATAAAACAGCCGCAAAGGTAGCCAATCAAACAAGCCCACGACACCAGGCGCCAGAAATTTGTTTTCCCAAAAATTCAGCCCCGCTCGCTGCGCATCGCCATCCAGGTCCAGCCCGCCCCCGCAAGATCGACTACAGCAAAAATGATGATCGGCGCGGCTACCCAGCCCGCCAGGTAAAAAGCGGTGAAACTTACAAAGGCCAGCACCCGCCCATGCACCGTGAAAGGGAAAAACGCTGCCAGCCCCGAACGGGCACTTTGCACATAATAGTACCCGATAACAAAAGCCAGCAAGCCCACAACCCTGATCCATACTTCCGAAGTCTCGGGAAGCCCGAACATGCCCAGCAAAAGGTTGGGCACCAAGATCAGTTGCAAGGCGACGGCAAACAAGTAGATGCCGAAAACGAAAACAGAACGCGAAGTTTTAGTCACTGTAATAAGGTTTTTGTGAACAGAAATGGCTCAAAAAAATGACACGCTGAAAAAATTTGTGCCCTTTCAAGGCGTAATATTAAATAAATCGGGAACTTCGCGCAAATCCGCTGTTGGCGCTTAGCCATTGGCCCTTGGCTGCACAAATTGCTTTTCAATTTGCGCGTTGAGCTCCAGCACTTGAGCCATACCTTTTCGACCTTTTAGGTTGAAGTAAAAAGGATGCCAAGTGTTTTCAAATGTTTGTGTTGCCAACAGCTAAAAGCTAACAGCCAACGGCCAAGAGCCAACAGCTATTCAAATATGAAAGAACTTAAGACATACCTCGACAAGAACAAAGAGCGCTTTTTGAATGAGCTGCTCGAACTGTTGCGCATCCCATCGGTGAGCGCCGACCCCAAATATGCCGGCGACGTGAAACGCATGGCAGATGCCACAGCAAAACACCTCAAAGCAGTGGGCGTTGACAACGTGGAAGTGTGCAAAACAGCCGGCCACCCCATCGTTTTCGGCGAAAAAACAGTAAGCTCAAAAGCGCCAACCGTGCTGGTATATGGCCACTACGATGTGCAGCCCGCCGACCCGGTAAACCTGTGGCACAGCCCGCCCTTCGAGCCCGTGGTGAAAAAGACCAAGCTGCACCCCGATGGCGCCATCTTCGCCCGCGGCGCCTGCGACGACAAAGGCCAGGTTTTTATGCATGTCAAGGCTTTTGAGATGATGATGAAGACCAATACCCTCGGCTGCAACGTCAAGTTTATGATTGAAGGCGAGGAAGAGGTCGGCTCCAAGAACCTGGAGAAGTTTTGCAAGGAAAACAAAAAGAAACTCGCCTGCGATGTGGTGCTCATCTCCGATACCAGCATCATCGACAATAAAACACCAAGCCTGACCGTGGGCCTGCGCGGGCTTTGCTACATGGAAGTAGAAGTGACAGGGCCTAACAAAGACCTGCACTCCGGGGTGTACGGAGGGGCGGTGGCCAACCCCATCAACGTGCTTTGCGACATGATATCTTCCCTGCACGACAGCAAGCGCCGCGTCACGGTGAAAGGCTTTTACGATGCCGTGGAAAAAGTGAGCGGCAAAGAGCGCAAAATGATGAACGCAGCGCCTTTCGACGCAAAAAAATACATGAAAGACCTGGGTGTTTCCGAATTGATGGGCGAAAAAGGCTACACAACTATTGAGCATACGGGAATCCGCCCGACGTTGGATGTCAACGGCATCTGGGGCGGGTACATCGGCGAAGGCGCCAAAACCGTGTTGCCCTCCAAAGCTTTCGCCAAAATATCGATGCGCTTAGTGCCCGACCAAGACCCGAAAAAGATAGAGAAGCTGTTCCAAAAACACTTTGAGGGTCTGGCGCCCAAGTCGGTAAAAGTAAAGGTGACGGCCCACCACGGCGGCTATCCGGTGGTGGTGCCCACCAATTCTGTGGAATACAAAGCCGCCGAAAAAGCGATGGAGCAAGCATTCGGCAAAAAGCCCCTGCCACAGCGCGGCGGCGGCAGCATCCCCATCGTGGCCATGTTCGACCAGGTGCTGAACGCCAAATCGGTGCTCATGGGCTTCGGCCTCGACTCCGACGACATCCACTCGCCCAACGAGCATTACGGGCTGTTCAATTTTTACAAGGGCATTGAGACCATCCCGTATTTTTACAAATATTACGCGGAGATGAAAAAGAAGTAGGCCGCTCGAGCGCCGCGCTCCTGAAAATCTCGCAAACGACTAAAATCCTGGCATGTGCAGCCCTCAGGCAATCCCCTGCCCCGGGTTGCCCCCGCGCACCCCCTTGAAATAATTCCATATATGCGCCAAGTCCGCCGCCTCATCAGCGGTCGGATGGAAAAGCACGGGATCGAAAAAGACTTCTTTTTGGGCAAAATCAAACTTGCAGAGGCAAATCGGCACACCGGCCAGCCGGGCGATATGGTAGAACCCCGTTTTGAGCTTCTCCACTTTTTTCCGCGTGCCCTCCGGCGCTATGACAAGGTGAAAGCGCTTTTCCCGCTGAAAAGCCTCAACGGTGGCCGATACGAAATTGTGGTTCTTGCTGCGGTCAACCGGGATGCCGCCTAACCAGCGGAAAAAAAATCCGAAAGGCCCCTGGAACAGCGTGTGCTTGCCCACATAGTTGGCGTTGCAGCGGCCTGCGCTGTTCACCAGCACCCCGATGGGGAAATCCCAGGTGGAAGTGTGCGGGGCAACGGCGATGACGACTTTCGACAAATGGTGCGGGTACTGGCCCGTTATTTTCCAGCCAAGGGCCCAAAGGATAAATTTGCTGATCCAGCGGAACATGTACGATCGTTTTGAAATGCAATTATACAGCGAAGGTAGGAAACAAGTCGCGTACTTTTGCGGCATGAACGACAAGCTCCGCGCCTATTTTTACCTGCACTTCTGCGTATTTATTTGGGGCTTTACCGCCATTTTAGGCAAACTTATTTCCCTGAAAGCGGTGCCTTTGGTGTGGTGGCGCGTGTTGTTGGCCACGTTTTTCCTTTATTTCCTCATACCCAGAAAGCAATGGAACGGGCTTAACCGCCAGATGTTTTCCCGTCTGTTCGTGATAGGGTTGTTGGTGGGGCTGCACTGGATGTGCTTTTACGGGGCCATCAAGCTCTCCAATGCGTCCGTGGCCGTGGCGACTATGGCAACCACCTCTTTTTTTGCCGCCCTGATAGAACCGGCGCTGCTCCGGAAAAAAGTAAACTGGTACGAGCTCGGGCTGGGCATCCTGATTCTGCCCGGCATGGCGCTGGTAGTGGGCAACATCGATTGGGACATGCGCATTGGCTTTGGCGTGGGCACCTTTGGCGCCATGCTCGGGGCGCTGTTTTCCTCGATGAACAAAAAAGTGCTGGACCACCAGCCGCCGCCCCCATTGGTGATCAGCATCGTGGAACTGTTCGCCGCCACATGCATCTGTTCGCTCGTTTTGCCCTTTTTGCTTTGGCAATCGCCAGAAACCCGCGTCCTGCCAGGTGCTGAAGATTGGGCATGGTTGCTGGTACTGGTTTTGGTGTGCACATTGTTGCCTTATTACCTGTCGCTGCAGGCAATGCGCCATATTTCCGCCTTTGCCGCCAACCTCACCATCAACCTTGAGCCTGTTTACGGTGTTCTACTGGCAGCGCTGCTGTTCCGGGAAGACAAAGACCTGGACCCCAACTTTTATATAGGCATGGTCATTATCCTGGTGGCGGTGTTCAGTCACCCTTTCTTGAAATATTATTTTGAGCGAAAGGGGCGATAAAAATCAATCACAATGCTTTTAAAATGGCTATTCACAATACTGGCAATAATTTGGCTCTACCAGGCCATAAAACCCTTTTTCGCCAGCACGCCCATGCCACCCGGCCCCGAGAAAAAATCAAAAATACAGCGCCGCGACGATGACGACGATGGCGAATACATTGATTACGAAGAACTTAAATAAAATGCCATGCTCGATATTCTGATACACAACGACCTGTTCATCGCCTGCAACAAGCCTCCCGGACTGGCCTCCCAGCCTGACAAAACAGGCGACGAGTGCCTGCTCGACATGGTGGAAAAACGCTGCCGCCGCAAGGTGCACTTAGTCAACCGCCTCGACCGGCCCGTGAGCGGCATCGCGCTGTTCGCCAAAACCAAAGCCGTGATGACGGCGCTTACCGACCAGTTCCGCAACCGGACGGTGGAAAAAACCTACTTGGCCGTGGTGCAGAACGAGCCGCCCCAGGAATCGGGCACCCTGCTGCACTTCCTCTCAAAAAACCAGTCGAAGAACATCGCCTTTGCCAGTACGGAAGAAAAGCCCGACACAGAGCGCTCCGAACTGGAATACAAGCTTGTTGGCAAGAGCAAAAACTATTACCTCCTTGAAATAAAGCCGCTTACAGGCAAGCACCACCAGATACGGGTGCAATTAGCGGCCATGGGCTGCCCCATAAAAGGCGACGTGAAATACGGCGCCCGGCGCGGCAACCCCGACCGCTCCATACACCTCCATGCCTGGAAACTGATGTTCGAGCACCCGATGTCGGGCGAGCGCATCGAGCTGGAAGCGAAGGCGCCGGAGGATGTGGTGTGGGATGCGCTGTTGAACCCGGGGGAGGCTGAGGTCGCCTAACTTTACCACGGCACATACTTCCCATCTTTGGGCTCAAGTATTTGCCATCCTGCCGCCTTCAGTTCGCGCACTTTTTCGATGGGGATCCAGCTGTATGCGGTACACCCTGTGTAAAACATGGCTTCTATGTAATGCTGATCATTGAAGATCAACGTTTTGCCTGGGTCTAAGTCTTTCCTGTTTGCCAATTCTTTGAGCGCCGTTGCCCAAATTGGGCTGGTTTCCCCATTTGAAAACACTTTCGTCCTTTCGATTGAATACCGAATAGGCAAAAGCAATAATGCCAGCCAGACCAAGCGGCCAAGGTTGAATTGTTGATATTTTTGTTTGATCAACCGCATAAAAAGCGCGGTCAGCAAGAAGAACGCCGGGGCTGCCACCAATAGGTAATTGGGCCGCTTTGTCGCCGCCATAGAGAGCAGTATTATTGGAATAAAAACCCAGCAAAACAATACCGACCTGCCGAGCCTTCGGCGCTTCATGGCAAGCCAGCAAATCCAAAGCATGGGCAAATAAACCAGCTCACCAAACATTATCCGGGTCTCGGCCACATAGAAATACCAGGCGCCACTATGCCCTTGAATCACATCCTGCACCGGGGAGAACATCCCGTGCAGGATAAAATTTGCTTCTTGAGGATACCGCGCCACAATAAAGATAAGCCAGGGCGCAGCCGTCAACGTCAAGCCCAAGGCATAAAAAAAGCTGTCTTTCAGCCCTTGCCACAGCATTTTCTTGCCCATGCAAAATACCAGGGCGGCCCAAAGGACGGGAAGCATCAAAACAGCCGTCCATTTGCACATAAATGCCAAGCCCGTCACAATGCCCAACAAAAAAGCGTATTTTCGGTAAGCAATGGCGCTGTTTTGGTTGAAATACCGCAGCATCGCCCACATCCCCAGGCTCATGCAAAACAGGAACATGGTTTCTACATGGTCAGAAGAATACCTTCCGGCAGCGACCTCAAGGCTTAGCCCATGAATGGCATGGAAAAATGCAGCCCAAAGTCCAACCTTTCGGTCGAATAAATGCTGCCCGATTTTATAGGTAAGGAATACGCTGCCTAATGAAAACAAAATGGAGGGAAAACGCACGGCCCACTCCGTCAAGCCCCAGCATTTCAAACTCAGCGCCATCATCCAAAGCGGCAAGGGCGGTTTACTAAGCCATATATGGTTGTAAGCCCACTCCCGGAAATCATAGTCAGTAAGCGGCGTTTCGTACAGGGTTGGTTTCAATGGGTGCAGCAACAAGTTTTTGGCAACAAGGGCGTGGTAACGCTCATCCCATTCGTGCAAGTAGTCATGGGTACTGCTCAGCCATACACGAAATGCCGCAGCGAGCACGACTACAGCAAGCAGCCAAAGGTTATTGCCAGCCAATATCGCCCAAAGCCTGTTGAGTATTTGCATGCGCCAGAAAAAAAAGGGAGCGCTCTTGCGCCCCCAAATACTGCTGTTTATCGTTCCGATTCGGAAAATTTCACTGTGGTATGGTCGCTCAATCCAGCGACTGGTTGGCTTTCTGCGACGCTGCCACCATCAGCTGGTATTCTTGCGGCGTCAGGTTGTCCATGCAGAAATTGATGGGGTTGATCGGGTTGCCCTTGTAGTGCACTTCGTAGTGCAGGTGCGGGGCGGTTGACAGGCCGGTATCGCCCACTTCGCCGATCTTTTGGCCTTTGGTCACCTTTTGGCCCACTTTGACGTTGATGCGGTTCATGTGACCGTACAGCGTTTCGTAGCCGTAGCCGTGGCTGATCTTCACGCAGTTGCCGTAGCCCTGGTGCCAGCCGGTTTCTACCACGACGCCGTCGCCGGGGGCTTGGATGGCCGTGCCGGTGCGGGCCGGGAAATCGAGGCCGGCGTGGAATTTCTTGAATTTATACACCGGGTGGATGCGGTATCCGAAGCCGGAGAGGGTGCCGATGCTCTTTTGCAGCTTGTCTTCGCGCACCGGCTTCACGCTCGGGATGGAAGACAGCATCTTGTCCTGGTTTTTGGCGAGGTTCTGGATAGTGTCCAAAGATTTGCTTTGAATGGCCAATTGGCGGCTGAGCTGGTCGATCTTGCCCAAAGCATCGCCGATGGCCATGCCGCCGTATTTGAAGGCTTCCAGTTCCGGGTGCGCCTCGTGGCCGCCCACGCCTGCCGTCCAGACATCCTGGTCGATCGGGTCCATGCCGAACACCATGCGGTGCACGCTGGCATCGCGGTCTTGGATGTTTTCGAGCACTTTGGACATAACGGCCACTTGCTCGCCCATCTGTTTGTACTTGGATTCCATTTGCTCAATTTCCCGCATGAGGTCCGCTTCGCGCGGCGAGGGGAAAATGCTGTAGAAGACAGAAAGCATGGCAAGCGAGGTGACCATCACGACGGAAAAAAAGCCGAAGGCTTGCCAGATGCGGGTTTTTATTGGTACAACTACTTTTTCGTAGGTAAGGGTGTGAATGTTGTAAATAAACTTTTCTTTCCTGCCCATATAGGTTGGTGTTTACCAGGCGAATCAGCGATTGCCGTGCCTCAAATTGTTGAACAATCTACAGCGGATACAACGAGCGGATTATTTTGACGGGTTACTCGCCCTACGCTGCGACTTTCCTGGTTCGTTATTGTACGCTAAAAAAAGCGATCGGTACTTGAGGAAAAGAGGCGCACAAAGTTAGAAAATGCTTTTTTGATAACAAATTATTTTTTAATAATTCGCAAAAAAAGCGCTTTTCAACACAAAAAGTGGTCAAAACTTGCAAAATCCCTTGCCAAAAACGGCCTTTGCCGCATAAAAATTGGCCTGTATTGTCTCCGATGTAGCAGACTTTTTGGAGCGAAACGGAGGACAAACAAACGGCGAATATTTGACATTTCTCAACAACCTTTTACCTTTAACATTTGACCGTTGCTTTGGCCCAAGGCTGCATTGCCTCAAGCTGTCAGCCATCCGACAAATCCAAGATCATGATCTTTTGCCAGATTTTTGCCGACAAACCCTGGGTGAGGGACTCCAGGTCGTTCACGGCGCTGAGCACCACCGTGTCGTCCACATTCTGCGCGAACAGGGCGCCGATCTTGGCATTGAGCGACAGTATCTCGGCGCAATAGTCGAGGTAGCGCACCAGTTCTTCGCGGCTCATCGCCCTGACGGGAGACGATTCCGTGTCCTTTATTTTTACCAACTGGTGCGAAGGGTCTTTGGTCAGTTGGTGCATATCGACAATATGCGCCACGCTGCGCAGGTGGTGCAGCGCCTTGAGCGAGGAGCTGCGCTTGAGCCGCGCTTCCAGGCCGACCAAAAAATACAGCGCCAGGCACAAAAATATCAGCTCGTTCACTACCGATTCGCTGGCTTGCAACAGCTCCGCCATGCCCTCCCTGCCAAACTGGAAATTTTGCACCACCTGGTAAGAAGCAAAAGAAAAAAGGGCCAAGAGCAACAAAGCTGCCAAAATGGCAACAACCCTGACAGGCCAGATCGGGCCGGCAAGCTTGCCGACCAAAGTTTCGGAACGCATGGCCAACTGCTGGAACTCCCGGCATACCTTCGACAGGCCGGAGTCGGGGAAGCGCTCCTCGATGCGCAGGCAAAGCCGATCTATGGTGTTCAGGATCGGCGCGGCGCGAAGCACCGTGTACCGTTCAGCAGCCTTGGATTCCTGGCTGAACGGGAAGAGCCATTCCCGGAAAGTCATACTAGCTTAATTGATGGAAAATACGGGCGCGTAAGGGTTGGACGCGTTGTAAAAAGTGAGCTCGCTGATGCGTATTTTCATGTATCGCGTCAACGGGAGCCCTTGCACCATTTCCAAAAGCTCCGTTTCCGAGCTGGCGGAAAACACCACCCAGAGCTTGGAGTTTTCGAGGGAGAGCGCGTAGTTCAGGATTTTCCCTTCGCCCAGGAGGCGGTTCACGGCGTTGCGCTGGCGCGGGATATTCGTCACAAATTCTTCGGGCAATTCGTTTGGCAGCGTGAAATCTACCATATACTGCATCAGGTTGTTTCCCATGTTGAGTGATTAATGGTTTCGGGCAAAATTGAAAAAATATAGGGGGCGAGTTGATGTCGGATTAATGGTGCAAATACCAACGTCCAAAAATCGTGCAAAGTTTTTGAATGGCAGTCTAAATTAGACTAAAATATCCTTGCCAAGGGATTCAAAGTTGCCAAAAATACAACAAATGTTGCGTTTTATTGCAATACAAAAGCGGGCTCTCAGGAACAAAGACCCTGAAAACCCGCACTTTTTTAGCTTTTTGGCCTATAAAACGAACCAGAGCAACTGGTTCTTTATTGCGCAACGGCCAAAACAGGCGCCTGATTCGCAACCTGCACAGGCTTCGCCGCAACCCTAGCCCGCTGCTTTGGCAGATTCGAAACGCCAATGGCAACACCCGCCAGCAACAAAGCAGGCGCAAAAGCAAGGATAAATCCAATGATGAGCAAAAATGCCAGCACGGCACGATAGGTGAAAAAGAATAACGTTTTCATTGTTTTTCAGTAAAATTTGGTGTGGTTGAATTGATGGGGCAAAGGTGCAGACATGGGAAAGGGCGGAAACAGCGCAGATTTGCGTGCATGGCATACGCAGTTCTGCGTATTTTCAACAGCAATGCATCAAAAAGCTTAAGTTTGTTGTCTATTGTTCAGCAGAACACCGAAACAACAATCTAACAAAAATTCCATGAATGACTTTAACATGATGTCGAGAAGGGCCGCCGTAAAAAGCTCCATTTTTGGATTGCTCACGATCTCCATGCCCCGGATTGTTTATTCCAAAAGCATACAAGAGTTACCCGCCGTCCCCAACAACAAGGAGGGCCTTTTCCACCGCTACCCTTCCATTGATGATAAAATTGTTGCCGAAGTGGTAGGCGCTTCCCATTTCAATTTGGAGCGGGTAACTGCACTTGTCGATGCCCGCCCGGAGCTGGCACGCGCCACCTGGGACTGGGGATTCGGCGACTGGGAAACGGCCATCGGCGCGGCTTCGCATGTGGGGCGGCGCGACATCGTGGATTACCTGTTGGGCAAAGGCGCACGACCCGATATTTTTACGTTTGCCATGTTGGGTTCATTTGATGTTGTGAAAGCCATGATCCAAGCCAAACCTGGCATTCAATCCATCGCAGGGCCTCACGGGATTACCCTTTTGCAACACGCCAACAACGGCTTGCGCGCCGATGGGCTTACCAATGCCCAGAAAAAAGCATCCGAAAAGCTCGTTGCCTACCTGGAAAAACTGGGCGATGCAGACATGAGGCAGACCAATTTGCCCATGGAGGAGCTCGATAAAGAAAAATACCTGGGCGACTACAAATATGGTGAAGGCGCGGAAGACGGGTTCACGGTGCGCATCAACATGCGCAAAATGTTGTCGCTGGGCAGGCTCGGCAATTTTGGCGGAGGGCTTTTCCAAACAGCAGAAAACGTGTTTGCCTACAATGGTACAACATCCGTCAGCATTACCTTTGCACTGGAACAGGGCAAGGTTGTTTCGCTTACAATCAAAGAGCCCGACCTCGTATTGACAGCAGTTAAGGTATCATGAATTTGCAAGTCAAAAGGACCAACGCTGGCAACCCCGACTTTATCGCCCTGGTGCAGCTCCTGGATGCCGAACTTGCTATTCGCGACGGGGATGACCACGCTTTTTATGCGCAGTTCAATAATACTTCTGGCCTCCAACACGCCGTAGTCGCGTATTTTGACGAACAGCCAGTCGGCTGCGGCGCACTGCGGCAATTCGACCCGAGCAGCGTGGAAATCAAGCGCATGTACACCATTCCGGAAGCAAGGGGAAAAGGGGTGGCATCAGCCGTGCTTCAGGAGCTGGAACACTGGGCGGGGGAATTGAAATACGAAAAATTTATCCTTGAAACGGGACAAAAGCAGCCGGAAGCGATTGCGCTGTACTTGAAAAAAGGCTATGTTCGAATACCGAACTATGGTCAATATGCTGAAGTGAACAATAGCGTATGTTTTGAAAAAACAATCTGATTATGTCCAATACGATTTACCACAACTTCCACATCCAGACCAGCCTGGCAGCCGTATATGCTGCAGTATCGCAACCCGAACACCTCATCAACTGGTGGCCCCAAACCTGTATCGGAAAACCAGCTTTAGGCGCGGAATACAATTTCTATTTCACTCAGGAATACGACTGGTATGGCAAGGTAGTCGCTTGCGTTCCCAACCAAGCCTTTCACATTAAAATGACAAAATCCGACGCCGATTGGGATCCCACGACCTTTGGATTTGACCTGGCAGAAAATGGCAACGGTGTCCAAGTCAGTTTTTGGCACCGCGATTGGCCTGCCAGCAACGAGCATTTTAAAATAGCTTCTTTTTGTTGGGCGATGTTGTTGAACGGACTGAAAAATTATTTGGAAAAAGGTATTGTTGTCCCGTTTGAAGCGCGTTCGTAAAGCTACCGCACACTTGATACCACAACCTTTCGCAACACGGTTTTTCCCCCTGCTGTCACCGTCACCAGGAAAACGCCGGTGGAAACCTGCGAGCTACCCGCCAGCGCCAACTCGATTCGGTTTATCCCGGGAGCTGCCTCATACACCACACGACCCAGCATATCCAATACCACTACTTTATCTATCACCGCATCGCTTTGCAGCTGCACCAAGCCATTGCTCGGGTTCGGGAAAACAAACAGCCCGTTTTCAGCTGCCGGTTCCGCAACAGCCGAAGTGTTCACATACGCCCCCGAACGGTATTTCATGGTGCCCGTGTTCCCGTCTTGCCACACCACAAAAATTTTCCCATTCCCCAGCGCCACATCGCAATTGACGGCATTGGCCAGGGCTATGGTGTCGTATTTTGCCGCAAACCCGCTCGCTTTTTTATTGGTAAACTTAAGTACGCATTGCTTGGCCCCGCTCACCATTTGCACCCAGGCAACGGCTAAGGCATTGCCCTCGCCGGCGATGCGCGGGAAATTCTGTAGCGAAAGCCCGGAAAAATTGCCCGTCAACGGGGTTCCGGCCGAGCCGTTTTGGGCCGCAACAGCGGTTTTGCTGAAATACACTAAGCTTTTCCCGCTGGCGCCGTTCATAAACGTGCTGTACAACGTGTCGCCCAAAATAACCCCGTCGGGCCCGGTGGAGGGGCAGGAAAAAATCTGCCAACCCTGCTGGTCGATGTCTAAGCCGTGGGTGAAACTGCTGCCATTGTCGGTGGAAATGCCCGCCCAGGTGTCGCGCAGGTTCGATTTGTTGTCGCGGTACAGCATGGCCACGGTATTGGCCGAACAAGCCAAAGCGCCCGGACAGCAATCGCAAATCAAAGCGCCGGGCTCGCTCCAGCCGCTGGCTTTCACGTCGGTGCTGAACGTTGCGCCAAAATCATCGGAGCGCGCCACGGCCCAGCGGGAATCGTTGAACGAGGCGTCGAACTTCATAAAGCCCACGATGGGGTGCCCGTTCACGTCGGTCGTTACGGTCGGGAAACGGGAAATGCTGTCCTTGATATTGTCCACTTGAACGGGCGCGGAGAACGTGAGCCCGGCATCGAGGGAGCGGGCACAATAAACATGCGCGTCGGAAGAAGCCTCCGGCGTTTGTTTGAACACCACGTACACCGTGTCGCCATGGGCGGCAATATCCGGCCCCATCCAGTCGGCGCCGGCAACACTGATGGCAGCAGGGTTCAGCATGACGGGGCTTGCGAAGGCGGAGCCATTCCAGCGGGAGAACATGCAGCGGCTGGCGTGGTTCCACACGACCATCGGGCTGCCGTTACGGCTGAGCACCATCCGGGGGTGGTTGTTGCCCGATGCTGCGGGTGCTACGTTTTTTTCTGCCGACCAAAGGATCTGGCTTTGTGCAACAGCGCTGGCGCAAAAAAGGATGGCGAGGCAAAAGGAAAGCGACTTCTTCATGAAATAAAATTAAGGTGGTGACACGGCTACCGGATAAACTTCTGCTCAAACACCCGCTCGTTCCCTTTGTCGTCTGTCACGCTGAGCTTTAGCAAATGTTCGCCGGCGCCGACATGTTCGTCAAAAGTGTAAGTCAGGCGCGCCCGCTTGGAATCGTATTCAAACAAGACCCACTTGCCGTCGACGGTGCCGCGGTATTTCAGCCTGTCGGCGGTGCCGCTCACGGCGAAGTTGTCGCTGATCCGGAACACCATCGACTTCTTTTTGCGCATATCTGTGGTAAAGATAACGGGTTTTATGGTAGGCGCCTCGGTATCGGCCATGATGCAATAATCGCCGAAGCTGCGCACACGTGTTTTCAGCATGTCGCCAATCCATATGCCGCCGCAGTTGTCGGGCCGGCCGTCGCCGCAATTGGCAATAACGGCTTTGTTGCGCAGTTCGGGCGGCAGGTTGCTTGGCCGGATGCTGATGTCGAAATATTTATGCACCGGCGTCCTGTCATCGTGCAGATGGTGCATGGGGGAATAGATCCCGCTGCTTTCGTCGGGCGTGGTGCTGTATTGGAAAAACAGGTTTTCATACAGGGATCCTTTCGACATGGCCATCGAAAACCCATCCACATCGTAGCGGCTGTCGGCATCGTAGGGGAGCTCAATTTGGTAAGGTTCGCTGATAAAGGTTTCCATAGCGGAGTCGTCGCGCTTTACCCAAAAGACGAAGCTGCTGGAATTGCCTTTTGCGTCTGCCACTTTTATGCGGATTTTGACCGGCTTTTCCTTGTAAATGGCAATGGAGCCCATGCCCGGGGTCTGGGTATAGTTGTTCAAATAATTGCCCGGCAGCACGAAACAGCGGTTGAACCACGCACCGTAGCGCTTTTTGGCCGAGTAGTCGATGTGCGCGTTCAGGTAGCGAGTTTCGCCAAAATCGAAGGATTCGGCTTTCCATTCGTAGGCCAGCTGCTCGTCGGCCCAAAGCGCGATGGAAAACACCCCGTTGTCGTTCCGGAAGCCGGTGCTGCGGTCGTAGGCTTTGATGCCAAAACCGATGCGCCAGCCGCCGACCAGCACGGTGTCTTCGGTTGTGCTGCCACCGGCTTTTTTGTCTTTGAGCAATGGAAACGCCTTGCTGCCCAGCACCGACCTGTTCTCGCTCAAAAAATACACCTTCATGTCGCGCAGGTCGGGCGGGATATTGTCCACAACAGGGAGGCCGAACAGCTGGGGATTGAGGGCCTTTGAAGCGGCGTTTCGGATCTCAAAGTGCAGGTGCGGCCCTGTGGAACCGCCGCTGTTGCCCAATTTGGCGATTTCTTGCCCTTTTTTCACCTTGAACTTGCCGTCGGGCGGCGTCAGCTCGATTTGGAAGCGCTCCCGGCGATACTGGTTTTCCCGCACATAGCGCTGCACTTCCGTGCTAAACCTGTCCAAATGCGCATACACGGTGGTGTAGCCATTGGGGTGCTTCACGTACAGCACATTGCCATAGCCGCTTTCCAGCACCTTGATGCGGTCGATGAAGCCATCGGCAGCGGCAAAAACGGGGTCGCCGATGCGCCCGTCGAGGTCGGTACCGGAATGAAAATGATTGGAACGCAGCTCGCCGCAGGTGCCGGTCATATGCAAGGGGCCAGCTATCGGGGGCATGAAATAATCCTTTGGGTATTGCTCCAGTCCCTCCGGCAAAGCTTCTCCTGGCGGCGCCACATGCTTTTCTGCCGCCTCTCCATCCCGCAGCGGCTCAGCCATAGGCGCTACTTCCTGGGTCGGCTCAAACAGCCAAAAGAACGGGATCAACAAAATGGAGAAAAAAGAAACGGGTACCCAAAGTTTGCGCATAGCGGTTCGTGCTTGTGTTGCGGTAAATATCGGGGGTTTTGCGCTAATTTAGGCATTTTTGGGCAACTGGGCTCCATCGAAGCCGCATCGGACGGCAAAAATCTGTGTACAACAGGGAATCACCTTGATTTCCTACTCAAACACCTCCTTCAAAGGAATCGAAATGTCCAACACCGAATCTACCAGGGTTTGATCGGCACGGAAAACCTCGTATTGGTCGGGCGCGCTGAAAACGTAAATATTGCCCAGGGGTAGGAACACGATCCAGCAGGAGCGCACACCGTGGTTGAAATAGGCGCGGGCTTTGGCCACCATGTCGGCCACCGACTGCGATGGCGAGGTGATCTCGATGGCGCAAAGCGGCGGCGTTGTCACGGCGGTCACGTCGTTCTGCAGATCGAGGGATGTTTTGGGGAAAATGCAGATGTCTGGCACGGATGACCAGCTTGAAAGGTCGAGGTTCAGTTCGGAAGCAATGGCGTAAACTTTTTTGTATCTATGGATAAGTGTTGCGCATAGCTGGGCTTGCAAAAGGCTGTGGTTCAATGACGGCATTGGTTTGTTTCGTTCGGTTTCGTAGGCCGAAGGGGTATTCGTGGCTACTTCGATCATGGTGTGGAATTTTCTACAAATTTAAACCCAATTTCCATAAAATGCAAGCGGGCAAATAAAAACGCCCCGCGCCGAGCATAACTCAACGCGGGGCGCATTATCAAATTATCACATTATCAAATTCAATTCAGCTTGGTCTTCACCTCGTTCACCACATACGACTCGATCACGTCGCCGACCTTGATGTCGTTGAAGTTCTTGATGGTGAGGCCGCACTCCAGGCCGTTTTTGACCTCTTTCGCGTCGTCTTTGAAGCGCTTGAGCGATGACAGCTCGGCATTCTTGTTGGAATCGGCCGGGTACACCACGATGCCGTCGCGGATGATGCGGATAAAATGGTTGCGGCTGATCTTGCCTTCCTGCACGAAGCAGCCGGCCACAGTGCCCACTTTCGATATTTTGTACACCTCCCGCACTTCGGTCTGGCCCATGATCTCCTCCACTTTTGTGGGCTCCAACATGCCCTCCATAGCCGCCTTGATCTCTTCGATGGCCTCATAGATGATGGAGTAGAGCTTGATCTCCACGCCTTCTTTTTCGGCCAGCTTGCGGGCTGTTTGCGATGGCCGCACCTGGAAGCCGATGATGATGGCATCGGAAGCCGAGGCGAGCATCACGTCGCTGTCCACGATCTGGCCGACCGCTTTGTGGATCACGTTGACCTGGATTTTCTCCATCGACAGCTTGATGAGCGAGTCAGAAAGTGCCTCGATGGAGCCGTCCACGTCGCCCTTGACGATGAGGTTGAGCTCTTTGAAGTTGCCTAAGGCTAATCGGCGGCCAATCTCGTCAAGCGAGATGCGCTTGTTGGCGCGGTTCGATTGCTCTCGTATGATCTGCCCGCGCTTGCTGGCGATTTCCTTGGCTTCGCTTTCAGAAGCAGCTACTTTGATGGTTTCACCTGCTTGTGGGGCGCCGGGCAAGCCCAATACCATGACGGGCTGCGCAGGGCCGGCGCTTTTCACCTTTTTGCCGCGCTCGTTGAACAGGGCTTTCACGCGTCCTGCGTGTTCGCCCGCGATGATTGGGTCGCCATTGTTGATGGTTCCGTTTTCGATCAGGACTTTGGCGACGTAGCCGAGGCCTTTTTCGAGAGAGGCTTCCAATACCGTGCCGACGGCCCGGCGTTTCGGGTTGGCTTTGAGCTCCAGCAGCTCGGCTTCCAGCAGCACTTTTTCGAGCAGCTTGTCCACGTTTTTGCCGTGCTTGGCCGAAATGTCCTGGCTTTGGAACTTGCCGCCCCATTCTTCCACGAGCAGGTTCATTTGCGCCAGCTCGTTCTTGATACGCTCGGGGTCGGCGCCGTCCTTGTCTATTTTATTGATCGCAAATACGATAGGGACGTTTGCCGCTTGTGCGTGGCTGATGGCCTCCTTGGTTTGCGGCATGATGCTGTCGTCGGCAGCGATCACGATGATCGCGATGTCGGTCACTTTCGCGCCGCGGGCGCGCATAGCTGTAAATGCTTCGTGGCCGGGTGTGTCGAGGAAGGTGATCTTGTGGTCTTCGTCGCCCACCAGCACTTCATAGGCGCCGATGTGCTGCGTGATGCCGCCCGCCTCCCCGCTTGCCACGTTGGCCGAGCGTATAAAGTCGAGCAGCGAGGTCTTACCGTGATCCACGTGGCCCATCACCGTGACAATCGGCTGGCGGGGCCTCAGGTCTTTCGGGTCGTCCACTTCTTCTTCTTCTACTTCTACCTGTTCTTCGGCAGAGATGAACGACACTTCATAGTCGAACTCGCTGGCCACCACTTCGATGATCTCGGCATCGAGGCGTTGGTTGATGGACACGAATATGCCCAGCGACATACAGGCTTTGATGACGTCGGCGGGCCGCACATCCATGAGTGATGCCAGGTCAGAAACGGAGATAAACTCTGTTACCTGCAGCACTTTATCGCTTTCCGAGCGCGCCATTTCGGCTTTTTCGGCGCGGTCGCGCATCACGTCGCGCTTGTCGCGGCGGATTTTCTGGCGTTTGCGGCTGGCGCCTGCTCCCAGGCGGGCCATGGTCTGCTTGATCTGGTTTTCGATGTCTTTTTGCGACACCTCTTTTGCGCCATCGGTTCGTCCCCGGCCTTTTTTCTCGCCCTGGTTGTTGGCGATTGAGCTTTGCAGGGATTCGGCGGTGACGGGCGTTTGTACTTTCCTTCTTTTGCGCTTGCGGCGATCCCCGCCGTCGTCGCTGGTTCCGGCGGGTTTGTTGCCGCCGCCCGTATTGCGGTTGCCGCCGCGGCCACCACGGCCGGCATTGCGGTTGCCGCCGCTGCTCCCAGGTTCTGCTGGTTTGGGCTTTTCCAGGCTTATTTTGCCCAGGATTTTCAAGCCCCGCAAGGTAGGCGCGTCGGCACGGATGACTTCATCGCCAATCGGCTGCTCCGGCCCAGGGGGTGCAACGGCTTCTGGGGCGGGAGTTTCGGCAACGGGTGCTTTTTCCGGTGCTTTTTCAGGTTTGTCTGGAGCAGGCGCTTCCGGTTTTTCCACGGCCTGAGGCGCTTTGGTTGGCGCTGGGATTGGTTCGGGCTTTTTAGGCTCCTCCGGGGCAGGCGGCGGCGGTGTGGGTTTTGGCTTGTCCAAATCAATTTTACCGACCACACGCAGGGCCTGGCGTTCACGTGGCGCGGTATAGGGCGTTTCGTCTTTGCTTGGTGCTGGCGTAGGCGCATCCAGGGGTGGGGCTGGCTCGCGTGGCGGCAACAGTGAAGGGCGCGGTGCCGGCGCTGGCGGCGGCGGCGGTACAGTTTCTTTTTTCAAGACGGGGCGTGCAAGCTTGTCCGCCTCTTTTTTGATAGCGAGGTCTCTTTGGAATTCTTTTTGCAGCACAAGCAACATTTCGTCGCTTATGTCAGCCGTCGGCTTTTCCTCCACATCCGGGAAACCCTTGCTGTGCAGGGTCTCCACGATGGTGTGAAGCCCGACATTCAATTCCTTTGCTACCTTGATTAGTTTGATTGCCATGCAGTGTTTTTTCCTGCTTAATTGAAATTGGTTTGTTTATTGCGCGTTAGCGGGCAAACGCAAAAATCTCCGCTGAAAATGCAAATTTTAGAAAGCTGTAATGTTTAAATGTTTGGACAATGCGCCGCAAAAGTACATAAAAAAAGACAGGGAGTTGTTCAAATAAACACTGTCTGTATGTTCCGGCCTATTTCTCCTCTTCAAATTCCTCGGCCAGGATGCGGAACACCTCCTTGATGGTTTCTTCTTCCAGGTCGGTACGGCGCACCAATTCGTCGATGTTGAGCTCGAGCACCTGCCGCGCTGTGTCGCAGCCGATGTTCTTGAACGCCTCGATAACCCAAGGCTCGATGGCGTCGCTGAATTCGTCGAGATCGACGTCGTCCACTTCGTATTCTGCCTGGTTGCGGTACACGTCTATTTCGTAGCCTGTCAGCTTGGTGGCCAGCTTGATGTTGCTGCCCGATTTGCCGATGGCGAGGCTCACCTGGTCGGCATCGAGGTAAACTGCGGCGCGTTTGCGCTCGTGGTCGATGTCGATGGTGGTGATCTTGGCCGGGGTAAGGCTGCGCTGCAGGTAGAGCGGCAGGTTGGTGGTATAATTGATGATGTCGATGTTCTCGTTGCGCAGTTCCCGCACGATGCCGTGGATACGGCTGCCTTTCATGCCCACACAGGCGCCCACGGGGTCGATGCGGTCGTCGTGGCTTTCAACGGCTACTTTGGCGCGTTCGCCGGGCAGCCGCACGATGTTCTTGATTTCGATCACGCCGTCTTCGATTTCCGGCACTTCAGCCTCCAGCAGTTTGGCGAGGAAACCCGGGTCGGTGCGGCTCACCATGATAAACGGCACGTTGTTGCGCATTTCCACCTTGCCGATGATGCCTTTCACCACGTCGCCTTTCCGGTAGTAGTCGCCGCGGATCATTTCGGTGCGCGGCAGAATCAGTTCGTTGCCGGTGGCGTCGTCGAGGATCAGGATTTCGCGCTTCATGATCTGGTTCACCTCGCCGATGATCACTTCGCCCACGCGCTCGGAGTATTTGCGGAAAATCTCGTCTTTTTCCAGCTCCATGATCCTGGAAACCAGGGTCTGGCGGGCAGCCATGATGGCGCGGCGGCCAAAGTCGTCGATGGAGAGCTGTTCGTAACATTCGTCGCCGATGTCCACGCTCTCGTCAATCGCGTGCGCCTCGGAGATGCTTACCTGGGCGAGCTCATTGGTGACCTCGCCATCGGGCACCACTTCGCGCACGCGCCAGATTTCAAGGTCGCCGGTGTTCGTGTTGACGATCACGTCGAAGTTGTCGTCAGTTCCGTATTTTTTTTTGATGAGGGTGCGAAATACGTCTTCCAAAACGCGCACCATGGTGGGGCGGTCTATGTTTTTCCCGGATTTGAACTCGGAGAATACATCAACTAGATTGACCATTCTTTATATGTTTGATTTATAATTGTTTGTGTTGTTTCTAAAAGCCAAGCTGGATGACAGCTTTTTCTATTTGGTCATAAGGGATCGGCGTTTCCACGGTCACTTCTTTTTTCTTCTTCCCTTCGCGCTCGACGACGGTATTGGCCAATGTTACTTGAAGCTCGTCGGCAGCTATTATGGAACCCGATTGCTGGGTTTTGTCTATTAAGGTTACCGACAGGTTTCTGCCAATGTTTTTCACATACTGCCTGGGAAATTTCAGCGGCCTGTCAATGCCCGGGCTGCTCACTTCGAGCAGGTATTTTTCGCCCAGCCAACCGTTGCTGTCTAAGTGGCTTTCCAAAAAACGGCTGATCTTTTGGCAGCGCTCAAAAGTGAAGCCGCTGTCGCTGTCGATAAAAACATAGAGTTTTTGCCCGGGCTTCAGGTCAATATCCACGGTAAAGCAATCGGCGAAGGCTTCGTCGCTGGCATATTTTTCGAGCAGTAACCCTTGGATTCGTTCCGTCAATTCCATTGATTGTGAGGTGCTTATAAACGAAAGAGGGAACTTTCGGTTCCCTCTTTCGTCTGCATATCCTGAAATGCGCCACAAAGGTACGGCAATGCTTTGGTTTTTCAAAGCGCGCAAGATTTATATCCAATCTTATCCATTGCGCATACTGGTGCCGTTTTTCGATTATCGGGTAAAGCTCCGCTGAACGGTATGGCTGATTATGGTCAGCACATAATTTTAAGGTACCGCACGATGCATAGCCACTTGGTCTGACGAATCAAAGTACACGATGGCCAAGCTCGGCCGTAGCGTTCAGCGGCACGTTTAAAAAGGCACTAAAAAAACAGGGCACTGACCAGAAACTGGTAGCACCCTGTATAACCCCAAAAAACCAAATGAAAACCTCTTATGGAAACGCTTAAAAGCGAGTACATGCAATTTGTGAAATCAGCAGGAGCTTAAACTCACCTTTATGAGTGCAGCTCCTTTCTGCTGGGACAAAGATACGGCACCTTGCGATATATGCAATAGGTAAAGCAAAAAAAAATCCAGCCAATATAATGTTATTTAAAAAAATCTCGACAACATATTGTTATTTATATAAAGTTGGGGTTTTTTCCATACTTTCACCGCAGAAAAAAAAATTGAGAAATGTCAAATTTTTCTATTTAGCCTTAATATGCCGCTGCGCCCTTCACCATCCTTCCTGATACGGTTGCTTTGCCTTACACTGTGTATTGTCATGTCTGGCTGTGCCGACGACAAACCTAAGCTCATTGCAGAAAAAGTGCGGGAAAGGCTGGACGATTTCAGGAAAAAGAAAATAGAAACCTGCCGCCAAAGCTTGTTGGCCAAGGCCGAGAAGCAGGTCGATTCGCTGTTGCTGGCAGAAGCGCAAGAAGCCTTGCAAGATTCCCTGTCGCGGCTCAAACCGTTCAGGCCGGCACAGCCGCCACCAGTGCCGCCCATCGATTCTTTGAAGGTAAAACCGATTTTTGACAAGGATACCAGTCAATAGCGCAAAAAATATGAGTCGCCCCGAATGCTCGGAACGACTCATATATATAAGGAACAGCGAATAGCCCGCTGGTAAATTTCCTTCTGAAATCGCTTACTTCGCTTTCAACGCGCGCGGCACTTCGATAGAAGCGATCGGCACGGCAGGCGTGTTCATGATCTCCACGCCATCGGGAACGATGATGTCGCGCACACGGATGGTGGAACCCAATTCCATGGCCGTAATATCGGCAGAAACTTCGTCCACAGCCTTTTCCGGCGTCGTCATAATGGTGACAGAGCGCATCTTGGCGATAAACTTGCCGCCTTCCCGCACACCTTTGGAGGTGCCGACAAAGCGCACAGGCACAGAAGCCTTGAACTTGATGCCCGGAACCAGCTCCAGAAAGTCGAGGTGCATCACGGCTTCCGTCACCGGGTGGAACTGTATATCCTTTACGATGCCTTTGTGCACCTGGCCGTTCAAGCTGATCTCCGCCATCTTGAATTTGGGGGTGTAAACTAAGGGGCGGAGGTCTGGCGCATCCAGGTTAAAATGAATGGCTTCACCACCACCGCTTTTATACATCACCGCAGGCACTTGCCCGTTGCGGCGGATCTTTTTCGATTCAACTTTGCCGGAACCTTCTTTCCGGTGCGCTTGCAATGCTATGATTTCCATCGTGTTGTATGCTAAAATGATACCTTTTGCTAAAAATGCCCGCAAAGGTACATTTTCGGGCAGAACTTTTCCAAACCGAGTTGAAAAAAACCTGGTTTTTTTCTGGATAAATTATTTCCGGCGCGCTTTTGCCCAGAAATAGAGCGGTATGCCAATGCCCAAAATGACGAGGCCTGGCACGGTGAACTGGGGCTTGGTGAAAAGCAGGTTGACCGTAAACCAGCCCGCCAAAAGGATGTACAAAATGGGCAGGTAGGGATACCCGAAGGCTTTATAGGGCCTTTCCAACTCCGGCCGTTTTTTGCGCAGGATAAAAATGCCCGCCACGGTGAGGATGTAGAACAGCACGACGGCAAACATCACATAATCGAGCAGGTCGCCGTATTTGCCGGAAAGGCATAGCACGGAGCACCAAATAAACTGTACCCACAGCGCGAAGCCCGGCACCCCGTTGGCGTTCAACTTTTTCATGCGCTCGAAGAACAGCCCGTCGGTCGCCATGGCGTGATACACCCGCGCCCCGGCCAGCACGAGGCCGTTGTTGCAGCCAAAAGTGGAGATCATGATCATCACGGCCATCAAAACAGCCCCTACGCCGCCCAGCATGGCGGTGAGGGCTGCCGTGCCCACGCGGTCCTGGGTGGCGTACTGGATGCCATTGGCCAGCACGTCGCTGCCATTTTCGTCGCCCCACAACGGCAAAACGCACAGGTAGCTGATATTGGCCAACAGGTACAATATGGTCACCGAGATCACGCCAATGGCCAGCGCCAGCGGCACGTTCCGCTTCGGGTTTTTGATTTCCCCTGCAATGAAGGTCACGTTGTTCCAGGAATCGCTGGAGAACAGGGAGCCGACCATGGCCACGCCGATGGCAGAGGAGATGGCTGCAAAGCCAACCGGGCCCGGCGCGGCGATGTTGGAAAAGAAATTGTCGAAGTTGAGCGCCACGACTTCGGCGTTGCGGAACACAAAAATGCCCAGCAATATCAGCACACCCAGCGATATGGCCTTCGTAATGGTGAGCACATTTTGGATAAATGCCCCTGTTTGCAGCCCACGGGTATTGAGCCAGGTGAGCAGGAACAAGGAGGCAATGGCAAATAACTGGGCGGCAGAAATGCGCACAAAGCCCAGATCGGCCAGGATGTTGTTGGGCCCAAGCTCCGGCACCAGCACACCGGTAAACTTGGCAAAGGCCACGGCTACCGCTGCAATGGTGCCGCACTGTATCACGGCGAACATGGCCCAGCCAAACAGAAAAGCCACCATTTCGCCATAAGACTCCTTCAGATACTGGTACTGGCCGCCCGATTTGGGGAACATGCTTGCCAGTTCGCCGTAGGAAAGGGCGGCGATCAGGGTCATCACCCCCGTTATCAGCCAGGCAAGCAGGAGCAGGAAAGGGCTGCCCAATACGCGGCTCATGTCGGCGCTCACGATAAAGATGCCAGAGCCGATCATGCTGCCCGAAACGATGAAAATCGCCGTCATCAGGGAAAGGCGCTCCGGTGCGGCAGTACTGTTTTGCTCCATAAAATTGGCTAAAAATAAATTTTGTTTGAATCAGTCAGCGCCAAAGGTAACACGGCCCGATTGACTTTTTACTTTTGCCCCACTCATCTATCATCTATCATCTCCCATCGCTCAAAATGCAAGTCCAGTGCTACATCCGGTACCACACCAAATTTGGCGAGTCGCTTTTTATCCAGGTCAACGACCAAGCGCCGCAGGCATTGGCCTACCTCAACGACGATTTTTGGGAAGGCTCGTTTGAAATCGACCCCAAAAAGTCAAAAACATTGCGCTGGCAGTACCATTTCCAGGCCAGCGACGGCAGCATGACCGCAGAGTGGGAAAGCGAACGCGCGCTCGACCTGGCCGACTGCAACAGCGAATACCTCCAGCTTTTTGACGCCTGGAACCCCATGTCGGCACTGGAAAACGTGTTTTTTACCCAGCCGTTCCAGCTAAACGCCTCAATTCCAGGGCCCCCGAAAAAAAATGGCGGCACAGGCAATTTTCTTTTCCGGGTTAAAGCGCCTTTGCTCAAGCCTGGCGAAGTGCCCTGCCTGCTCGGCCACGGCAATGCCCTGCGCAACTGGGACAGCGCCGCGCCCTTGCTGTTGCACAAAACGGGCAACTGGTGGGCCATTCGCCTCGACCTGACAGGCGAGCATTTCCCGCTCGGTTACAAATATGGCGTATGGGACACAAAGGCACAGCGCTTTTTGGGCTTTGAAGAAGGCGGCAACCGCACACTGATGCATACGCCCAGCAGCGCAAAGGGCATTTCCGGGGCAGCGCACGATGGCTTTATCAGGATACCGCACGATACCTGGCGCGGCGCCGGGGTTTCAATTCCCGTGTTCAGCCTGCGCAGCAGCAACAGCTGGGGCATCGGGGAGTTCAGCGACCTGCGGTTGCTGGCCGACTGGGCTAAAATGGTCGGCATGAAAATGATACAGCTGCTGCCCGTCAACGACACCACTTCCACGCATACCTGGACGGACTCTTACCCGTATGCCCCGGTATCCGTGTTTGCCCTGCACCCCATATACCTGAACGTAGCGCAATTGGCGGGCAAAAAACACGCAGCGCTGCTGAAACCTTACGAAAAAACGAAGAAACAGCTCAACGCCTTAGCCGAAATCGACTACGACGCCGTGCTGCAAATGAAATGGGACATCATCCGCCAACTATATGACCTGCAAAAAGCGGAATGGCAACAGGATGCGGCCTGGATGGAATATTACCAGAACAACAAGCACTGGCTCGACGACTATGCCGCCTTTTGCTGGCTGCGCGACACCAACGGCAACGCCGATTTCAGCCAGTGGCCGAAACACGCCCGCTACAAGGCCGGTGATATCCAGTCCCTTATTGCCCCCGACAGCGAATTCTACGACCAGATCGCGCTGCACCTGTTCGTGCAATGGCACCTGCACCTCCAGCTGAAAACCGCCGTCGATTATACCCACGCGCAGGGGCTGGCGCTCAAGGGCGACCTGCCCATCGGCATTTACCGCCACTCCACGGATGCCTGGGTGTCGCCGGAACTGTACAACATGGGCACCCAAGCAGGCGCGCCGCCCGACCCGTTTGCCGAAAAGGGCCAGAACTGGGGCTTCCCCACCTACAATTGGGATCGCATGCAAGCCGACGGCTACGCGTGGTGGAAGCAGCGCTTCGCCCAGATGAGCCATTACTTCGACGCTTTCCGCATCGACCATATCCTCGGCTTTTTCCGGATTTGGAGCATCCCACTGGATGCAGTAGAAGGTATTTTGGGGCAGTTCTTGCCTGCCATACCGGTTACAGAAACCGAACTGCGGGAACAGGGTATTGGCTTCAGTTACGAGCGCTTGTGCAAGCCCTTCATCACGGAGCAGGTCTTGGCGGAAATATTCCAGGAAGATGCGGCTTGGGTGGCAAAAAACTGCCTAAAAGGACGGAAGGACGGCCGGTTCGACCTGCTGCCCGCTTTCGATACCCAGCGCAAGGTGGAAGCGTATTTCGCGGCGCAAAAACCCAAGCAAAACCACCCCAAACTGAAACAAGGCTTGTTCGACCTGATCGCCAACGTGGTGCTGCTGGGCCCGCCAGCGCCCCCTGATGCGGCCTGGGAAGGGGCTTTCCGGTTCGACATGGAAAAAACAAGCTCGTTCCAACTCCTCCCTTTCGAGGTGAAGGACAAGCTGAAAGCCCTGTATGTGGATTACTTTTACCGCCGGCAAGACGATTTTTGGGAACAACAGGCGATGCAAAAGCTGCCTGCCCTGAAACGCTCCACCAACATGCTGATCTGCGGGGAAGACCTCGGCCTCGTGCCCGCCTGCGTGCCCGGCGTGATGCGCGCGCTGGGCTTGCTCAGCTTGGAGATACAGCGGATGCCAAAGGCGCCCGGCAGCGCGTTCCTGCACCCCAAAGACGCGCCCTACCTGAGCGTTATCACGCCCGGCACCCACGACATGAGCGTGCTGCGCGGCTGGTGGGAAGAGGATGCGAACCTAAGCCAGCGCTTTTTCCGGGAGGTGCTGGGGCAGCGCGGCCCGGCGCCCTTTTTCTGCGAGCCCTGGATCGTGCGGGAAATACTGCTGCAACATTTCCAGTCGCCCGCAATGTGGGCCATTTTTCAGTTGCAAGACCTCCTGGGCATCGACGCCGAGCTGCGCCGCGAGAACCCGCACGACGAGCGCATCAACGTGCCGGCCAACCCGAAGCACTATTGGCGGTATCGGGCGCATGTTTCGCTGGAGGCGTTGGTGAAGGCGGAGGCGTTTAATACAGGGTTGAGGAAGATGGTGGAGGAAAGTGGACGGTAAGGGATGGATGGAATGGCTGGGGCAATCGACAAAAAAACGCGGGCCGCCCGGAAGCACCGAGCGGCCCGCTTGTTTTACCATTCAATCAATGATATGGTGTATCTCCCAGCGCTTATTCTTCCACGCAGGTACTGCCATCAGGCCTACAGCATGGAATCGGGCATTGGTCGGGAGCAGGGCAGGGCATGTCGCAGCAGGTGGATTCTTCCATCTTGCAGCACACATCCTGGCTGGATTTTGCAAAGCCAAAGGCAAGTCCCGTCACGAGCAGGACAGCGGCGCCGAGCGCCAGCATCTTGTTTTTCATATTTTTTTAATTGAAAAGTTGAAAGGAATGCGGCCTTTTGAGGGCTGGCTTTCTTAAGCTATCGCAGCGGGCGGATGCCAGATGTCGCGCTGAAACGATTGTGCAAACCAACACAGAAAACCATTCGGGTCTGCCGAAATTTCTTCCGGTAACAGCCAGCACGGCATTTCTACTGTTGGCAGCAGGAAGCAGCAGCAATTCGGCGTGCAGACAAAACAGCATGACGTGTTTTTGTCCTGCCCCTGTTTTTGATCCGAGCCTTTGAGCGGTACGGGCGCACAGCTGCTTTCGCAGTTAGGTGCCGAGCTTGCTTCAGTTCCACATCCCTTTCCCGTTACGACGCACAGGACAGCCTGAAAGGATGTCAGGGTGCAGTTCAGCATCAACAGGAGAAAGTATATGGAAAGTAGTTGCCGCATATTTTTATACCAGGATTTGGGTGGATTTGAAGGATTGATGGATGCTGAAAAATTGATTTTCAACCGATTACAAGCATTCAATTTTCACAACCACTTTGCGTTGGCTATAATGCGAAGTAAAGGTAAAGAAAAAAGCTGAAGAATGGGCATTGGCGAGTAGGGTAACAAAAAAATTTAGGTAGTCGCAGCACTGGGGTATGGCCATTAGGCAAAGAATTGCTTCTTCTTCGCGTATTTTCCAAGCAACTCAGCATCACGCTTGCCCAGCATGTGAACCTATTTTCAAAATAGCGACCTGTTGTAAAACTTATTTGGTAATTTTTACCTGTTTGATCAAGCCCTTTTCATCAAAAAACATCCGATCGATACACACCACCCGGTGGTTGGCATCCGTTTCGTCCAAAGGCCGGCGGTGATAAACAATATGCCATTCGTCCTTGCCCGGCACTTGGATGACCGAATGGTGGCCGGCCCCGGTCGCCACGGCGGCGTCCTGCTGCAGCACGGTGCCGATGCGCTCGAATGGCCCAAAAACGGAGTCCGACATGGCATACGCCACCCGGTAATCGGGGCCGCCCCAGCCGCCTTCCGACCACATGAAGTAGTATTTGCCCCCGCGTTGGAACATGATGGGGCCTTCCACGTAGCCCTTGGGCGTTATCTCTTTGTACGTGCTGCCGTCGGGGAAAGGTACGAGGGCGCTGAAATCGTCGTTGAGGCGCACTAAGTTGCAGTGCCCCCAGCCGCCATAGATCATGTAGTATTGCCCGTCCTGGTCTTTGAACACAAACTGGTCGATGGGCTGGGCGCCGTTGTGCACTTCAGCGATGAGGGGCTTTCCAAGGTGGTCGAGGAAAGGGCCTTGCGGCTTCTTGGCCACCGCCACCCCGATGCCGCCGATCTCGCCGGGGTGCACGTCGTTGGCGCTGAAGAACAAAAAATACTGCCCGCCTTTTTTGACGATGGCGGGCGCCCACATCGCTTTGTTGGCCCATTTCACGGCGGCAGTATCGATGATGCGGGGGTGTTTTTTCCAGTGGCGCAAGTCTTTGGAAGAGAAGGCATCGAGGAACACCTGCTCTTTGTAGGGCGCCGAGTAGGTAGGGTAAACCCAGTATGTTTTGCCAAAGATGGCGGCTTCGGGGTCGGCGTACCAGCCGGGGAAAACGGGATTGTTGGTGCTGGGTTTCGGGTTGGGCGCTGCGCTTGGTTGGGGTGGGGAGGTTTGGGCGAAAATGCTGAAGGATACGAACAGGAACAGCAAGCAGCCTTGGATTTTGTGATGCTTTGGCATGATTTTCAAGTTTATTGTAACTGGGAGGTTTCTTGCCCAAAGGTCAGCAAATTCCCATCGGGGTCCAGCAAGGAGAATTCTTTTTGTCCCCAGGGTTTGGTTTGCAAGGTGCCGTTGGGATGTATGGCTACGTTTTTATCCAGCAATGAGCGGTACACTGCATCAATATCATCCGTGCGGATATACACCTGCCCGTAATTTTCCTTGGGGTCGAGCGCTGCAAATTCAAAAAAGTGGATTTGGATCTTGTCTTTTTGGAGCATTAAATAGCCTTCATAATCTGTGGCTCCGACTGCTTGGAAGCCCAGATGGCCGATGTAATAATCCCGTGTAGCGGACTTGTTGCGCATGGGGAGTTTTGGGCTGATTGCTGTTAGCATGATTGTGTGCGTTTAATTATAGCAGGATTTGGGTGGATTGGATGGATTGATGGATGTTTTACCCGCCGTAGCATTTGCGAAGGCGGGTGAAAAATTGATTTTCAACTGATTACAAGCATTCAATTTTCACAACCACTTTGCGTTGGCTATAAGTGGATATTGCGCCCTTTTACTCGATTTTGCCGCGCCATTCTCTCGATTTTTGCTTTACCTTGGCCATCAATCTGAATACCACTGCGTTTCAATCCCTCTAATTTTACCTAAACCTATTTTCCAACAAAACAATATTGCTTATGAAAGCATTGATTAAAACCTACCTCGCTGCCCTGCTGCTTTGCTCCATCACAATGCTGTGCTGCAAATCTGCCCGAAAGGACGCCAACGCAGCGCCAATAGTCAAAATCCCCACCGTATCCTACGCAAAGGACATCGCCCCCATCATGGAGCAAAGCTGCACGCCCTGCCATTTCCCCGAAACCGGGAAAAAGAAAATGCTGAACACGTATGAAGCTACGGCAGAAAATGTTTACGAGATCATCGACCGGATACAACTGCCGGCTTCTGAGATAAAATCGATGCCGTACAAGGGCAAAAAGCCGCCATTGACGCCTGCCGAAATCAAGCTGTTCAAGGATTGGGCGGCGCAAAAGATGCCCCAATAGCTTAGAGCGTGTTTAAATTTCGGTCGCCGGGCTACAAGCGGCCAATTTTATTTCTGTTGCGGCATCTCGATCTGAACGGTCGTCCCCTTCCCCAAAGCGCTGTCGAGCGTAAGCTTCCACTTATGCTCTTTGCACATCATCTTCACGTAAAACAAGCCTAAGCCGAAGCCTTTCACGTTGTGCACATTGCCCGTGGGGATGCGGTAGAACTTGTCAAAAACCCGTTTCTGGTTCTCCCTGGAGATGCCGATGCCCTTGTCCTGCACCGTCAGCACCAGCTTCCCGTTTTCGTTTCGGAGGCCGATGCGGATATCCGGCTTGTCGTTTGAGTATTTCACGCCGTTGTCCACCAGGTTGTGCAGTATGTTGGTCAGGTGCAGGCGGTCGGCCTGAATGAGGGCGTTTTCTGCTTCCAGGTCCAGGGCCAAGGCGCCTTGTTTGTCCTTGATCTTCATTTCCAGCGTGGGAGAGATGCTCTGGATTAGGTCGGCCAGGTCGATCTCTTCCACGTTGAGCTCCATATTATCGCGCTCGATCTTGGCGAGCTGCAGCACTTTTTCCACCTGGGTGTTGAGGCGCAGCGCCTGTTCTTTGATGATGCCGGCATATCGGTTGAGGCGGGGGTCTTCTTTTACCTTTTCGTGCTGCAAGAACACGTCGGTAGAGATGTTGATGGTCGAGATGGGCGTCTTGAACTCGTGGGTCATGTTGTTGATGAAATCGCGCTGTAATTCCGACAGCTGCTTTTGCCGCAGGATCACGAACATGGCGTAGATAAAGAACGCCACCGTGATGAGCATCAGCGCCGTGAACACGTTCACGATCCACATATTGCTCAGGATATTGCTGGTTTTGCCGATAAACTGTATCCCGAAATAGTAGATAAAATCGCTGTCGGGGTGCTTGAGCAGCTCCCCTGTGAGATCAACCTTGCTCTTCGCCCCGGGCGAATATTTGACAAGCTTCCCTTTCACCATCTGGTCGCTGGTACAGTCAAAAATGCCGTATTCGTAATCTTCTTTCAAGCCTTGCGCCTCAAAAGCCTTTTCCAGGCAAAGCTCCAGGTCGTCGGCTTCAAAGGGGTTGTTGACATTGACCACCCAATAGTTGGAAGATACCTGTTCCACTAATTTGTGGGTAGGCGGGACGAACATGTTCAATACCCCTAATTGGTTGGCGGCGTCCAACAGCGCCTGGTTGACTTTCCGGTTGAATTCCCTTTCCTGCAAATCCCAGGTGCGGCGCACCCAGTACGTTTGCACGGCAAGCAAGCTCAGGCAGGCGATTGCGCCCAAAATAATGACGCGGCGAATGATGATGTTTCTCATGGCGTTGCAAATAGCAAGCCACAAAGATAGGGCGGGTCATAATAGATTGGGCGGCCCGCAGGGGGGCATTGGGCATCGTTAACGTTTAGGCGGTCATGGACAGCAGCTTGTCGTCAACGGCATCCATCATCGCTGGCACATGCGGGTGCAAGGGCTTGTTTTGCAGCACCTTGTCGTAAAGCAGCAAGTATTGGTGGGCCATCCTTTGCACCGAAAACTTGTCCTGCACGTATTCGTGGCAACGCAGCCGGTCGAAATCGTCGGCATTTTTCATGGCTTCTATCAGTTCCGATTTTTTGACCGAAAGGCAGCCATAATCGGAGAAAAACGCATCTACGGTGCCCTGGATCGCAGTTTCGGCATTTTTTGGCGCCAGTTTCTTGCCCAGCATTTCCGGCAAAGCCCCAAAGGGGGTACCGAACACGGGGCAGCCAAAATACAGGCTTTCCAGCACGCCTAGGCTGAAGGGCTTGTGCCAAAGCGCCGGCAAAACCAGACCTTTCGATGCGTTCAACAGCGCATCGCGCCCGCCCGGGCTCAAGTCGCCGTGGAACCGGGCGTAGGGGCTGAGGGAAATGCTGAACCCTTGCTGAAAATTGACCCTGGCTCCCCCGATGACGTGCAGGCGGGAATCCACTTTGGCGGCCAGGTCGATGGCGCCGCGCACATTCCTTTTGCGCTGAGAGGTATTGCCCAAAAAATGGAACCACAAGCGCTTGGAGTCCATTTCCGGCGCGGCATATTCCGAAAAATCGAGCCCCGGGTAAACGAACACCGAGCCGCCATGCAACTGTGCGTGGCTGTGCGACAGGAACACCGTGTTGGGCTGGAAGGCGCGGGATGCCTGGCAGTTGCCGTGCTGCGTGATGAGGAAGGGAATATCTAAAGGTTCGGATGGCTCGTCGTGACAATGGACGAGATCGGTATCCGCTGGGATTTGGGCTGCGAGCGGTTTTTTTTCATCGTAAACCAGGACGTCCGCAAAAGCGCAAGGCCCGCTGTTTGCCATCATCAAGCGCACGTCGTGCCCCATTTTACTCAGTTCTTTGCCCAACCACCACACAATACGCGCTTTGTCAACATAAGCGGATACCGGGATTTTACTGGCACAAACCAAAACTATTTTCATGGGAAGGAGCCTGACGGGCTGTGTGTCAAAAGCAGCGGCAAAATTGACGAATCCTATCCGCCAAACCAAAAAATTATACCAGGATTCTAATGATTCTTGAGATTTTTAAGATGGATCATGTTGATTTTCATTGATTTAGACCCTGATATTTTCGCAAACCACTTTCTGCGTGGTATAGCTTGAATTTTGCCCAACTTTGCCCCATCAAACGATGAAAGCCCGGCTACAAAAGACCAATCACGTTATGACCTATCAGGAAACGCTCCGCTACCTCTACGCCCAATTGCCCATGTTTCACCGCATCGGCCCGGCCGCGTTTAAAAAAGACCTCACGAACACCATAGCCCTGGCCGAGCACCTGGGCAACCCACACCATAAATTTCCGAGCGTCCACGTGGCCGGCACCAACGGCAAAGGCTCTGTGTGCCACCTGCTGGCGGCGGCCTGCCAGGCCGCCGGACTCAAGACCGGCTTGTACATCAGCCCGCACTACAAGGATTTCAGGGAAAGGATAAAGGTGGACGGTGTCTATATTTCAAAAACACAAGTAGTTGAATTTGTTGAACTTAACAAATCGATAATCGAAAAAATAGAGCCTTCGTTTTTTGAATTGTGCGTCGCCATGGCATTCGATCATTTTGCGCGGGAAAAAGTGGATATTGCCATCATAGAAGTGGGCCTGGGCGGGCGGCTCGACAGCACGAACATCATCACGCCGCTCCTGAGCGTGATCACCAACATCAGTTACGACCACCAAAACATGCTGGGTGACACCCTGCCGCTGATCGCCGGGGAAAAGGCGGGCATCATTAAGCCCGGGGTGCCGGTTGTAGTCGGTGAAACCCACCCTGAATCTGCACCCGTATTCTTGAAAAAAGCCTCCGAAACGGGTTCGTCCATCGTTTTTGCGGATCAAGTTTTGGAACTTTTCGAAAAAAACCCTGCTGCCCCAGCAGGCGCACTCCCACAAAGCAGCCGCTACGATGTTCTCAAACACAAAAAGCCCTACCTGCAAGACCTGGAACTGGAAACCGCCGGCCCATACCAACAAAAAAACCTGGCGACGGCGCTGCAAGCCTGGGACCATCTCCGGCCACAATTGCCCATGTTGCAAGAACCCGCCCTGCGGCAAGGGCTGAAACACCTGAAAAGCCTTACCCGCTTTATCGGGCGCTGGGAAATCATCGGGCAAAATCCGACGATCCTCTGTGACAGCGCCCACAACGAAGCCGGGTTGAAAGTCACTTTTGAAAAAATAAAAACGTTGAATTTCAACAAACTGCACATTGTTACGGGTTTTGTGAACGACAAATCGGTCGAAAATGTGCTGGGCATTTTTCCTGAAACCGCCCGGTATTATTTTGCCAAAGCCGATATCCCACGGGGGTTGGAAGCTGCGGTTTTAAGGGAAAAGGCGGCTGCTTTCGGGCTGTTTGGCCGGGCTTACGCATCGGTGCCAAATGCGCTCAAGGCTGCGCGGCGCGCGGCGGCGCCCGCGGATATGATCTTGGTGATCGGCAGCATTTTTGTCGTTGCAGAGGTGCTGCGGCGGTAGCGCTGTGTTGACGCGGCGATTCCGGCATATTGCTTGTCGCACTGGCAACAGAAATGCCAGGAACTAAGGTTTACAGATTGTACCAATTACCTTTGTGGAACATTTTTTCATTTTTTTCGGTTTGAGCCTCATGCATCAACCTATGGAAATCGGAACAGTAACAAAATCAACCGGAAGCTGGTACAACGTGCGGCTTGAGGGACAAGACACGGCCTTGCAATGCCGCATCGTGGGCAAATTCCGCCTCGACAACGCCGTGCTGACCAACCCCGTCGCCGTGGGCGACCAGGTGGAAGTAGAGCCGGAAGGCGAAGGACAGGGCATGATAAAAAGGATATTGCCGCGCCGCAACTACGTGGTGCGCCAATCGCCGCGCCGCAAGCACGACCTGCACTTGCTGGCGGCCAACATAGACCAGGCAATCGTCATCGTCACCATCGTGGAACCCACCATCAAGCCCGGCTTTATCGACCGCTTTCTGGTAATGATCGAACGCGAGGAAATACCCGCCACCATCGTTTTCAACAAGGCCGACCTGTACGACGGGGAAGACATGGACATGTACACAGAAATGAAACGGGTATATGAAAAGATCGGCTACGGCACCTTGCTCACTTCCGTGGAAAAACCGCTGGGGCTTGAAGCTTTCCGGAATTTGCTTCAAGGCAAAACTACCTTGATGAGCGGCCAATCGGGCGTGGGCAAAAGCAGCTTAGTGAATGCTATTCAGCCACAACTCGACCTGCGCACAGGCGAGATCAGCGACTACTCCGGCAAAGGGCAGCACACAACCACTTTTGCCGAAATGTTCGAGCTGGACTTCGGCGGGCGCTTGATCGACACGCCGGGAATAAAAACATTGGGATTCAACAACAAAGACAAATCAAACCTGGCCCACAGCTTCCGGGAGTTCTTTGCGCTTTCCGACCAATGCCGATTTGGCGGGAGCTGCCTGCACCGCAACGAGCCCGGATGCGCGGTGCACGAAGCCCTACGCAACGGCGAGGTGAGCGAGATACGGTTCAGCAACTACCTGACAATGCTGGAAGAAATTGAAGACCAGAATTATTGGGAGCGAAATAAAGAGATGTGACGCTTTATAATTCCATCACCGTGCCGCATTGCTTGCAGGTTCTGGCCGCCAGGTTTTCCTTGTAATTCCCGATAGCCTCCTTGATCTGCGTCCCGATATCCTTGAGCGCGAACCCTGCCTCGTGCAGCGGGTTGCCGCAGTTCTCGCAGAACCACAGCAGCTTGTCCACTTCGCCGGCATTGCGGTGGCGTTCCAATACCAGGCCCACGGTACCGGCGGGCCGCTGCGGCGAGTGCGGAACACGGGGTGGCAGCAGGAACATTTCGCCCTCCCGGATATCGATGGTTTCGGGCTTGCCTTCCTCGTTGATGATTTTAACCTGGATATCGCCTTCCAATTGGTAAAAAAGCTCCTCGCCTTCTTCCCAGTGGTAGTCTTTCCGGCCATTGGGCCCACCAACGATCATGACGATGAAATCGGAGTTCTCCACGTATATCTGCTTGTTGCCCACAGGAGGCTTCAGCAGGTCGCGGTTTTCCTTGATCCAGTTTTGGAGGTTGAATGGACGTGCGATTGGCATATGATTGGCAATATAAATGGTTCGAAAAGTATGAAAGAAAACTAAGAAGGGGTTCTATGTGCCGGATCTGTAACTATCCTGCCCCAGATTACCATCGCCCTTGGTTGTCATTCTCGTAAGAATCCGTCCACGTAAAGTGCGCTGAATGTACAAATTCTGGCAGCATTCCGGTATTCTTTCCCCTTTTTACCTGGACGGATTCTTACGAGAATGACAACCAAAGTGACAGAAAGGGTGCGGCTGGCGTGGGCGGCTGGATAGTTACAATCTTCTCTCATCCTAAATATGTATTCTGTTAAGAAAAATTAGGTGATGGGGTTGAAGCCACTGCAACAAAAATCAATCGGCCATCACCGACTCCACTGTTTCCAGCGGCAGGTTGAAAGCATCCGCAACGCCTTTGTACACCACTTTCCCTTTCACCACATTGAGGCCCAGGCGCAGCTCCAGGTTGTCGGCGCAGGCTTTTTTCCAGCCTTTTTCCGCCAATTGTAGGGCATACGGAAGGGTCGCATTGGTCAAAGCCACCGTAGAAGTGAACGGCACGGCGCCGGGCATATTGGCTACGCAGTAGTGCACCACGTCTTCGATGATAAAAGTGGGGTCGGCGTGTGTGGTCGGGCGGGTCGTTTCCATACAACCGCCTTGGTCCACGGCCACATCGACAACCACGGTGCCTGGGCGCATCAGCTTGAGCATTTCGCGGGTAATGAGGTTGGGGGCCTTGGCCCCTGGCAGCAATACCGCCCCGATGATCAGGTCGTGCGTTTGAATGAGGCGGCGGATGTTGAACTCGTTGGAATATTCCGTCACGACGTTGGCTGGCATCACGTCGCTCAGGTAGCGCAGGCGCGTGAGGTTCACGTCGAGGATGGTGACCATGGCGCCGAGGCCGGCAGCCATTTTTGCGGCCTGGGTACCGACGATGCCGCCACCGAGCACCAGCACCTTGCCGGGCGGAACGCCGGGAACCCCACCCAGCAACACACCGCGACCCTTAACCGGTTTCTCCAGGTATTTGGCGCCCTGCTGAATGGCCATACGCCCCGCCACTTCCGACATCGGAATAAGCAGCGGCAACTGGCGGTCTTTGGTTTCTACCGTTTCATAAGCCAAACAGATGGCCCCGCTGGCGATCATGGCTTTCGTCAGTTCCTGGCTGGAAGCAAAGTGGAAATAGGTAAATACCAGCTGATTGGGGCGGCAACGCGCATATTCCTCCGCGATCGGCTCTTTCACCTTCATGATCATGTCGGCTTTGGCCCAAACTTCATCTGCCGTGGCAAGAATGCTAGCGCCGGCGCTTACATAATCGTGGTCTTCAAAACCGCTGCCGACACCCGCAGTGCTTTGTACAAAAACGGAGTGCCCGCGGCGGGTTAACTCCAGGGCGCCTGCGGGCGTGAGCGCGACGCGATTCTCATTGCTTTTGATCTCTTTTGGTACACCGATGATCATGGTAGGTTTGACTTTATATGGTTAGTAATGTACTCTTGGTGGGGCAAAGGTAGGAAAACTGTTTGGCTGTTGAAATGACAATAAAGCATGGTTTATCGGTTCAAAATAAAATAAGCAGCCGATTTGTATTACATGGTGTTTACAAGCGCTTTACTTTAGCAGGATAAATTTTCCATGCTACAACAATTGTTTTCACCAAATCAACTTTTCATGAAGCAAACTCTAATTTCCGCTTTGCTTTGCCTCTTTTTCGCCGTTGGTGCGCAGGCCCAACGCACCGTGACGGGCAAAGTTACCGACCCCGCCGGAACGCCGCTGATCGGCGCTTCCGTAGCCGTCAAAAACACCCGATCCGGCGCCAGCACCGACGTGAACGGGCAATTCTCCGTACAAGTGCCCGACAACAACAGCACCCTGACCGTCGCCTACACCGGCTATGTCACCCAGGAAGTGGCTGTTGGGGCTAACACCGCTCTCTCCATTATTTTGCAGGAAAACCAAAACATAATGGACGAAGTGGTGGTCATTGGCTACGGCAAACAGATCCGCAGCACGCTCACGGGCAACATCGCCAAACTCGGCAACGAAAACGTGAAAGGCATGCCCGTCGTGTCGCTCGAACAAGCCATGCAAGGCCAGGCTGCCGGCGTGAGCGTGGAAAGCGTGAACGGCAAGCTGGGCGCTGCCGCCCGCGTGCGCGTGCGCGGGGTCGGCTCCATCAACGCCGGCACCGAGCCGCTTTTTGTGGTGGATGGCATCCCGCTGGCCAAAGAAGCCCGCAACACTTATGGCGCGGCGCTCAACCCGCTGGCCGACCTCAATTTCAACGACATCGAATCCATCGAAGTGCTGAAAGACGCCTCTGCCAAAGCCATCTACGGCTCCCGCGGCTCCAATGGCGTGGTGCTCATCACCACCAAATCGGGCAAATCGGGCAAAGGCCAGGTTGAGCTCGACTTCCAGACCGGTTTCAGCCAGCCCACCAACAAGCGCGAATTCCTCAACGCCAAAGAATTCGTGGAACTGTTCACCGAAGCCGCCAACAACTCCGACGACCTGGAAGGGGTTGACTACGACGATCCGGGCTCCTGGACCACCTTCGTGAAAAACCGCTTTTTCCGCTACTCAGGCCGCAACGACGACTGGATGACGGGCGTTGACAAAACCAACTGGCAGGATCAGATTTTCCAAAACGGCACCATGCGCAATACCACCCTGAACATGTCGGGCGGCAACGAGCGCATGCGCTATTACGTCAGCGCCAACACCGGCTTTATCAACGGCATCCTGAAATCGAACAACCTCGACAAGGACGGCGCTCGCGTCAACCTCGATTTCAACGCGCTGCAAAACCTAAAAGTAGGGGTAAATATGGCTGTTTCCCGCACCAAAACCCGACAGGTGTCCGACGACAACGCATTCTCCACGCCCATGCAGTTGGTGGCCCTGGCGCCCATCACGCCCATGCGCGACCCCGACGGAGTGCTCTACGACCGCCCCATCACCACCTATTACAACGGCCTTATCGACTTTGAAGACGCCACCCGAAAAGTGTTCACTACCCGTACATTAGCCAATGTTTTCGGCGACTACAGCTTTAACGACAACCTCGCCCTCCGCGTTGAGGGCGCCGTCAACCTGTACAACGTGCGCGATGAAGCCCGCTTTGGCGCGCGCACTGATGCGGGCAATTCCACCAACGGTTACGGCCAGTCGGTATTCGCCGGCGCAACGGATTACAACACCAACGCCGTGTTGCGCTGGAACAAGGAATTCGGAAGCAACGACCTGGGCTTTGACCTCGGAACCGAATATTTCCAGAGCGAAAACAACCGCACATCGGTAGAAGGCCAGCAGTTCCCCTCCGATGCCTTGAAAACACTGGCCAGCGCGGCGCTCATTACCGGCGGCACCAGCACCGAAGACAAGTACAGCTTCCTGTCGTATTTTGGCCGGGCGCGCTACAATTTTGACCGCAAATACCTGTTCAACGCCTCTGCCCGGGTAGATGGTTCTTCCCGTTTTGGCGCTGACAAACGCTACGCCTTCTTCCCGGCAGTTTCTGCCGGATGGGTGCTCAGCGAAGAAGCATTCTTGCAGGATGCCAGTGTGCTGTCCTTCCTCAAACTGCGCGCTTCCTGGGGCCAGAGCGGCAACGCCGACATCGGCAATTTCCGCGCCCTGGGCCTGTACAGCCCCGGAAGCTATGCCGGCGGCAGCACCTTCGCCCCCGAGCAGATCGCCAACCCCGACCTGACCTGGGAAAAAAGCACCGAGATCGACTTAGGCATCGACTGGGGCCTGTTCAAGAACCGGGTGAGCGGCGAAATAGACTACTACGTCAAAAACACCAACGACCTCTTGCAGCAAGTGCCCGTACCCTCCACCAGCGGCTTTCGCACCCAGTGGAAAAACATCGGCGAACTGCGCAACAAAGGCTTTGAGTTTACCCTAAACTCCAACAACCTCGTGGGCGATTTCAAATGGACCACCTCCCTCAACCTGGCCTTCAACCAAAACGAAGTCGTATCGCTTGCCGACGGGCAAACCATCATCGACGACGGGGGCACCCGCACCGCCAACGTGGTGAAAGTGGGCGAGCCGATCGGTGTGTTCTTCGGCGCAGCGTACGCCGGCGTTGACCCGCAGAACGGCGATGCCCTGTACTACGTCAACGAAGAAGGCGGCGACCCGACGGCCACCACCAACGACTTCAACGAGGCCAACTACGTGGTGCTCGGCTCCCCGCTGCCCACCATGATCGGCGGCATCGGCAACACGCTGAGCTGGCAAGGGCTCACGCTGGATATCCGTTTCCAGGGCCAGCACGGCAACAAGATCCAACGCGCCGGCGACACCTTTATGTCCTGCAATGCCTGCTGGTTCGACAACCAGACCAAAGACCAGCTCGACCGCTGGCAGAACCCCGGCGACGTGACAGACGTGCCGGAAGCCCGCCTCGGCTATTCCAACGGCGACGTTGGCCGCAGCAGCCGCTATGTTTCCGATGGCGCTTTCCTGCGCCTGAAAAACGTGACGCTGGCCTACGACTTGCCCAGCAACTGGCTGAGCCGCAGCGGCGTGCGCAGCCTGCGCCTTTACGCCACCGGCACCAACCTGCTCACCTTCACCAAATACGAAGGATGGGACCCGGAAGTGACCGCCGACTACTTAGCCAACAACACCACCTATGGCATCGACTTTTACTCCGCCCCGCAGCCAAAGAGCATCGTTGGCGGGATCCGGATCGGGTTCTAGACCAGGATTCTGGCGATTTGCATGATTTTCAGGATGGATCATATTGATTTTTAAGGATTTATCCCCTGGTATTTTCGCAATCCATTGAAAATCAAAATTTAGCATCCATCAATCTTTTAAATCCACCCAAATCTGGGTATAAAAAGAATAACAATGAAAAATATAAAAACACTCCTGCTGGCAAGCTTGATAATCTTGGCCGCAGCCTGTGATAAAAAACTCGAGATCGAGCCGCAACAAAGCATCAGCGAAGGCATTGCGCTCAATTCGGACGCCAACGTGAAACTGGTGCTGCTGGGCGCCTACAACAACCTCAGCCAGGAAGGCGTTTACGGCGGCAATCTGTTCCGCGACGCCGAATTAGCCGGCGGCGACGGCGAAATCCGCTGGGTAGGCACCTTTAGCGACCCCCGCGACATCTTTAACCACACGATGGACCCCGGCAACTACGACGTGGAAAACACCTGGTCTCAGGCCTACGCCACCATCAATACCTGCAACAACGTGCTGAGCGCCCTGAACGTCGTGAACGCCGACGACCGCGAACGGGTAGAAGGGGAAGCCCGCCTGATCCGCGCGGCCTGCTACTATGAACTGGTGCGCCTTTACGGCAAAACCTACGAGCCGGGCGGCGCCAACAGCCAACTGGGTGTGCCGCTGGTAAGCACCCCCACGCGCGGCATCGACGATGCCAGCTTCGTGGCACGGGCAAGTGTCAAGGAAATATACGATTTCGCGGAAGCCGACCTCCATGCCGCCTACGAACTGCTCCCCGATGAAAACGACGTGTACGCCAACAAATACGTGGCGGCAGCCTATATCGCCCGGCTGCATCTGAGCAAAGGCGAGTACGACGAAAGCATGGAATACGCTGAAATCGTGATCAATTCCGGCAATTACAGCCTGCTGCCCAATTACGCCGACCTCTGGAACCGCGACGACGACACCAACGAGGCCATCTTCTCGATGCAAGTCTCCGACCAGGATGGCGACAACGAGCTGGTCACCTTCTTCTCCGTGCCGCAGTTCGGGGGCCGCGACGGCGATATCGAAATCAACCAAAAGCACCTCGACCTGTACAGCGCTTCGGATGCCCGCCTGGCCCTCTTTTACCAGGGCAATGGCGCTACCAGAACCGGGAAATGGAAAAACCAGTACAAAAACATCCCGATCATCCGCTTAGCTGAAATGTACCTCATCAGCGCGGAGTGCAAGGCCCGCCTGTCGCAAAACGCCGATGCCGACTACAACGCCGTGCATACCCGCGCCGGCCTGAGCGCTAAAACCGGCGTCACCCTCAACGATATCCTGCTCGAACGCCGCTTGGAGCTCGCCTTCGAAGGCCACCGCATCCACGACATCAAACGCCTGCGCGGCACAGTGGACGGCCTGAACTGGGACGACAACAAATTGGTGTATCCGATACCGGGAAGGGAGATTGAGGCAAATAGGAATTTGCAGCAAAACGACGGGTATTGAGGAGTGTGGAGTGCGGAATGCGGAGTGCGGAATGTGGAGTGCGGAGTGCGGAATGCGGAATGCGGAGTGCGGAGTGTGGAGTGCGGAGTGCGGAGTGTGGAATTTGCACAGCATCGCTGAATGGTTTGGCATTTCGCTTCGGCGCTTTTGGGTTTTATGAATTTGGGGGAGGGAGCAGCGTTTTCGACGTCCATAGTGCCGTGAAAGGACTTAGAACGCCTGATTTTTAAGTGTGGTTGCGCCTGATTTTTGAATAGGACGGCAACATGCGCTTAAAAATTGGGCGTTTTTTTTGAATGACGCTTTGCCGAAATTAAAAATAGCATTCGGGTAAACCGGCACAACGGACTTCTTTATAATCCCAGGCTCCAAAGTGTTCAACATAGTTTGCCGGGCAGCCATGCAATATCCCGGATGCTATGTATACCTCACACCGCTTGGTTTTGTGTATGCCGATCTTTCTAATCAATTGAATCCATCATACTCAATCACAAAAATCAGGCGAATCCTGGTATAATTCGACGGCTCAAATGCTACATAACCAGTATCCATTTCGCCAGAAGCGCCGAAGCACAATCCCAAAAGCAGCGCCCAACGCCGTGCAAATTCCGCATTCCGCACTCCGCACTCCGCACTCCGCATTCCGCATTCCGCACTCCGCATTCCTTAGCTTGGAAACGTCAGCACAAAACTGCTCCCCTTCCCCAATTCACTGTGCACATCCACCAGCCCCTTGTGGGCCGTCATAATGGCTTTGACGTAGCTCAGGCCCAATCCAAAACCTTTCACGTCGTGGATATTTCCAGTGTGCACGCGGTAGAATTTATCAAAAACATGTTTGCGGGCATCCTTGCTGATGCCTAAGCCGTGGTCTTGCACGGTAATTTCCAGCCCCATCGGCACGTTGCGGGTGCTGACAATGATGTGTGGCTTTTCGGGGCTGTATTTGTTGGCGTTGTCGAGCAGGTTGTGGATGATGCTGGCGATATGGGTGGCGTCGCCTTCGATGACGGGGTTTTGGGCATCTAAGTTGACCTCTAACTTACCTTCCCGGGTTTCGATTTGCAGGCTGAAATTGTCCACGGCTTGTTGTATCACCTCGTGCATGTTCAGCTCGCCGATGCTGAGTTGGAAGTCTTTTTTGTCGATCACGGCCACTTGCAGCACCCTTTCCACCTGGCTGTTCATGCGCCGGTTCTCTTGCCTTATGATGTCGATGAAGCGCTTGATCTTGTCGGGGCTGCTCAATATTTTGGGGCTGCTGATGCTGTCGGCGGCAAGGGATATGGTGGCGATGGGGGTTTTGAATTCATGGGTCATGTTGTTGATAAAATCCGTCTTCATCTCGGAAAGCTGTTTTTGGCGGTAGATCACCTGGATGGTGTACCAGAAACAGAACAGGATGATGCCCGTGAAAATGACCGAGAGCAGCAGAGTGCCGAGCACCGATTCCAGCACCATGCGGGTGCGGTTGGGGAAATACAGCGACAGGTATCCCGGAGATTCGATGTCCTGGGTGAAAAGGGCTACTTTGTACGGCGAATTGAAGAGCGTGGGCGCGCCGCCATGCGCCACCTGCGGCCCGCTGTCTTCCACCACGTAATGGTCGTTCACGATCACGTAGCTGTTGCGGGCGGTGGAGTAAACGCCGTACTGGTAGGCCGATTTGATTCCCCGGCTTTCGATTTCCTCCCTGACGGAGCGGTTGAGCATGTCGAGCGAAATGCGTTCGGCCAGCGGCTTGGCATCTACCAGCTGTATCACCTTCATGTATTCCCAGCGGTTGATGTTCTCTTCAAAGGACTCTCCTTCGCCCACAGGGTTGGGCAGGCTGTCGTTGGCGCCCACCCTGCGCGAGGCAAAGCCGTTTTCTAAGTATTTGGCCGCTTCGCGGATGTTCCTGTTGGCCTCGTTGTTGCTCTGCCGGCGGGAGGCGTTGAGGGCCTCCTGGACCTTCATCTCTGCATGGTATTGCAGGCGGCTGGCAACTTTGTTGAGCGCATCAAAAACATCGGCATCGAATTTGGCTTCGTTCAGCCGGATATTCCAGCCGATCCAATACACCTGCAGGCTGATGATGCCGACTAAGGCCAGCGACATGAGTCCGATGATGAGCCGAATACGTTTTGGGTTCATGCTTTCGTTTTTTTGTGATTGGTGATTAGATGATTGGTGATTGGTGCATATCTATGGTGCTTTTCTGAAAAATTGTTTTCCAGCCCTCCAGCCAATAGATGAATCGTTGGGCTAAGCCATGCGTGCTGAAAAACAAATTCCACCCTGAAAAGAAATGCTGTGCTACCAATCACCAATCATCCAATCACCAATCACCACCCACAAAAGTATCAGATATTAATTTCTCCAGCGCCCAGAATCCGGTCTTAACCTCGCGGTAACACGCCTTTGCGGGCTATCCCGTTGCCAACCCGCCTAAATTCCACATTTTTTTAAAGTTCTTGGTGAAAATACGCCGCATAGCGTTACCTTTGCGTTCGCTTTTGGGAAAGGCATGTCTTCTTGTGCCGTTTTCTCATTGATTTTGAACGAGTTACAATAATTTTTCACAAAAAAAGGTATGCCAACTATCAACCAATTGGTGCGCAACAGCCGCGAGAAGGTGGAATACAAGAGTAAGAGCCGTGCCTTGAGCGCAAGCCCGCAGAAACGCGGCGTTTGCACCCGGGTATATACTACTACTCCCAAGAAGCCCAACTCGGCCCTTCGCAAAGTCGCAAAAGTGCGCCTGGTGAACGGCTTAGAGGTGATCTGCTACATCCCGGGTGAAGGCCACAACTTGCAGGAGCACTCCATCGTGCTGGTGCGCGGTGGCCGTGTTAAAGACCTTCCAGGTGTACGCTACACCATCGTGCGCGGTGCGCTCGATACTGCCGGCGTGGTCAAGCGCAACAAGAGCCGTTCCAAATACGGCACGAAGCGCCCCAAAAAATAATTTTGCAATTTGATAATTTGGTAATTTGATAATGTGATAATTGGCTTCGCGCTTGATTTTTCATTATCATCTTTGCAAAAATTATCACATTACAGAGTTATTATCACATTATCACATTCACTAATTATCACATTAAACAATGCGTAAGCACAAACCGAAACCTCGAGTATTGGCCGCCGACCCGCGTTATAACGACACGATGGTAACACGTTTCGTCAATAACCTGATGTGGCAGGGCAAGAAGAGCGTTGCATTCAGCATTTTCTACGATGCCTTGGACATCGTGAAAAGCCGCACCAACGAGGACGAGTTGCAAGTGTGGAAAAAAGCACTCAACAACGTCATGCCTCAAGTGGAAGTCCGCAGCCGCCGTATCGGTGGCGCCACCTTCCAAATCCCGACAGAATTGCCGGCCAACCGGAAAATCTCCATCGGCATGAAGTGGATGATCAAATACGCCCGCGCCCGCAGCGGCAAAGGCATGGCTGAAAAACTCGCCGCAGAAGTGGTCGCCGCCGCCAAAGGCGAAGGCAACGCCGTAAAAAAACGCGAAGACACGCACAAAATGGCCGAAGCCAACCGCGCTTTCGCCCATTTCAGGGTCTAAGCCGGCTTTCAGCCAAAGCTACCGCCAGGATTGCCCGCGCTTTTTTTTGTGAAAATGCGCGGTCAATTTTCGGCGGTATTGGCGTTTTTAAAGGGATTGGAAAAGGAGGCATTGTTTTTGCAATTCGGAATTTTCAAAATCCAAACGCCTTTTGCCCAAAATTTCATTCTAATTAACGTGGCTTGATCTGCGTTTTGCAGAATTTATCGAAAAAAATAACTCTTCACTCATCTTAACTATACAATACGTCATGGCAAACGACCTCCGGTTCACCCGTAACATCGGTATTGCCGCCCACATCGATGCGGGCAAAACGACCTTCACCGAGCGCACACTCTTCTACACCGGCGTCAACCACAAAATTGGCGAAGTGCACGAAGGCGCCGCCACCATGGACTGGATGGAGCAGGAGCAGGAGCGTGGTATCACCATAACCTCCGCCGCTACCAAATGCCACTGGACCGTTGAAGGCCAAAAATACGACATGAACATCATCGACACGCCCGGCCACGTTGACTTCACGGTGGAAGTGAACCGCTCCCTCCGCGTCCTCGACGGCCTCGTGTTCCTTTTCTCTGCCGTTGACGGTGTTGAGCCGCAGTCGGAAACCAACTGGCGCCTGGCCGACAACTACCGCGTGCCGCGCATCGCGTTCGTCAACAAGATGGACCGCGCCGGCTCCGACTTTATGATGTGCGTGAAAGACATGAAGGCGAAATTAGGCGCCAACGCCATCCCGCTGCAGGTGCCCATCGGCTCGGAGCACAACTTCAAAGGCGTTGTTGACCTCGTGACCAACCAGGCCATCGTGTGGAACGAAGCCGACCAGGGCATGACCTACAACGTTATTCCAATTCCTGACGACTTGAAAGAGGTGGTAAACGAACAGCGCCAAATCCTCATCGAGGAAGTGGCCAGCTACGACGATACCCTGCTGGAAAAATTCTTCGAAGACCCGAACAGCATCACCGTGGAGGAAATGCGCGCCGCCGTGCGCGCCGCGGTTTGCGACCTGAAAATGACGCCCGTCATGTGCGGCTCCGCCTTCAAAAACAAAGGCGTACAGGCTTGCCTCGACGCAACCTGCTACTACCTGCCCGCACCGACCGACATCCCGGCCGTAACGGGTACCGACCCGCGCAACGACAACGAAGTATCGCGCAAACCCGATATCAAAGAGCCTTTCACGGCTTTGGCATTTAAGATTGCCACCGACCCGTTCGTAGGCCGTTTGTGCTTCATCCGGGTGTACTCAGGCAAACTGGACGCAGGTTCTTATGTCCTGAACACACGTACCGGCGACAAGGAGCGCATCAGCCGCCTGTACCAAATGCACGCCAACAAGCAAAACCCGATCGATTCGGTAGAGGCTGGCGACATCGCGGCAGCGGTAGGCTTCAAAGACATCCGCACAGGCGATACCCTTTGCGACGTGGCACACCCCATTGTGCTGGAGAGCATGGTTTTCCCCGAGCCGGTAATCGGCCTGGCCGTAGAGCCAAAAACGCAGAAAGACCTCGACAAGATGGGCATGGCCCTCAACAAATTGGCCGAGGAAGACCCAACTTTTCGCGTGCGTTACGACGAGGAGACCAACCAGACCGTTATCTCCGGCATGGGCGAGCTGCACCTGGAGATCATCGTTGACCGCCTGCGCCGCGAGTTCAAAGTAGAATGCAACCAGGGCGCACCGCAGGTAAACTACAAGGAGGCATTGACCAAAACCACCTCGCACCGCGAGCGCTTGAAAAAGCAAACGGGCGGTTCCGGTCTCTTCGCCGACATGGAATTCACGCTCGGCCCAGCCGACGAGGAGTTCCTGCAAAGCGACGACTTCAAGAGCGGCAAGAAGAAATTGCAGTTCGAGTGGGGTATCGTGGGCGGCGCCATCGACAAGAACTACCAGAAGCCCATCCACGACGGTTTCGTCCAGATGATGAGCAACGGTATCCTGGCCGGCTACAACATCGATTCCATGAAGGTGCGGGTGACCGACGGCAGCATGCACGCCGTGGACTCCAAGCCCATCGCGTTCGAGCTTTGCGCCAAGGAAGGTTTCCGCGCCGCTGCCCCGGCCACCAAGCCGCAGATCATGGAGCCGATCATGAAGCTCGAGGTGATCACGCCGGAAGAGTACGTGGGCCCGGTCATCGGCGACTTGAACCGCCGCCGCGGCATGCCGAAAGGCCAGGAGACCCGCATGGGCGGCGCCGTCGCCATCCAGGCAGAAGTGCCCCTGTCAGAAATGTTCGGCTACGTGACCCAGCTCCGTACCCTCACTTCTGGCCGCGCTTCTTCCACGATGGAATTCAGCCACTACGCGCCACCGCCGGAATCTGTGGCCAAAGCGGTTATCGAAAGCGCACGGGCCGGTAAAGGCTAAAGTGCTGCCGACGGTTTGTTGGCAATATATATATCCCTGCAACGCGTGTTTTCGTGTTGCAGGGATTTTTTTATGTTGGGCTTTTATTGCAAAAAATGCGTAATTTTGTAAAGCAAACAATTGCAAAACAGTCAATCTATACTATGATTCGCCTGATTTTGGTGATTTGATTGATACAAATAATTGATTTTGAAATGATTACAGACTTCGGCATGCCCAAAATTTGGCGGCGTGAGGTATAACCGTTATGGGAGATACCCTCATTTTAAAAAAATACCATCAATTGGCGCCGACCGAACAAATACTGGTGGCTGAGTTTATTGATTTTCTGTTAGCGAAAAACGCCAGCTGGAAGCCAGGCAAAAAACCTGGTATAGTCAACGCAAAGTGGTTGTGAAAATCTCGATCGCATAATCATTTGAAAATCAGATGTTTTAAATCACTCAAATCATACAAATCACTTTAATCACAGTATAAACGGACATTAGGAACACTGAAAGGCAAGATTAAAATGGCAGCGGACTTTAATGAACCGCTTGAAGAACTTAAAGAATATATGCAATGAGGCGTATATTGTTAGATTTGGAAATAGCAACGGTCGATCATAAAATTGTACAGTATCACCCATTGATAAAGGTTATTTGGTGATAATTTGGCACTCATAATACAGGGCACTTTCCCACACATTTTACCCGTGGTAACTTATTCGTCAGACCGCGAAAAGCGGTCAGACGATGGCTCTTGGTCTGACCGCTTTTCGCGGTCTGACCAATAAGCATAAATAAATGCTGCACTTTTTAAGCCTTTTCTCTGATTGAAAATTCGGGATGCAAGTTGCCAAAAAATTATGCGCTGCCCACACTCGGCTGTACCGAGTGTTCGACAAATTGGCTTTTTTACCCATTTTCTCCATTATTGCCCTATACTTGCACACCGTTTCATTGCAATACCACCCACCACATGATACCCAATCCCTACTACACCCAAAAAATCCCCGGCACGGCCACCGCCTTCCGCATGGTGCAGGCGCCGGGCGGCAGCTTCCTGATGGGCAGCCTTGAAACAGATGAAAGCGCCTATTCGAATGAAAAACCGCAACATCCGGTCAAACTCGACCCGTTTTTGATCGGCGAGCACCCCGTGACACAGTCATTGTGGGAAGCCATCATGGGCGAAAACCCTGCCCATTTCAAAGGCCCACAGCGGCCGGTAGAAAACGTTAGTTGGTTCGATGCTGCGGTATTTTGCAATGCCCTCAGCGAAAAAACAGGCCGCAAAGCGGTTTATGTGGAAAAAAACGGTCAACCATTTGGCAAAAAGCAGGATCGCTGGGCATTGCCCAACGAGGGCCTGGTACAGCGCGACCTGAAAGCCAACGGATACCGCCTGCCCACAGAAGCGGAGTGGGAATTTGCGGCCAAAGTCGGGGATACGGGAGAAGATGGCCATTCGTTTGAATACGCCGGCAGCGATTTGCTCGATCAGGTGGGCTGGTATGATAAAAACAGTGATGGTGAAACAAAAGAAGTGGGGCTGCTGCTTCCCAATTTCTTAGGGTTATACGACATGAGCGGCAATGTTTGGGAATGGTGCGCGGATTGGTATGCCGATTACACGGCGGGGAAACAGGATAATCCACAGGGCCCTGAGCAGGGCGTCCACCGCGCGATCCGCGGCGGCGGCTGGATCATCGATCCGCAGTACTGCCGCACTGCGTACCGCCTCAACTACAGGCCGGACTACCGCGACTACTATCTCGGCTTCCGCCTCGTCCTCCAGTCAGTTGGTTAGCCCTCCTGCTTTCCCGTGAGCAAAGGGGCGCGGAGCGATGGGCGAGTGCCGGAGCGATGCAAGCAGGCGGTGAGGGACGAACCGCTGGGGATGAATAGGGTTAATGGAGGAACCAATTTTATCCTGTTTTTTGATTGACGATTGGCGAGTAAATGATTGACGATTGTCGAAGTATTGAAGAATGGTTGATTTTTTACGACGCCAAGAAATCGTAATTTATGCCTCTAAAATGCGATCAACAATCATAATTCAATCGATGGCTGAATAACTACAAATATGATTCGCACATGAAAACACCCCTATTCATCGCCACCTTGGAAAAAACCCTTGGCCGTACCCTGCACCCCGCTCCCCGAAACGGACACGACCCTGTGCGCAATGTGATGGCGCTTCAGGCCGACTCTGGTGGAAAAAAAGGGCATAAGGCCTTGTATGCGCTGCACCCCGATGGCAACCTGGCCGGGCTTAACCTGGCATGGTCGGGTATTTCAGACTCAAAATGGCAGGAGATTGTACAGCTTGTTGGGCATCAATTCTCCAACCTGGAAGCCTTGAACTTGCGGGGAAATGGCCTGACAGAGGCGCCATTTGCCGGAAAGCCTATGCCCAGGCTGCGTTTTCTGGATTTGTGCGAGAATCTATTGACGGAGTTTAAAATGCCCGCAAAGATGCCCGTACCTGATCATTTGTTCCTTTACGGCAATGAATCGCTCACAACGCCGCCGCCAGAAATTGTCGCCCGTGGCCGCTTCGCCCTGCAAAACTATTTCACGGAACTGGCTGAGCAAGGGGAAGAAATCGTTTACGAAGCCAAGATGATCATCCTCGGCGATGCCGGGGCCGGGAAAACTACCCTGGCCCGAAAAATTGAAGATCCCCAGGCGCCGATGCCCGATGCGGTTAAGGACAGCACACCGGGCATTATCGTTAAATCCGTCGAACTGACGGGAGCCAGCCCCAACTTTGGCATGCACATCTGGGATTTTGGCGGCCAGGAGGTGTACCACGCAACGCACCAGTTTTTCCTCACCAAAAAATCGCTGTACGTGCTGCTCTGCGACGGCCGCAAGGAGGAGCAGTTCGACTACTGGCTGCAGGTGCAGGAAATATACGGCCAGGATAGCCGCCTGCTGCTTGTTGTGAACCAAAAAGGGGAGATGCAGCCCAACCTTCCCATGAGCGACCTGCGCCGCGATTACCCCAACCTGCAAGAGGGCAAACCGACCGTCATCAACTTAGCCACCGATGCCGAAGGCGCAGTCGCCTTGCGCGGGCATATCGAAAGAAGCATCCGAAATCTGCCGCAGTTCGAGCGGGGCGAGCGGGTGCCGCGGAAATGGGCCCATATCCGCAGCATGCTGGAAGGCCGGGAAGAAGACCATATTCTGTTGCGGGACTTTAGGAAAATCTGTGACGACCAAGGCATCGATACCCGCGAACGGCAGGATTATTTGCTTGAGTTTTTGCACGACCTGGGCGTGATCCTGCATTTTCGGGATGTAGCCGGATTAAACCAGATGGTCATTCTCAAGCCTTCATGGGCTACCAATGCGGTGTATGGCGTACTCGACCATACCCGGAAAAAAGGCGACAACGGGCATTTTACCAAAACCGACCTGAACGCGGTGTGGAAATGTGCCGAATACGAAGACTATTTTGCGGAATTGCTCGCCCTGATGGAGAAGTTCGAGCTTTGCTACCCTGCGCCGGAAAGGCCTGGTTTATATATTGTCCCTTCCCTCCTGCCAGATGATCCGCCGGAGGGCTACAAATGGAGGGAATCCAACGGCCTACAACTGCACTACCAATATACGTTTATGCCCAAAGGGATTATGTCGCGGCTGATCGTGCGGCAACACTCCCTGCTCGAACAGCCCCCCAATATGTGGAAGCGGGGCGCCGTGTTTCAAGGCGAACATGGCGCACGCGTGGAAGTGCTGGAGAGTTACCGCGACAAGCGCATCAGCATCCGCGCCAACGGACTCAACCGGGATGCAAAAGAACTGGTGTGGAAAATCGCAGCGGAAATCGATTTGCTCAACCGGAGTTTTCATTTTAACGCGCGCATGAAGGTGGAGCAAATGATCCCCTGCAATTGTGCTGACTGCAAAGACGCCATACAGCCGCACTTTTTCTCACGCAGCATTATAGACCGTGCCGAACGCGCTAACCAACCTGTGCAGTGCCAACAAAGTTTTGAAATGGTGACGGTGCGCAGCCTGCTCGACGGGGTGTTTCCAAGCCGGGAGGGTAAAACAGATTTTAGTGTAGTGCCGTCCTTGGTTGCAAATGCAGACCTAAAAACTGCATTGGAATTGTTGAAAAACGAATTCCCGGATGCCGTTAATCTTTTGGGGAATTTGGCGGCGGTGGAAAAGGAGTATCAGGCCGGTCGTATAGATTTTGATGCCTGGAAACAAAGCAGGGCACAAATAGCGGACGGCATATTGGGTCTAATGCGATAGGGGGGGGTCGCTGCTTAAATTTTAACACATAGGGCACATAGAGACATAGGGCACATAGTTGTTTACACATAGCGCACATAATCCTCTATGTGAACTATGTGCGCTATGTGGTAAAAAACCTACATGGTGAACAACCCCGATCAGTCAAACGCATAAAACGATGTCGCCACCTTGATGGCTTTTTCGCGCGCCGCATCATCGGTGAACACCAGCACCACCACTAAGTTGGTCGCACTCTTTTTATCGAGCAGGGTGATGATGAAAGCGCCCACGCCGTCTTTTGTTCCTTCCACGTAGTAGCCTGTGAAGTCGTCGATTTCGAGCGCGTCCACGTCGGAAATGTGGTCGTACTCCAGTTCTTTGGCAGCCACCACGAGGGCATCTGCCAGTGTTTCCTCGCTCACTTCGCCGTCTTGTTCGGCATAGATGGTGAGGAACAGGTCGCTGCCTTCTGCCGTAAATTCACTGGCGTTGTTGGTGGTGACCCGCAGGTTGGCTGGCGCGCTAAAGCCTACGCCGTGGTTGTCCCAGCGCCAGTCTTGTTGTGAAAATGCGGTGTTGGAGACTAGGAAAAGGCCAAGAAGCAAGCTGTACTGAATTAGTTTTCTCATGTAATGGTCTGAAATTGGTAATAGGTGAGTAATGATTTGAAGCATTAAAGGTACATGTCTTCTGTCAAATCTTACGGTGCTTCTAGTTTTAACACATAGGCACATAGGGACATAGGGCACATAGATTTTTCGTAATTACACGGCTGCCCGCCCGGGCAACATAATCTATGTGAACTATGTCCCTATGTGCCTATGTGTTGACTAAATAAGGAACCGCATTTCGAAAAACTGGGCGCATAGCTTTGATCCATTTGAATTCAGCACACAACACACTGATACTAACGGTTTTTATTTTGTTGAAAATCAATTATTTATAATTTTTGTGTAAATTTTACACAAAAAAACTTGCAACACAGCTTTCAAGCACCATACATTTGCGTATAATTTACACAAAATGAACCATCACCTAGACGAATACCCCAAACCATCACTCACGGTGGACTGTGTGATTTTTGGATACACCGAGGGCCAGTTGTCCATCTTGCTGTTGCAGCGCAAAGAAGCGCCCTTTGCCGAAAGCTGGACCTTGCCCGGTGGTTTCCTCAACCTGGATGAAACCTGTGCACAAGCTGCCGGGCGCGTGTTGAGCAGCAAGGCCGGTATCAGCGGTGTATTCCTGGAACAACTTTTCACCTTCGACGATCCCGAACGCGACCCCCGTGGCCGGGTACTGTCGGTAGCTTACTACGCTCTGGTGAATGCCGAACACTACGCTATTGCTGCCGGGCAAGCAGCCAGCAACATCGCCTGGTGGCCCTGGGAGCAATTGCCGGCGCTTGGGTTCGACCACGCAGCCATCATTGAAAAAGCCGTTGCCCGATTGCGCAGTAAAGTCCTGTGGCAGCCCATCGGCTTCGAACTGCTTCCCCAGCCTTTCAGCATGCCGGAACTGCAAACGCTCTACGAATGTATTTTGAAAACCACCCTCGACCGCCGGAATTTCCACAAGCGCATCATGGGCCTCGGCATCTTGAAACACGTGGGTGTGCGCCGCTCCAACGAACGCCGCCGGCCAGCCGACCTCTTTGTTTTTGACGAAAACCAATACCAGCAATTGCTGCAAAACGGCCTGGAATTTAAAATCTAAGGCCATTATACTCTGATTAAAGTGATTTGTATGATTTGAGTGATTAAAAATCATCTGATTTTCAAATGATTATGCGATCACGATTTTCACAACCACTTTGCGTTGACTATATCAACACTCACCCTATACTTTCAAACACCATGCAAGTTTCCCCTATTTTACTGAAAGACGGCTACAAAGTCGGCCACAAATTCCAATACCCCGAAGGCACCACGCTGGTGTACTCCAACCTGACACCCCGAAAATCGCGCGTGGAAGGTGTAGATGAAATCGTGTTTTTCGGGCTGCAATACTTCATCAAAGAGTATTTGCAACGGCAGTTCAACGAGCAGTTTTTTCAACTGCCCAAAGCCGAGGTGCTGGCCTTTTACACCCGCCGGATGAACAACTACCTGGGCAAAGACAGCATTACCGTGCAGCACATCGCCGACTTGCACGACCTGGGCTACCTGCCCCTGGAAATCAAGGCATTGCCCGAAGGCAGCCGCGTGCCCATGCGCGTGCCCATGCTGACGCTCCGCAACACCAAACCTGAATTTTTCTGGCTCACCAACATGCTGGAAACACTCATGAGCGCCGTGCTGTGGAAGCCCTGCACCTCTGCCACCACCGCCCACCAATACCTGCGCACCTTCGTGCAGTACGCGCGCGACACCGTGGCCCCGAACGACCTGAGCTTTGTACCCTGGCAGGGCCACGACTTCTCCTTCCGGGGCATGTCGGGCGTGGAAGACGCGATCATGAGCGGCGCCGGTCACCTGCTGAGCTTCAGCGGCACCGATACCATTCCGGCCATCGATTTTCTCGAAACCTATTACGGCGCCGACAGCGACAAGGAACTCATCGGGGGCAGCGTGCCCGCCACAGAGCACAGCGTGATGTGCATGGGCACTCAGGACGGTGAAATTGGCACCTTCGAATACCTGATCGAAAAAGTGTACCCCAGCGGCATCGTTTCCATCGTGTCGGATACCTGGGATTTTTGGCAGGTCATCACCGAATTCCTGCCCCAGCTGCGCAGCAAAATAATGGCCCGGAATGGAAAAGTAGTCATTCGGCCCGACAGCGGCGATCCGGTGAAAATCATCGTCGGCGACCCGGCCGAGCCCGCTGGCAGCCCCGCCCACAAAGGCGCCATCGAATGTCTTTGGGAAACCTTCGGAGGCATCACCACAGAACGCGGATACCGCTTGCTCGACCCGCATATCGGCCTTATTTATGGCGACAGCATTACGCCGGAGCGGCAATCTGCCATTTTGGAGGGCTTAAAAAAGAAGGGATTTGCCAGCTACAACGTGGTGCTCGGCATCGGCTCCTATACCTACGAGTACGTCACCCGCGATACCTTTGGCTTTGCCATGAAAGCAACCTATGGCGAAGTGAATGGCGAAGGCCGCGCTATTTTCAAAGACCCGAAAACGGACGATGGCGCCAAAAAATCGGCCCGGGGACTGATGGCCGTGCATAAAAATGCCACAACAGGCCGCTACGAATTGCAAGACAACTGTACCTGGGAAGAGGAGGCGCAAGGCGAACTGAAAACAGTGTTTAAGGACGGGGAATTGGTGCTGGAGCAAACGCTGGGGGAAATACGGGCGCGGGTGATTTAGCAGATCAATGGTGATTCCCGTTGAAATATTAGACCCCTCCGAGGTCTGGTAACCATGCTTACCAACCATTTCTACAAATATTAGACCTCTCCGAGGTCAAATCGTCAAAGTTGCTACGAGACCTCGGAGAGGTCTAACCTTTGTAGAAAAAATCACGATTCCGTCCGGTACCGGCCCGCCACCGACAGGGCTCCCGCCACCAGCACCAGGTTTTTCAAAATATACTGGCCCTCTAAGGACGGGCAAAATGGAAAGGCATCAAAACAAACATCCGGCAAGATGAACATCGGCAAAAAGGTGCCGACCATGTGCAACAGCAGCAATACGATGGTGTATGGAATAAAGCGCTTTATGAGCAAACCCAGGCCGATGGCGACTTCCCAGCAGCCCAGGAAGGGCATGAATATTTTTGCTGGAATCCAGTAAATCGTCCGTTCCACCAGTTCCTGTGCCGGGCTCATGCCTGCCAATTTCAACGCGCCAAACCACACAAAAACAATCGCCAATGCCACGCGCATCAGCACGATTCCGTATTCCTCCAACCGGGTGCTAAACTGGACATAAAACCCATTGAAGCTGAATGTTTGTGTACTGCCTTTCCATTTTTTGATGATGTAGTCCATACCGTCAACGATTTAGAATGTTCCTTTCGTTGAAAGCAAAAGTAGTGCTACACTCGCCCTGAAATTATTAGGAAAGGCTTAGGATGCTGGTGTATCATCGCGCGACAGGTTGTACCAATCGACGTTTCGGGAATAAAACATCACCGCTGCCAGCGCCGCGAATATGCCGATGCTGCCCGCCAACAAGGCATAATCTTCCAATTGCAACACAATGAAAATGAAGGCGTAAATCAGGGTGAGCAACAAAAACAACTGCAGCACCAGCCGCCTGATTTTAAACACCCCGGCGCTATACATAGTTATGAGCCCAATGGTGACGCCCGCTGCTGCGAAATACGCTTTGTTGAAGCCCAAATGTTCCGAAAGAGACAAGAGCAACAGGTAAAAAACGCTCAAAGCCAGGCCTACCAAAAGGTATTGGAAGGGGTGGATGTGGAATTTGCGCAGGGTTTCAAAAAAGAAATAGATCAAAAACGTGAGCCCGATTACCAGGATGGCGTACTTGGAAGAGCGGTCGGTTTTGGCGTACTCGTCCACCGTTTGTATCAGGCGAACACCGAAGCTGGAGCTGGGCTGGTTGACAACTCCGCCCGCCCGATACGACTGCTCGGCCACGTAGGCGGGGCTGTTGCCGCTGTTCCGGAAGCTATAATCCTGGTCTTTCCACTGCTGCGGGTAGTTGCGGTTCAGGTCGAGCACCGTCCAGGAAGCCTGGAAACCGGCATTGGAAACCGTCCGCTCATCGGGCAAAAAATCGCCTTCAAAGCTGGGGGAAGGCCAGCTGGATGCCAGGGCCACCTTGGTCTCTTTGCCCACCGGCTCAAATTTCAGGAACCCGGAGCCATTCAGTTTGAGCGCCAGTTTGAAGCTGTAATCTTCCTGGTCGGGCGACAAGGCCACGGCATTGCTGACCCCCGAAGGCAACACTGCGGCGTTCGCAGTGCCGGGCTCCAGCCGGGTGCTCGTGCCCGACCAATCGAGGTTGATGATGTTTTTAATGCCCGACATGCCTGTCAGGCCCAGCGAGAGCTTCGCCTGATCCCAGTGCACGTCTTCCGGCAGGATGTGCAGGGCAGCAAAGTCGGGCTTGCTGAACTTGCCGCTGATGTTCAGCTCCGATTGGTACAGCACGATTTGGTAGATGCCGCGTTTTCGGATTTCAGGATTGACCTTTCCATCCACTTGCAGCGCCAGGGGCAAAAAATAGGCGGTTCGGATAGTCTCCACTTTTTTGCCGTCTTGCAATTGCGTCCATTCCGAAAAAGGGACGCTCAAAACCGGGCCGATGACGGTTTGGGCGCTGCCCCAGGAAGTGCTTACATCGCGCATGGCATCGTTGAGGCGGCCCTGGCGTTCATAAATGAGCCCCTGGATCATGGAGTTGGGGATTAACAAGAAAAGGGTTAGGAAGCCGATGGCGCCGAGTTTTACGAGTAGGGAATTTTTTACCCAGGAGCCAAAGCGGCTCAATGCAGAAGATTCGTGATTTTCCATGTTCATTTAAAAATTTGTTTGACAGTGTACTTTATGAGACAAAGTGAATGGGCAAAAAAAATCAAAAATCGCCCTTCACAATTTTTTCCAATGCGCGCAAATGCAGTTCAAAAGCAGCCCTGCCTTCGGCGGTAATGCTGTATCGGGTATTGGGCTTGCGGCCGATGAACGTTTTTTCCATTTGGATATAGGCCAGTTCCTCCAGCGCGCGGGTATGCCCGGCGAGGTTGCCATCCGTCACGTCCAGCAATTCTTTCAGGCTGTTGAAATCCACGTAGTCATTCACCGACAGGGCCGACATGATGCCCAGCCTGATGCGGTTTTCGAAAGCCTTGTTGAATGTCTGTATGGGATGTTTCATGACTTTCGCTCGTATTTCCAGTACATCAGGATGCCGTAAACGATGTGCAGCCCACCAAAACCGATGGCCCAAAAGAACAGGCCCTTACCCGGGAAAAGCCCGGCCAACAAGCCGATCACAATTTCAGAAATGCCCAGATTCCGGATATCGGTGAAGGTGAAATTGACCGCATTCAGCAAGGCCAGGCCATAAAAAATAAGGGTAGAAGCGGCCAACAGACTGTAATAGCCCCGGAAAAAAAGGATAAGCACGAAGATGCCGCCTGCCAGCAAGGGTATGGCGAAATTGACCGCGAGGCGCGTCGCCGTTTTCGACCACAGTTTTTCGCCGGCTTTGGAGGCTTTGCGGTAATTCAGCAACAGGGCAGTGCCGCCTGCCAGCACAAATACTGCCACCGCAACTGTCAGGAACATCATCAGGGCTGCGGAATAACCGCCTTCCCGAATTTGCGCATACAGCACTTCAGGGGAATAATACACCCGCCAATACACAAACCCTGCGCCCAAAAGCGCGTACACCCCCGCCATGATGGCCGCCCAGGGGCTCAGGGAAAGGTATTTTTTGGAACGCTCCATGATGGAGCGAATCTGGGAAAGGTCGTCTAAAGACTTGTTGGCATCCATTATAAAGTACTTTAAGCCACAAAGTAAAGAAGAATATTTTGAACTTGCAAATGCCTGAAACAAAAAGGCTGTATTTTTGGGTTGCTTACGCCTAATACAAACAACCCGCCTGGCCTAAAACTGCGGCGGGGAAACCGTCAACCGTATCATGAACAAATCCTCAGTTCTCCTCCTCCTCCTCCTACCACTTTCCCTATTCGCCCAAAAGCCGGCCAAGCCCAATGCTGCCGACCTACAAATGGCGGTCAAAAAGCTCAATGTGCTGGGCTCGGTGCTGTACGTCGCTGCGCATCCCGACGACGAGAATACGCGTATGATCAGCTACCTGCGCAACGAAAAGCTTTACGATGTCACCTACCTCTCTCTCACCCGCGGCGACGGCGGGCAAAACCTCATCGGCACCGAAATACGGGAACTGCTGGGCGTGTTGCGCACCCAGGAGCTGCTGATGGCGCGTTCTGTGGACGGCGGCAAGCAGCTTTTCACCCGTGCCAACGACTTCGGCTACTCCAAGAACCCGGACGAAACCCTGGAGATATGGAACAAGGAAGAGGTGCTGTCGGATGTCGTTTGGGCATTCCGCAAGGTGCAGCCCGATGTGGTCATCAACCGTTTTTCCAACGACAAGAAATTTGACACCCACGGTCACCACACTGCCTCGGCCATGCTCGCGGCGGAGGCTTTCGACCTGGCAGGAAGGGCCGACGTTTATCCCGAGCAACTGACAATGGTGCAGCCCTGGCAGCCGCGCCGGCAGTTTTTCAACACTTCCTGGTGGTTCTACGGCAGCCAGGAAGCATTCCAAAAGGCCGACAAAAGCAGTCTGTGGCCCATAGACATGGGCGTTTGGCTGCCCTTAAAAGGCAAGAGCAACGGGGAGATCGCCGCCGAAAGCCGCTCCATGCACCGTTGCCAGGGCTTTGGAATGCTCAGCAGCCGCGGCTCGGCGGTGGAGTACCTCGATTTTTTGAAAGGCGAAAGGCCCGCCAACCAGGACATTTTCCAGGGCGTCAACACCAGCTGGAGCCGGGTGGAAGGTGGTAAGCCTATCGGGAAGCTGCTGGCCAAGGTGGAACAAAACTTTCGGCCAGACAACCCCGCAGCATCCGTCCCCGACTTGCTGAAAGCCATGCAAATGATCAGGGCATTGCCCGCAGGGGTTTGGCGCGACAAAAAACTGGAAGAAATAAAAACGGTGATCCGCGGCTGCCTCGGGTTATACCTGGAAGCGACGAGCGACGACCCTACGGCTACGCCGGGCGACAAGGTAAAGCTCCGCCTGGAATGCATCAGCCGGGCTGCCGGCAGCCAGGTCGTGCTGACCCAGGTAAGCATCCTGCCCGGCTTGTTCGATACCCTCAGCGCCCAAGCTTTGGAGACCAACAAAGGCTGGGTGCTCTCAAAAACGGTGGCCATTCCTGAAAACGCCCCTTTCACAGCCCCGTATTGGCTCAACGATGCTGCCTCTCTGGGCATGTACCACGTGCCGAAACAGGAACTGCGCGGCCTGCCCGAAACCCCGCGCTATGCCAAAGTGCGTTGGGGCCTCACCGTCAACGGCATCCCGCTGGAGTACGAAACCGATGTTGCCTGGAAAACCGGCGAACCGGCCATTGGGGAAGTCTGGCGGCCTTTTGAGGTGCTGCCCCCGGTTTTTGTGGAGTTCACGGAGTCTTCGTATTTGTTCACCAAAAACAAGCTGGATGTAACGATCCGCGTGAAAGCGGGCCGCGACAACGTAAAGGGCAAGGCCATGGCGTTGGCGCCCGGAAAACGCTGGGTGACAGCAGCCGCGCACGCTCCTTTTGAATTTGCCAAAAAAGGGGAAGAAAAAACCTTCACGTTCCGCATAGAGGCCCCAGACAGCAGCTCGGTGGCCACGTTGAGCGCTTACGCAGAAGTGGACGGGAAGATTTACACCTCCCGGTTAGTCAGCATCAAATACGACCATATACCGCAGCAAAGCGTGTTGTTGCCCGCCACGGCCCATGCAGCCCGTTTCGACTTGCAGGTAAAAGCCAAAAACATCGGCTATTTTATGGGCGCCGGCGACGATGTGCCAGCTGCCCTGGCGCAAATGGGCTGCAACGTCACCCTGCTGACCGAGCAGGACCTGGAGCTTTCCAACCTTCAAAAATTCGATGCCGTCGTGATGGGCATCCGCGCCTACAACACCAAGGACGGGCTCGCTTTCCGCCAGCAGCATTTGCTCGATTATGTCAAGGCCGGCGGCACCTTGATCGTGCAGTACAACACCAGCGGGGAGATCGTGGTGGATGCCGACAAGCTCGCGCCTTTCCCGCTTAAAATTTCCCGCGCCCGGGTGACGGATGAATCTGCTGAAGTGCGCTTCAAATTGCCCGAACACAGCGTGCTCAACCAGCCCAACAAGCTCAGTGCCAAGGACTTCAATGGCTGGGTACAGGAGCGCGGATTGTACTTCCCAAGCGAGTGGGACCCTGCTTTCGAGGCTCCGCTCTCCATGAACGACCCCGGCGAAAAAGCGGCGGATGGCTCGCTGCTGGTGGCCAAATACGGCAAGGGGCACTACGTTTATACGGGCATTTCGTTTTTCCGGGAATTGCCGGCGGGGGTACCGGGGGCATACCGTTTGTTCGCAAATTTGTTGTCGTTGGGAAGGTGAAAAAAAAGAGCCATCCCGATGCTGGGATGGCTCAAAATTTCAATTTTTTCCAAGAACTCCTGCTTATGCCACCAAATCGCGCTGGTCTCTCGGCAGGAAGCTGGCCCCTTTTTCCTTGTGCCGCACCAATTGGCGCTTGAGGGTATCGGAGGAGGCTGAAATGGCAGCTTCGAAAGTCCGGCCCGTTTTTTTGTCCATCAACCAGCCGCCGGGCACGTGGAGTTTCACCTCTGTGATCTTTTCATGGATTTTGCCTCCTGTGTCTTGAAGTTTCAAGTGCACCTCTGCTTCTACCGGCCTGTCGAAATAGCGCCCCAATCGGCCCAGTTTTTTCTCGATGAACTCCAGAAGTTTCGCGTCTGCGTGAAAATGAAGGGATTTAACACTGATCTGAATCATACAAACTAGCTTTTTTTGTGGTGAATGGATCGGTTAGTATAGTGTTGTTTTTCTCAGGTACTTTTCGATGCCCAACGTTATTAACTTTTTTGCTTTCCGCAAAGCTTTGGCTGCTAAATTTTTATTTTTTTGGCCAAATCAGTTTTTTGTTTTGAAAAACGTTATAAACTAAAAATTTTTTCAAATCAAAAAAACGCGTTTCCTCGCCCAAGGAAAATTGGTTTGCGAAAACATCTGGGGGCAAATCCTTGATAATCAATGTGATCTATCCTGAAAACCGCGCAAATCACTATAATCTTGGTATAAATTTCAGCCCCAATCTCCCGGAAAAGCGCGAACTTTCGCCAAACAATTCAACCTGCCAAGCACATGTCTGACCAGAACGCAGCGCCCAGCCTTTCCCTCGAACAGCAAGCCGCCATACGCCAAGCTTTTGAAAAACAAGTCCAGCACCAGTGGCCGGTCGGCCGCAGCACGGCTGCTGAGCGCATCGCCAAGCTCCAGCGCCTGCACGATGCCATGCTCCGGTATCGTAACGAGATCAAGGCCGCTTTGTTTTCCGACTTCGGGAAATCTTCGACAGAGGTGGACATAACGGAGATCGGCGTGGTGAACAGCGAGATAAGGCACGCCATGCGGCACCTTCGCTCCTGGATGACGCCCAAGCGCGTGGGCACACCCCTGTTCCTCATCGGCACCCGCTCGGAATTGCAGTACCAGTCGAAAGGGGTATGCCTCATCATATCGCCTTGGAACTTCCCGGTCAACCTTAGCCTGGCGCCCCTTGTTTCGGCCATCGCGGCGGGCAACTGCGTCATCCTGAAACCTTCCGAATTTACCCCGCATGCTTCGGCGGTAATGCAAAAGATCATTGCCGACTGTTTCCCGCCGGAAGAAGTGACCATGTTCGACGGCGACGCCCTGGTATCGCAGGAGTTGCTGGCCTTGCCCTTCAACCACATTTTCTTCACGGGAAGCCCGGCAGTGGGAAAAATCGTGATGCGGGCAGCAGCGGCCAACCTGGCATCCGTGACGCTGGAACTGGGCGGCAAAAGCCCGGTGGTGGTGGACGAGAGGGCCGACCTGGAGCACGCCGCAGCGAAAATCGCCTGGCTTAAGTGCATGAACGCCGGACAAATATGCATCTCGCCCGATTATGCGCTGGTACACGAAAGCCTTTACGACAAATTAGTGCAGCATTTGACCGAAAAAATAAAAAAGTTCTACGGCGACACGCCCGAAGCGCGGCAGAAATCGCCCGACTTCTGCCAAATCGTCAACAGCAAGCACCATGCCCGTGTAAAAGCCCTGCTCGACGATGCTGTGCAGCAGGGCGCAAAAGTCCATATCGGCGGCTCGACCACACCGGAAACCCGCTTCATCGACCCTGCAGTGCTGACCGAGGTGCCGGAATCTGCCCAAATTTGGGAGGAAGAGATATTTGGGCCGCTGCTGCCCGTCAGGCCCTACAAAACCCTTGACGATGCCATTGCCTACATCAACAGCAAGCCCAGGCCGCTGGCCATGTACATTTTCAGCAGCCGCAAAAAAGCCATCGACAAGTTGCTGTCTGAAACCAGGGCCGGCGGCACTTCGGTGAACGACTGTGGGGTGCATTTTTACCAGCCGAATTTGCCCTTCGGGGGCGTGAACAACAGCGGCATCGGCAACAGCCACGGCGAGGCGGGCTTCCTGGAGTTCTCCAACCTGCACGGCGTTACCTATCAAAACCGCATTTACCCGCACACCAACATGTTCTTGCCGCCCTACCGCCGAAATCGTTTGGCAAATTGGCTGCTGGAAGGTGTAGCAAGGTGGTTTTAGTCGTATCTTTGCATCCGTTCTTGCCAAACCAATGCGCCCTTACTGTTGTTTTTATAAGCGCATGTTTTTCAAAATCACACAATTATGAAACGAACCCTGCTTTTAGCGGCTATCTTCGTTGTGCTCGGCGGCAGCGCCTGGTACGCCTATAACCTCAAAAACAACAAAAGCGGCAGCCGGATTTCCTGGGACATGGATTTCGCCGTACACAACACCGACGAGATCGGGAAAATCTTTATTGCCGACCGCAAAGGCCAAACAGCTACCCTCGAGCGGCAAAAAGACCACTGGCTGTACAACGGGAAGTACAAAGCCCGGCCTACAGCGGCAAAGCTGCTGCTCGAAACCATCAGCCGTATCAACGTGCGGTACATACCGCCGGCACAGGCTGTGCCATCCATGATCCGTGAAATCGCAGCAGACGGCATCAAGGTGGAGCTGTACGACCTCAAGGGCAAGCCCATGAAAACCTATTACGTGGGTGGCATCACCAACGACGAGCACGGCACCATTATGATCATGGAAGGCTCGGAGCAGCCCTATGTGATGCATATCCCCTCTTTTATAGGCTCTCTGCGGGTGCGGTACCTGGTGAAAGAGGAAGATTGGCGCGACCGCGCTGTTTTCAACGAAAAGCCGGAAGAAATACAGGAGATAAAAGTAGAGTACCCGAAAGCCAAAAGCGAATCGTTCGTGGTACAGAAAACCGGGACGGCAACGTTCGAGGTGCGGCCGTTTTTCAGCACCACGCCAGCAAGCAAAAAGCCGCAGCGAAAGGGCAGGGCAGAAGGCTACCTGATCCAGTTTGAAGACCTGGCCGCCGAGGCATTTGAAACCACCAACCCCTTCCGCGACTCGGTGCTGCAATTAGTGCCGTATGCCATCATAACCGTCAAAAAGACAGATGGCATGGAAAAGCGGGTGCGTTTTTGGCCCACGGAAACGAATTATTACCCCGAGACGGGAAAGCCTTATGTGGTGCGCTATTTCACGGATATAAACGAAGAGTCGTTTTTGCTGACCCAGGATGTAGTGTTTGCGCCGGTTTTTAAGGGCTATTCTTATTTTTTTGAGTGAGCCAAGTGCGCCAGGGCAGTGTTGTTGGCACGGAAGCCGAGGAGGGCTTGTCAGGGATGTCACCCCCCCCTACCGATGCTTCCCAATAATCTCCATTGCCCCGTCGCGCACCTCCAGCCACGCTTTTTCCACCACTTCGTCCCAATACACGTCGTGCTTCTTAACTGTTCCTATCAGGGCATCTAAGAACATTTTAAAGTCGGCAATCTGGTAGTTGGCGTGGCTCTTGGCGGCTGGCTGCACCATCTTGGCCAACAGCTGCCCTTTGTTGTCGAGGTCGAGCAGCACGTCCATCGCCATTTGGAGCATGACGGACTGGCGTTTCAGCTTCAGGTCGTCGAAATCGTTTTTGTGCGGCGATATTTTCAGGAAGCTTTCGTAAAAGTCGTTGATAAACTCCCGGCTGCTGGCTAAGCAGCGCCGGTAGCTTTTCCGCAAAGTGAAAAAGCTTGTGCACGTTTGGCAAACTAAGGGTAAACCATGTAAATCAACCGTGGGGTAAACCCGGAATCTACCCTGATTGGGGTAACAATCATGTTGTTTTTTTCCAAAGCGACGTTTTTCGAGCGATTTTAGCACCCCTTTTTGGGGAGCATTAACCGTTTCAACTTCGCCTTTTATGTCAAAAATCAAACTGTCCCTCCTTTTTTCCTTTTTAACCCTACTCCTTTTTTCGGCCTGCCTGAAAGACAAACTGTTTTACCCCGAGCCAACGGCCGAAGTGACCTTTGCCGGCCGCGTCATCGACGAAGACGGCCAGCCGGTACCAGATGCGCTCGTGCGCGCGGAAGGCGCTTCCGTGCGCAGCGATGCGAACGGCGTGTTCCGGCTGCAAGGCCTGCGCATGGCGGCCAAAGATGCCAAGCTGTTTGTGTCGAAGATCGGCTACTTCGATTTCAGCCGGGCCTATTTCGTGGAAAACAACTCCTTTCAAAACCTGACCATCCAGTTGCTGAAAAAGACGCAAACGGCAAGCGTCAACGCTGCTGCGGGCGGCGTGGTGGAAGTACCGGGCGGCGTGAAGCTGATCTTCCCGGCCAACAGCGTCAGCACCGAGTCGGGGCAGCCTTATTCCGGCAGCGTGCGGGTTTTTGCCCGCTACCTCGATCCCACCGACCCGAACCTGGCCCTCAACATGCCAGGCGACCTGCGCGGCATCGATGCGGGCGGCGTGGAGCGCGCCCTGGCCACTTACGGCATGGTCGGCGTGGAACTGGAAAGCGCGGGAGGGCAAGCCCTTCGCGTTGCCCAGGGCAGCAAGGTGGAACTGCACATGCCCATCGTGCCCAGCCAGCGCCAAAATGCCCCGGCATCAGTGCCGCTCTGGCATTACGACCTGCTGCAAGCCCGCTGGATCGAAGAAGGCGCTGTGCAAAAAGTGGGCAATGAGTACATTGGAAGCGTGCCGCACTTCTCTTTCTGGAACGTCGATGTGCCGTTCGACCTCGTTGAGCTGAGCGGCAAAGTGTATCTCGGCGACAGCCTGACGCCTTATGCCGGGGCAAAGATCAGGCTCACCATGCTCTCGGACTCTTCCAGCGCCTATGCCACTACCGATGCCAACGGCTGTTTCAAAGGAGCCGTGCCAAAAGGCGCCACCTTCCTCATGGAAATACTGGATGCTTGCGGCGATGTCATTTTTACCCAAAATATCGGCCCCTTCGACCAGGATACGATGCTGCCGTCGGTCATACTGCCCAATGCCGGCGCCAACCAGGTCAATTTCTCCGGCACCCTGCTCGACTGCGCAGGCGCGCCCGTCAGCAACGGCTATGTCAAAATCCAGCTCGACAACCAAAGCTGGGCCGCCTTCACCGACGCCAACGGTGTTTTTTCGGTAAAAGACTTCCGCTGCGACACCGCCACGGCAATGGGCACACTGACCGCGTTCGACCTCACAAACCTCCTCCAGAGCCAGGAGCAAACCTTCAACGTGCCGCCTGATTCGGTGGCATTGGGCGACATAACCGTTTGTGACACCCTCAACGAATTTGTGATCTATACCCTCGACAACGTGGACTATGTCCGCGTCGCGCCCTCTTCCGGCTTGCTCGATACGCTGGGTGCGACCAGCACCTTTATCACCGCTTTTAATCTTCAGGACGTCATCACCATAGCTTTTAACAATGGGAGCCAGACCGGCACCTACCCGCTCAGCAATTTCTGGGCAGGCCAGATCAACGTCGCACAGCCGCCTGTCGGGCTTAGCACCACCGTCACTACCGCAGCCCCCAATGTGGGCGACACGCTGGAAGGCACCTTCGGCGGCACTTTCCTCGACTTCTTCGGCGTGCCGCACAGCATTTCTGGGAGTTATAGGGTGGTGCGGGATTATTGAAAAAGGGGTTTCGGGTTTCAGGTTCACAATACCTGTTGTTGCTTTGAAAAAATGGTTTCAGCGATAAAACAAATAACGTGAACCTGAAACCCAAAACCTGAAACCTTTTTTTCTGTTTCTATGTCGTAACACTTAGCTTTACGTCGTGAAACTAGAAGCAGAAATAAAAAACACGAAGCCCATGCCGCCCCGGCAGCGGGCAGCGGTGAACATTTTGTTCACGGCAAGTTGGCTGGATTGCCTCATTTCCCGGACGCTGCGCCCGGTGGGGCTGACGGGGCCACAGTACAACATCCTGCGCATCCTCAACGGCAGCTATCCGAAGGGGCTTTCGGTGCTCGACATCAAAAGCCGGATGCTGGATCGGAGCAGCAATGTGAGCCGTTTGGTAGAAAAACTGCGCGTCAGCGGGCTTGTGGAGCGCTTGCCGCACGGCTCCGACCGGCGCATGGTGATCGTGACCATTTCCGAGCTGGGCAAAAAGACGCTGGCAGAAATCGAATTGCCTACCGACCGCTACGACAAGAATAGCCCGGGCAGCAAAATGTCGGAGGCAGAATTGTTGGAGCTCGCGCATTTGCTCGACAAATTCAGGGAATAACTTTGTTTTGTACACCACCAATTGGGGGGAGTCGCTATTTTGGCACCCCAATTGTTGGAAGATTGGTTCTTTTGGCTTGACTCCTGGGTTCAGTCAAAGCCGAAACTGAAGTTTTTTACGCATGACAACTTTAAAACTGGAGCTTTATACTCCAGATGACGATATCAGGCCTGTGTTCCTGACCGGGAATTTCAACGGCTGGGTCACCCGCGACGAGCGTTTCAAAATGGCGAAGGTCAAGGAGGGCCATTACGAGTACACCTTTGCAGAAGTACCGCCCACCATCGACGGTTTTGAGTACAAGTACGTGAAAGGTGGCTGGGAGGCCGAAGAGCTCTCTACCGATGGCTACCCTTCCGCGAACCGCCGCATGGTATCGCCAAAAGGGAAGGTGAGCGACGTGGTGCCCACCTGGAAGCGGCACAATGGAGCCTACGACCCGCAGTTTTATCCCGATATCCAGATCGTTTCGCGGCGCTTCAATGTGCCCCAGCTGCGCCGCCGCCGCCGTATTTCCGTACTGCTTCCCTGGGACTACAAGACTTCCAACAAGCGCTATCCTGTTTTATACCTGCAAGACGGGCAAAACTTGTTCGAAAACAGCGCCCCGTTCGGCACTTGGGGCGTTGATAAAAAACTGGCGGCCCTGGCGCAAGAAGAAAAAGGCGGCTTCATCCTCGTGGCCATCGACCACGGCGGCGTAGAGCGTATCCGCGAATATTCCCCCTACGATTCCCAAAAATGGGGCGAAGGCATGGGCATGGACTATGCCCGCTTTCTCGCCGAAACCCTGAAGCCATACATCGATGCCAAGTTCCGCACCCTGCCCGACCGGGAGCACACCGGGATCGGCGGCAGCAGCATGGGCGGGCTCATCAGCATTTATGCCGGGCTGTTGTTCCCAGAGGTTTACTCCAAATTTATGATCTTTTCGCCCTCGCTATGGGCCGCGCCGAAACTCTATTTTGAACCCGTCCGCTTTTCGCCATTTTCCGAGACAAAAATCTACCTGTACGCAGGCGGGAAGGAAGGTGCGGGCGTACTGGCCAATGTACGAAAGTTCAAGGAGGCCATGGAAAGCCGGGGCTACGACCCAGCGCGCCTGAAAATCAAGGTTTCGAGCGACCCGAATGGCCGGCATACGGAAAGCCGCTGGGGTGAGGAGTTCCCGAAGGCTGTCAAATGGTTGTATTGAAGCTATTATACCCCAAGCCGCTTGGTTTTGTGCATGCCGATCTTTGTAATCAATTGAAGATCAGTTGATTCAATCATGTTCAATCACAAAAATCAAACGAATCATAGTATAACCTGCCTGATTTGCCCCAGAAACCCTAATTTGCACTTCTTTTATTCACCAACGCTTTCCGTTCTGACAATGAAAAAACTGGTTACACTTTTCCTGCTCGCCCTGATTTCCACCGTTTCTACTGCACAGGCAGTTGACACTATACTTTTTGAAAATTTCCAGATTGATAAATTCCCGGAATGGGGCACCGTGCCTTTTGGCGACGACACAACCTGGGTAACTTTTGATGAAGATGGCCTCACCCCATACGACAACAACGACGCGCACCGCACCTGGTACCACAGCGACTTTTTTTATAATTCGGAAGACACCATAACGGGCTATGTCAACTATTGCGCCTCATCGCTCTCTTACATGCAGGGCTTTGCCGAAGGCAACCGCAACTGGCTCATCACGCCGCCCATCCACGTCAACGACGCGAATTTCACGTTGCACTGGAAATCGGCGCCCTTCCAATTGCCGCGCTATATGGATGGATACCTGGTGCTGGGCAATGTCGGTTCAAACGACATCTTCAACGATCAATACTTCAAAGACACCCTATTTCAAGCAGCGTCTATGCTGGCAACGGTCGGCGATGGCCAATCCGTCCTGATCCACAATTTCACCTTCACGCCCGGCTATATCCACGCAGACAGCCTCAAAAACGAAGACTACTTCGACCTTTGGGGGCCCGGCGACTCCACGCTTTGCCACGGCATCCTGGAGCCGCACTCCGTGAGCCTGGCCCAGTATGCCGGCCAAACCGTCTATTTTGCTTTCCTGCACAACGCCGACGACGATTATTTCTTAGCCATCGACGATGTGTTGATCACAAAATCATCTACCAGCAGCGCCAACGATTTGGCGGTCAAAGACTTCCGCTTTGTCACCTACCCCAACCCGGTGCACCGCGACCTCAACGTCATGTACCGGCTGCCGGAGCCGGCCAGCGTTACGCTGCGCGTTATTGACATGGCGGGGAAATTGATGATGGCCACGGGCGCCATGGCGCAACAAGCCGGCGAGCAACAGGCGAACCTGAACCTTGGCAAGTTGCCCCGCGGAAGCTATACGCTGTCGCTTCAAGTGGGGAATCAGGTGCTGACGAAAATGTTTGTGAAACAGTAAGGGCTGTTCAAACCAACTCCCCCTCCAGCGCCTCAATCGCGTTCTCCAAAAAAGCGGGGATCAGCGTTTCGAACGTGCGCTGGATTTTGGTCGGGTTGGCCAAGTCGCGTATCATGCGGTTGTAGCGCGATTCTCCGTGTTCATCTTCGATAGACTTGCGGCGTTCCGGCTCCATAAAATAATCGAGCAAGCCCTCCGGGTCGGCCTCCGGATGGAATTGTGTGCCGATCATCTCGGGGCAGAAACGCACGGCCATGATAGCGCGCTCGTAGTGCGTGTGGGGCCTGAGCTTTTCCAGGCATAAGATATGGGCGCCCATAGCTTTCATCTGCTGCATGTTCGGGGTCGTCACCTGGTAGCGGCGGAAATCGGCGATGTAAAACGGATCGGGCAAGCCATCAAAAAAGGACTCTTCCTTGCCCGAGTGGGTTTTGTGCACCGGGTAGGTGCCGAACGACATTTTGTAGCGCTTCGTCACCTCGCCCAGGTTGAAATGGTGCATGACCATTTGGAAGGAATGGCAGATAAAGAAACAGTGCTTTTTGGGCTCCTCAAAACCCTGGTTGTAGTCCCACAACTGCTGAATAAGCGAGAAAAACGGCGCCTGCCACTGGCCGCCGGTTTCCAAAGGGTCGCCTGGGCCGCCGGAAAAAACATAGATATCGTAGCTCAGGTCGGGCAGCTCGCACTTGGCGCGCACGTCGAAATGGTCGTACTCGAGGGTGTCGTCGTAACGGGCAAAGATGTCTTTCAGCATGGGGATGCCGCGGTTGGATTCCCCATTGTACATGTCTATAAGCGCAGTGCGGAGCATAATTTCTGTTATTGATTGCAATTTCTTAGGGGCGTAAAAGTCGGGTATTGTGACGGCATTCGCGCGCCCAAGACACTTTTTCATTTGGCAGGACTTGGACAAATTGGTACTTTTGCGGGCTTTTATTTCAAAAAGCTTTTGATTATCAACCAATTAGGTTGTTGCTAAAATAATTGGCACGCCTAACTAATATAGTCAACGCAAAGTGGTTGTGAAAATCTCGATCGCATAATCATTTGAAAATCAGATGTTTTTAATCACTCAAATCATACAAATCACTTTAATCACAGTATAACCGCCCGACATGAAATTTGTTTCTGAAAAAACAATCGACGCTGTCATCGAAGAGCTTGAAAAATACAGCGACGACCAATACGAAGCCCAGATGGAAGCCTTCTCCGAGGCGCAGCCCGTGCTGTTCACCTGGCTTTTCAGCGAGCATTTTGACCTGCTGAACGAAGACGAAAAAGGATACATGCAATACCTTTGCCTCATCGCCTGGCGCTCCATCGTGCGGGTGAACGGTGAAGGGGAGCCTGTTGCAGAGGAACAGATCGGCGAGGCAGAAGAAGCCAACTACGGCATCCTGGAAGCTTCTACGGCCAAGAAATTCCGCGACCGGCTCAACGCGTTCTTTGAGGGCAGCAAGCAGGAAGACCTCCTGGCTTTTGCCGAAGAAGCCGTGTTGGAAGACGAGGGCGACCCGGATGCCCTGGTGACAAAAGACGGTCGGGAGCCGATTTTTGTGGCGGTAAAAACGCTGATTGACGTGTTGACGGCGGAATAGGCTGCACCACATCATCCCGATATCCGATTCATCATCTTCAGGGATATTCCCATATGTTTAGCACCGATGACGCGGAGTTGGCCCGTGTTTTTTACTGCGTAAAAAAAGGAGGGGAACCTTCGCCTTTGTTTTTCAAATCCACATTCACCATAATCGCCACCGAAAGGATGAACAGCGAGCCGATCTTGTCGGTCTCCACAAAATCGTTCATCAGCATCAGCAGGTTGGTGAGGCAAAAGCACAAAAAAGCGGCCACGAGGGTTCGGCGGCGGCTTTTGTCGCGCGTTCGGTGGTATATTTCTTCCCCTTTCAGCATCACGGCCACGCAAAAGAGCAGATAAAGCAGGAGCCCAGGGATGCCCTGTTCCACGGCCACCATCAAATAATAGTTGTGGATGCCGGAGCGCTCAGGGTTGTCGCTCACATACGTTTTGAAACTGGAAACGGTATAGCTTTTATAGTGGGAATAAAAAGTGCCGGGGCCAAAGCCCGTCCAGGGCTTTTCCCGGATCATGTACGATGCCGCTACCCAGCGGTACACCCGCTCCATGGTGGAAATATCTTCGAGCTTTGTGGTCGCCTCCAACAGGTTGTCGAAACGTTTGTGGCTGATGGTCTTCTCGTAGTCTGGCGCAAACAACAGCCAGTTGTCGCGGGTGCCGATAAAGCTGACCAGCAGCGCAAATCCCAGGGCAATGGCCACCAAAACGGCTTTCAGCATCCTTACCTTCAATGCCCAGTAGATGCCCACTGCCGCGACCAAGGCGACATAAGCTGCCCGAGTATAAGCCACATTGATGGCAAACAACAGGTACAATACCCCCAGTGCCAATATGCACCATTGCCAGGAAAAACGCCGGTACCAATACGTGCCGTACCAGACAAAAGGCAGGAATATGGCCAGCAGACAGGCGTACATCACGTGGTTGCGAAAATGCGGCCACATCACGAATCCTACCTCCTCAAAACTGAATCCCTTGGCGGCATGGCGCAGCACAACAGTGGTCATCGCATACATCAAAGGCACAAAAAACCACCACAGCAAGCGCTTGAAATCGGCCTCCTCGTTCAAAAACCGAGCGCCCAGAAAATAAAACACGATGAAATACCAGCCCTTCGCCAGTGTGTACTTAAAGGAAATATAGAAGTTTTCCGAAGTGGCCGTCGCCACCACGATCCAGGCTAAGTGCGCCAACAGTACCAACGTGACGGGGTGCGTCAAAAAACGCGCGTCCACCTTTTTCCAGTTCAGCAAAAACCAGCCAATGCCCGCCAAGGTGAGCACCCACATGAGCTGCTCGGAAGGAAAATCGGTGCCAAAGCCGCCCGGCAAGGCCTGTTCCACGGATAGCGGGATACAGCCCATCATCAGGAAAAACACCTGCTTCATATCGACAAACGTCAACCAAGCCACCAATAACACGGCGGGCGCAAGGGCCATCCACCATGCCTCTAAATAAATGCCTGAAAGAATGGAGAAGACCGTGAACACCAGGAACAGCCCGACCTGCCAACCGTGCGGGTGGCCTTCAGCGGTGGCGAACAGGTGTTTCAATCGGTCCATGCTTTACGATTCCCGCACTTTTTTCCAGTCGATGTCCCGGTAGGCATCGGCCAGCAAGGCTGCCAGCAAAGTGAACAAGAAGGCTGCGATGGTGGCCGACACCACGATCATGGTGCGCTTGGGGCGGCTTTTCATAATGGGCACTTCCGCTTTCGACAGGGTTTGCAGCGCCGGGATGTCGGTATTGTAAGCCGCCTTTATCTGGTTGAAGCGCTCCAGGTCGTAGCTAAGCTGCCGGCGCGCTTGGTAGTGGAGGTCGGACACGACCGTTACCAGCGGCAGCCCTTCATTGAAGTTTTTGGCGGAGAAATTGTCGCCTTGCTGGTTGGTGCTGTTCAGCCGCTGGAGGGTTTTTTCATACGCCCGAAGGTTGGCGCGGATGTATGCAATGGTGTCTCTGGGTATCAGGGGGTCTTTGTCGAGCACCTCTAACCTTGCCCTGTTGCGCAGCACTTCGGATGCAGCGGTGGCCAGGTCGTTGGTAAGCCGGTCGCCTTGTTCGCTGATGCTATAGATGCCGTAGCGCGCCTGGAGGTAGCGGAGGCTGTCGCCCAGTTGGTGGATATAAGCTTCTTTGCGCGACACATTGTCCTCAAACGTAGCCAACAGCGTTGCCTGGTTTTTGCGGATCAACTCCTGAGAGATAAAATTGATGCGGTCGCGGGCGGCATTGGCCATGTCGGCGGCTAACTGCGGGTCGGTGTCTTCGATGCTCAGTTCGATGGCGTCGTTCTTGTTTTTCTGCACCACGTAAATGCCCCTGAATTTCTCCCGCACCCAGAACAGTCCTTCATGGCTGCTGGAGTCGATATCGTAGTGCTGATACAAGCCGAAGCGCGACACGATGTAATCGATCACCTCGTTGCTGTAGGCGATCTGCAGCAGGTGGTCGAGGTCGCGGTCGGTGCCGAAATAGTCGGCGATCTTGCTGGAGGAGCCAAAAATGACTTCGGGCTTGGTCAGTTCCGGGCTGGAAGGGTAAAAAACAGTGGTCGATTTGTAGTAGTTGGGCATCCACAAGGCGATGGCAACACTACCGATGAAGGTGAGGGCGCAAGTATATAGGAATGCTTTTCTCCATCGGTACAGGGTGCCAATGACGCCGAGGAGATTGTCGCGGTTGTTCATGTCGTTTCGTGTCAAAAAAGATCAAACTGCACTGGTTTTTGGCAAAAGAGCCGCAAAAGTAGGAAAAAGGCGGAAGAAAAAAGCCGCCCGGCGGATACCGGGCGGCTTTTGTGTCGTTCCGGCTTGGGCGGAACGAATGGGATTGAGGTTTGGCTGCTTGGCTATTGAATAATTACTTTCTCTGTTTTTCTCCTGCCTTGTTCATCTGAGATAACAAGGAAATATATTCCGGTACAATACGAAGCCACTGGAACCTCGACAATATCGGGGAATCTCGCGTTCATTTTTTTAGGGCTACTCCATACCAAACGCCCGGTGGCATCATACAATGGAATATTCAAGTTGCTATTTGTTACCGAAAAGATTTCAGCCTGAATGTCTTCGCCAAATCGAACCGGGTTTTGCAAAATCTTAATATTGGGCAGCAAAAAATCGTATTGATTTTCAAGGGTGCCAGAGAAACAGTTTGCATGTATTTCGTAAGCCCCAATATCAACGGTATCACAAAACACCCTTTCAATGCCATCAAAGTCTTTGGTCAGGTTAAAAGTATCGGCGACCAGGTTACTGCCTTTATTCAATCCAGGGAAAAAAGGCCAGGGAACTATACCTGGATTTGGGTGGATTTGAAGGATTGATGGATGCCGAAAGGCTGATTTTCAACAGATTAAAGACGTTCCGTTTTCACAACCACTTTGCGTTGGCTATACAAGATGCCAAATGAATCAGGGAGCCTCTGTTGCTTATTAACGGTCAGATTAAACCTTGTTAAACCTTGATTATTTAAGCAGTTCACCACCATTGGCCTGTTCAGGCAAAAAACTATATCTGATGCTTGATCTATCATCTTCGTTTTAAGTTAATTTATGGCTTTAGTAAATACATATCCATTTTTGAACCGAATGGTGTCTGGCGATTCGTTTGTCTGTCTTTTGCTAATTACAAATGTGGCAGAGAAGTTGGCCTCAATTGTTCCATCTATTTTGTCAAAACTCAATACTTCCAACTTGTTTTCTATAACAGTTGTATCTAGCAAAAAATCATCTCCTAAAATATGCCCGTCATCTTGAAATGTATTATATGAAGCGCCTATATCGACATATTCACCGCCAAGCTTTGAAGCTTCTAAATTATAAATGCCAAGTTTCATTGGAACCTTTAAAAATTCAAATCCTTCTTTTAGGAAATTATTATGGTCGAAACTACGCATCAGAATAACAATATAATCTTTACCCCACTTGGATTCGAACGCTGCATAAGGCTTTGCCTGCCAGGGCTCGCCATTTTTAGAAACAGAAACTTCTCCCCAAAATCGATCATCCTCCTGTTTTTTCTTTACACAGCCATACAATAGCAACACAGTCAACGTTATTTGCAGATATTTCATTGTTTATTTCATTTTTATTCGCTAGAAAATATTTCTACATAAACTTGAATGAAAATTTGGTTCACCTAAAATGCGCATTACAATTTTACAATTCGTAAATTATAATGCTTGTTGCCAGTTAATAAGCGCAGATTATAAACTCCCGGGGGAACCCTTGTTAAATCCAAATCTTCCTCATAATAGCCACTGTCAAGCCAAGTATTATCCAAAATGGTTCTAATAGGTTTGCCTGAAAAATTGGTAATTTTTAGCGTAACTTGCATTCCCTCTTCCAATTGAAATGAATATTTGGTTTGATGTGCTACGGGATTAGGAAAGGCTACAATTCCATTCAACATATTTGGCTTATCTGGCCTCAGATGGCCATGTTCGCAGAAAACAATGCCAACACTAAAAAAGTCTTCACTTGTTTCATTGTTTGAAGAGGTAACTTTTAGTCGCACCCAAATTATTTGTCCTAGGGAATATGGCCCCGAAATACTTAAGTTTTGATTAGTGCCAACAATACCGCCGTAATTCACCCCATCGGTACTAACCCTCCATTCATAGGCATGTGGGCCAGGTGATCCGCCAAACACGATTGAGTTCAGCGAAATGCTATTTCCTGAATTAATACAGTGATAGCTTTTGCCTAAAATATACACAGCAATTGGTTCGTCTCCACCCATAAAAGCATTTGCCATTGTACATGCATTATCCCTAAGAATCGAAGCATTATCACGACTAGTCTCACCTGTTGCTTTTCCTTGGTAACTAACATTCGGGTTTGAAAAGTGTGGAATAACTTTTGTATTAGCGGTACTAAACATTATAGTGCGTCGCTTCTTTTTATTAGGGAAACACCCCGTTTTGAATACATGGGCGTGTTCAACTGGGCCCGTATCATCGCAATCTGCCCCTCCTGATACTTCACAGGGTTCATGCCTGCAACCAAATAAATGAGCTAGCTCATGCGCAAAAACTGTCGAAGATAATTCTCCATCACCTACTTGAAGGATCGCGAAAGATGTTTGTGTAAAGGGCCCGAAGTCTTGTTGTAGGCCAGCTAAATCCCAAGTTGTGCTTCTTCCCAAAATCATTACTACGTCTGCCCCTACATTTGTTATTAAAGTTGTGAGAGGAACTCCTCCGATTGACATAATTGTAGAGGATGGATCAGTAAATTCATTCAAATCATTTTTGATTACTGAAGTCTCAGTAAAATCAACACCGACTATTCCAGCCAATACCAAGTTGATTTCATCCTTTTTTAGTCCACTATTTCGGAAAAATTGGTTGGTCATACTTAAATTAGCCGTTGCAGTGGCAATGATATTTGGAACAAAATTGGCTGCCGCAGGAGTATAAAGAATAAGAACTCGAATGTCGCAGCTGCCACCTCTATCCTGTGCCTTGATTGGGCGCAAACCTTCATTTTCGCCATTAGAAGGGCATTCAAGCGCTATGGTATAGCTTGTGTCTACCGTACCCAGAACATTTACTTCCCCGCCAATATCATCAATTGTATAACTCTCATCATCTATTTTGAGGTAACCCACCTTAAAGCTATCTTGAGCTTGTACGAACAAGTGCCCTTCCGAACAAGAACAAGTGTCAATTGGTTCAATCTCGCCATACCAATAATATTTATTTGGAGAATAGTATTGAACATTCTTAGCCTTGAAGACTACTGGCTGACATTGCTTTCCCGGAATATCCACTTGTACCAAACCTCCACTTTGAAACAAGGTCAAGTCTTCTATTTGGACAAAACTGTAGTCTACAAAGCTCAAGTTATTTTGGATTTTCTCAAGGTTTAGAAGTTGAATTTCTGTGAGCTGAGCTTCATTAATTTCTCTAGCATGAATATAATTTGATAGCGTTTGAGCATTGAGGCTTATTTGATCGCTCCAAGAATTCAGAAGAATGATAATTATCAAATACGAGTAATTTATTTTGGTATTATTTTTCATAGGTCGAGAAAATTTAGCAAAACAGACATTATTTTTTTCCACAAAAAACTCTTTTTCATTATAGCCACCGCGAAGTGGATGTGAAAAAGTATTTGTGTCTTCAGCTAAGCCGAGAACCGTTGAAAATTTGGCGTAATCACGGTTTTTAGTTCCCATTTATATTGTTCGATGTTTTTGAAAAACTCCAGGACTGCTCGTCGGAATTCCTCGAATTGGGGGTAATAATGCAGGTTAATGACCTTTTTTCGGAGTAACTTCCATAATCGTTCAATGAGGTTCAGGTTTGGGGAATAGGGCGGCAAATGAAGGAGTTGGAGTTTGGGGTTTTCCACTAACCACTTTGCCAGTTCGGCATTTTTATAGTAGCGCACATTGTCAGCGATTACCCAAACGGATTCCTTGTCTTTGTACTTTTCCAGTAGCTTTTCGAATAGTTGTTGGGTACTTTGGGCGTTGATGCGCTCTGCTTCAACTATGGTGACTTCTTCAGGAGCGTGGGCGTTCATTGCTCCGTTAATGAGCATGCGCCTAGCCCTATGCCCAATGCAATGCTGATTGAATCCTGCGTGTACCCTTCGTCAAGCATCACGAGCACCGACAACTTCATATAAGCTGCCTTGTCTGTGGTGTTCCCACGGGCTTCTTCAACAAAAGCCCTATCTTCATCGCTTAGTATGTGTCTGGACATGAGGCAAAATTAAATTTCTCCCTGTCTTCAAACCCCAAAATCCCGGAAAAAAATTTCCACCATGATTTTTTCACATCCGCTTCACGGTGGCTATAATTGTCCATACTTCCAACTTACCATCTTGGCAAACCTCGGCGTAGTGCTGCTCCCTATAATTTGAGCCCTTTCTTCCATCGGCACCACGATCCGGCCGCCAGCACCACTCTGATATACGTGTCGACTTACTGCAACTTCTCCCCACGGCGTTTGAAAAGTTTTTTTTCCTCCCCACGGCTCGTATGTCTTACGTTATCCACGATGATCGGCTCACCGACCGCATCAAAGTCTTTTAGTGATAATTCCGTCGCCAAACGGCCAACCTCAGCAACCGCCGCCGCTATTTGTTCTTCTTGTTCAAGCATGCTCCCAACTGGTTTTATGTTCAGCGTGATGCTTATGCTACCATCTTTTTCTAATTTGTATTGAGATGCCATGATGCGTTATTTTTGCCTCTAATGTACGCCAAATTGGAGCCGCACCCCCTACCCAGCATCTCCCATCTTCAAACACTCCCCCAGCAAAAACTCCGCCTTCGACTTAAACCTCAGGTTCGGGTCGTTGCCGTGAAACTTCCGCTGGAGGTAAAATTTCAGCTCTGGGATGGCCTCTGCATAGCGCTTGGCGTGGTACAGGCACTCGCACTTGCGCAGGCGCGCGAGCCAGTGTATGGGCTGCACCGCCAGGGCGCCCTTGATGGTCTTGTCGAAATCGGGCACCGCGCTTTCCCATTCGTTCTTGAGCATCATCACCTTGCCGCGACCGTAGTACGGCTCCGGCGCGAGCGGGTTGATGGAGATGCTCTTGGAGAAATCGTGCAGCGCGTCGTTGAAGTTTTTCAGCTTGTAGTTAACATAGCCCCGGCGCTCGTAGGCGGCGGCGTGGCGCGAGTATTTTTCGATGGCGTTGCCTAAGGCTTCGGCCGCCTGCTCCATGCCGCCCTGCTTCACCAGCTCGCGGCCCCGGTTGAATTCCGCAACAACGGTCTTGTTCGTTTTCGGCTCTATCTGAAACTCGTCTAAAATCTGGCCGTTTTGCACCCACCAGGCACCGACATTGCCGGCAAGGGCGTACTGCGCCACTTCCTTGAGCAGGGAGGTGGTGTTGCGCCAGTGTTTCTGGGTGCTCATCAGCGTCTGCTGCGGCACGTGCAGCGAAAAGTCCTCGGGCATGAACACTTCTTCTGCCTTGAACAGCACTTCCGTTTTGAAATAAGTTTCCATGCGCGTCTGCCAATGCTTCTGCACAAGGTCGAAGGTGCGCTGCGACCCGAAGTCGAGTCGGCCCCTGAAAACTAATTTAAGAGGTTGCGGTTGCTGATTATCCATGCTCATACTGCTGCTATTTATACTATGATTCGCCTGATTTTTGTGATTCATTATGATTGATTCGACTGATTTTCAATTGATTACAAAGATCGGCATGCACAAAACCAAGCGGCGTGAGGTATATGGTGTATCACAATCTTTTTCGCTAAATCATGGCCGATGGGGCGGCTATCCCTCCACGCGGCGAACGTGGGAAAACTGCGTTAAGCCTCCTGTACAGTTGCCGGGAAAACCGGCTTGCTGCATTTGCGCGACGTAACCCTGATCGATGTGCAAAAACTGCCATCAATACTCCAGTAACACAAAAACGTTTTGACTATTTCCTTTTTCTGAGGAAGGCCGAAGCGAACTCGGCTAGAAAAAGGTGCTTTCCCTAACAAGTTACAAAGATGCTGATTTCCCGCCACTTATCCAAACATGGTTTGCAGGTTTTTTATAAAAAATTATTTGTTTTAAAAACAATCGCATCATTTTTGTTTTGCAGAGACCTTATATTTTAACTAAATTACCAAATTAAAACTAAGTATTCAAAATACTTTCGACATGCTGCTCCAAAAAATGGGCACAGACAGTATATTTGATCGGATATAAAAAAGTGCCCCCAAATGCCCTGACCTGTTTTTCTGACAAAATGTTTTGTCAGTATATTGCCGCCATTCGGAATTGCCTTTTTCACGCGAACAAATTTCTCCACTGCCATGATATACGATAAACGACTGTTTGACTACCTGTACGACCAATTGAACACGCACCCTTTGGACAAAGCCTTTGGGCAAAAAATAAACGGCCAATGGCAGTACTATTCCACTGCCGAGATGGTTTCCCTCGTGAACCGTGCGAGCAAGGGCTTGCTGGGCATGGGCCTGCGGCCAGGCGACAAAGTGGCCACGGTGGTCTATCAAACCCAGCCGGAATGGGTGGCCCTGGATTTTGCCATGCTGCAAATCGGCATCCAAAACGTGCCCATGTACCCCACCATCAGCTCCCGCGAGTACGAGTACATCCTCAACGAGTCGGAAGCGAAATACTGCGTGGTCGGGCAGGGCGACCTGTACGACAAGGTAATGGCTGCCAAGGAAAAAACGCCCGTGCTCCGCGAGGTGTTCACCTTTTACGAGCACCCGACCGCGCCCAACTGGAGCAGCCTGCTCGCCGCAGCCGACAGCGATTTTTCGGAAGTGGAAAAAATAAAGGCGAGCATCAAGCCTGACGACCTGGCCACCATCATCTACACCTCCGGCACCACGGGCAACCCCAAAGGCGTGATGCTCACCCACCGCAACATCGCTTTCAACGTAGAGTCGCTGCGCCGCCTGATGGACATTGCCCCCGGCAGCAGGATACTGAGCTTCTTGCCCGTCAGCCACGTGTTCGAGCGGGCAGCGGTGTACGCTTTCACGGCTTATGGGGCCAGCGTTTCGTTCACCACGCCCGACAGCCTGGGCGGCGAAAACGGCGACCTCAAAGCCATCCAGCCGCAATTTTTCACCACCGTGCCAAGGCTGCTCGAAAAGGTTTTTGAAAAGATATACAGCACCGGCAACGCGCTCAGCGGGCTCAAGCGCCTGTTGTTTTTCCGCGCGATGGACATGGCCGAAACCTGGGACCTGGGCAAAAAATTCAAGGGATTGAAAGCGCTCGAATGGGCCATCTATCAAAAATTAGTCTTTTCAAAATGGCGCGCCGCGCTTGGCGGGCAGCTCCAGGGCATCATTACCGGCGCCAGCGCCTGCCCGCTCAAGGTGATGCGGGTGTTCAACGCCGCCGGCATCCCCGTCCGCGAGGGTTACGGCCTCACCGAAGCCGCGCCCGCCCTCACTTTCAACGGCTTCAACACGCCCGCTTGGCTCGGCTCGGTCGGCGCGGTGCTCGACGGCGTTGAACTGCGCATCGAGGAAGACCCCGCCTACCGCCCAGGGGAAGGCGAGATATTGGCCAAGAGTCCGGGCATCATGCTCGGCTATTACAAACAGCCCGAAAAGACAGCCGAAATGATCCGCCAGATCGACGGCGAGCGCTGGCTGGCAACGGGCGACGTCGGCATGTTGTTGCCCGGCCCGGGCGGCGAGCTTTTTTTGAAGATAACCGACCGCAAAAAAGAGCTCCTCAAAACCAGCGGCGGCAAATACGTGGCGCCCTCCCCGATCGAATCGATCTTCAAAGAGCATTACCTCGTGGAACAAGCGATGGTCGTGGGCGAAAACCTCAAGTTCGTGTCGGCCCTGCTCGTGCCCTCCGCCGAGGGCCTGCGCAACTGGTGCGAAAAAAACGATATACCCTGGGCCAGCGTGGCCGATGCCATCAAAAACCCCAAAGTGCTGGAGCGCTACCAGATGCTCGTCGATCGGGTGAACCCCCATTTCGGCCATGCCGAGCAGGTGAAAAAGTTCTGCCTGTTGCCCAATACCTGGGAACCGGTAAAGGCCGACGGCTCGGAAGCAGAGCTGACGCCCACGCTGAAATTGAAAAGAAGGGTGATCATGCGGAAGTACGCGGGGGAGATTGAGGGGATGTATGTTTGAAAAAGGGGTTGCATATTTGGCCAAGCTGTTGTACTTTTGCGACCGTTTTTCAAAAACGTTCCTTATTTTTCACATAACAGACTCATAATGAGACATTACGAAGTCACCTTCATCGTAGATCCAGTCCTGTCGGGCGATGAAGTAAAAGCGACAGCGGAACACATCCAGAAAGATCTGAAGCATTTTGGCGCCACGATCGTTCATGTGGATGAAACGGGCCTCCGACAATTGGCCTACCAAATCAACAAGCGCTCAACGGGCGTTTTTTACTGCATCGAGTTCGCAACCGAGGCCGCCGATTGGCTGGTGAAGTTCGAGCTCAACATGAAGCGCAACGAGCGCCTGCTCCGCTACCTCACGGTAAAGCTGGACAAGTTCGGGGTGAAGTACAACGATGACAAGCGTAACGGCCGGATTGGCTCGCGCAAGAAGACGGAAGCTCCGTCGGCTGAGGCGCCTGCAGCTGCAATCCCGGCTAAAAAGGTAGAAATTCCGGAAGAAGAACTGGTTTCCGATCCGGAAGTAATCGACCTCGACGATTAAATCACTGACATTCACCATTAACATTCACTTTCAACAACAATAGAAAGATGGCTGCTTCAAGAGAAGATGTAAAGTTCCTCAGCAACCCGAAAATCGGGCTTCGGAACAAAAAATATTGCCGTTTCCGCAAATTCGGGATCAAGTACATCGATTACAAAGATTCCGATTTCCTCCTTCAATTCATCAACGAGCAAGGCAAACTGCTGCCGCGCCGCATCACGGGCAACAGCCTCAAGTACCAGCGCCGCGTTTCCACTGCCGTTAAGCGCGCCCGTCACCTTGCAATCCTGCCTTTCGTGGCCGACTTGATGAAATAAGGTTTAATGTGATAATTGGTGAATGTGATAATTTGATAATTGACACATTCGCTCTTTTCGGGTTCAGGCCCAACGACCAGGTTCTGGCAATTATCAAATTATCAAATTAACTCATTATCAAATTCACAAGAGATGAATATCATTCTGCTCGAACATATTGAAAAGGTAGGCGCCAAGCACGAAGTCGTAAAAGTAAAAGACGGCTACGGACGCAACTACCTGATCCCCAAAGGCCTGGGCATCGTTGCCAACAAGCCCAACCTCGCCCGCCTCGAAGGTTTGAAAAAACAAGCCGGCAAAAAAGAGGGCGCTGTCATCGCTGCTTTCCAGGAAGAGGCTGCCAAGCTGAACGGCCTTACGCTCAAAGTGAGCGCAAAAGCGGGCGAAACCGGGCGCCTGTTCGGCTCCGTCACCAGCCAGCACATTGCCAAGGCACTCGCCGAGGCCGGCGTTGAGGTGGACAAGCGCATCATCGAGATGCCGGAAGAAGTGAAAGAGCTCGGCGCGTACAAAGCGACCGTCAAGTTCCACCCGGAAGTGCACACAGAAGTGGACTTCGAAGTGGTTTCTGAAGGCGGCGGCAGCGACGAGGAATAAGCTTTACTGTTCCAACAATATTTTTTTAAAGCGAAATCGGTGCGTAACCGGTTTCGCTTTTGTTTTTTCAAAATAATCCTGTAACTTTAAATACTATTCGTGTTGCGATTTTTCAACACATAGACACATAGGGGCATAGGACACATAGTTTTTGATTTCGGAAAGGCGTATTTTGGAATCTTGACCATACAGCTGCCAGACATATCCGCATGAATGGGTGGATGGCTGCTGAAAAACTTCTAACGACCTTATCCCTATGTGTTCTATGTCCCTATGTGCCTATGTGTTAAAAAAAACGCCAGAATAGAAAATCATCCATCACGCTTCAAACCAATTCAAAATGCTTGTGAAAACTTATGCCGCCGCCGTCTATGGCGTGGATGCGCGCACCATCACCATTGAAACCAACGTCGGCGGCGCCATGGGCAACACCGATGGCGTTGCCGTGTACATCGTCGGGCTGCCCGACAGCGCCGTGCGCGAAAGCCTCTCGCGCATCGAAGCGGCGGTCAAAAACTCCGGCTACCGCACCCAGCGCCTCAAAACCATCATCAACCTGGCGCCTGCCGACATCCGTAAAGAAGGCTCTGCCTACGACCTGCCCATCGCCTTAGGCATGATGGCGGGCGCAGGCATTATCCCACCCGACGGCCTCGACCAGTATTTCATCATGGGCGAGCTCTCGCTCGACGGTTCGCTGCGACCCATCAAAGGCGCGCTGCCCATTTCCATACAGGTGCGCAAGGAAAAATTCAAAGGCCTGATCCTGCCCGCCGCCAACGCCCGCGAAGCAGCCATCGTGAGCGATGTGGAAATATACGGCGTGGAAAGCCTGCAAGACGCCATCGACGTGCTGGGCGGTTTTTCCGAGATAAAGCCGCTTGTGGTGAATACCAGGGAGGAATTTGCCGGCAAAACTGAATCTTACGATGTCGATTTTGAGGACGTGAAAGGCCAGGAGAACATCAAACGAGCCCTCGAGCTTTCTGCTGCGGGCGGACACAACGTGATACTCATTGGTCCGCCCGGCGCAGGCAAAACCATGCTGGCGCGGCGCTTACCCACTATACTGCCGCCGCTTACCTTGCACGAAGCGCTGGAAACTACCAAGATCCATTCTGTTTCCGGCATGTTGGCCAAAAATGCCGCGCTGGTCACCAACCGCCCCTTCCGCGCCCCGCACCATACCATCAGCGACGTGGCCCTGGTGGGCGGTGGCTCCGATCCCATGCCCGGCGAGATCAGCCTGGCACACAACGGTGTGCTGTTCTTAGATGAACTGCCCGAATTCAAGCGCCAGGTGCTGGAAGTGCTGCGCCAGCCCATGGAGGAGCGGCGCGTCACGATCAGCCGCGCCAAGATATCGGTGGATTATCCGGCGAGTTTTATGTTGGTGGCTTCGATGAACCCCTGCCCCTGCGGCTACCACAACCATCCCGACAAAGAATGTGTCTGTGGCCCCGGCGTGGTGAAACGCTACGTAGCCAAAATCTCCGGCCCGTTGCTCGACCGCATCGACCTGCACGTGGAGGTGACGCCCGTGAGCTACGCCGAGCTCACCGGCACCGAGCGGCCCAAGCTCAACAGCCGCGACATCCGCGCGCGGGTGCTGCAGGCGCGGGCGGTGCAGGCCGAGCGTTTCAAGGATTTGCCGGATGTGTACTGCAATGCGCAGATGCCGGGGCGGCTGGTGCATGAGGTGTGTGCGCTGCAACCACAAGGGTTGCAGCTGCTTAAAACGGCGATGGAGCGGTTGCAGCTTTCGGCCAGGGCGTATGACCGGATATTGAAGGTGGCGCGCACGGCAGCTGATCTGGCGGGGAGTGCTGATATTCGGATTGAGGATTTGGCGGAGGCGATACATTATCGGAGTTTGGATCGGGAGGGGTGGGCTGGGTGAGCATTGTTTCGCGCGGATTTTATTTCGCGCAGATTTCACGCAGATTTTTTGCGCAGATTTTACACAGATTTTTACAAAAGTTTCAATGATGGAAGCAAATGAAATCACGTATCGAGTACGAGGCGCTGCATTCAGGGTGCATGCTGCGCTTGGCCCAGGGTTGCTGGAAAGTGTATATGAAGCGGCGATGAAATATGAACTGGAGAAGACGGGCTTGACGGTGCAACAACAGGTTGGGATACCGATGATGTACAAGGAGATAAAGTTCGACTTTGGTTTTCGATTGGACTTATTGGTTGAGGATCAGGTTATTGTAGAAATAAAATCAGTGGAAACATTAAATGAAGTTCATTTCAAACAGGTAATGACCTACCTGCGCCTGTCGAACAGACATCTTGGCTTGTTGATAAATTTCAATGTAAAAAGCCTGGAGGAGAAGGTGAGCCTGAAACGCATTATCAACTCCTTTACCTGAGCAACATTCTGCGTAAAATCGTACGATGTGGCAAAACAGGTGCTTTCGTTACAACACGTAAAAGTAGGGTTTGACCGGATGCGGTTATTGGCCAACCGGATTTCATCTCAAAGCATCAGAAGCCGCACAGAATTGGTACTCGACAAGCGGGATGACCCGCCCGGCAAGCGGGTGTTTGTGTTCCTGGATGGGGGACGCGCCCGGACACAGGCCGTTTGCACCCATTAAGGATTTGCCACCCGACATTTTCGCAAACCACTTTCCGTTGGGTACACTTCTGTTTTTTGTTCGATTGACTAAGCTACGTTGTTTGTTTACGATAACCCGTTGTTTGTTGACACAGGCATACAGCACAATCTTTATTGGATCATTTTTGCGTCCGAAATATACTCTAATTAAAGTGATTTGTATGATTTGAGTGATTAAAAACATCTGATTTTCAAATGATTATTAGATCACGACTTTCACAATCACTTTGCGTTGACTATAACAAAAATTAAAATCATGAATTCAACCAAGTATGTGCTGATGCTGGTCATTGGATTTCTTTTCAATGTTGCTTTTGCTCAACAAAAAGAGGACAAGCAACTTGCCGCCAATTTCGACAAAATACTTTCAGAACAATTTAAGGCTGATGAACCGGGCGCAGTAGTTTTGGTTTCCCGGAATGGCGATATTATATATAATAAAGCTTTCGGAATGGCCAACTTAGAATTAAACGTCCCTATGCGGGTTGATAATGTTTTCTGGATTGCCTCCATTGGCAAACAATTTACAGCAGTAGCAATATTGCAATTGATGGAACAGGGAAAATTAAATTTGCATGACGAAATCACAAAGTTTATTCCCGATTACCCTACACAGGGGAATAAAATTACCATAGAGCATTTGCTGACGCACACATCTGGTATTCATAACTTTTCAGGCATGAAGGATCCTGAAAAGAAGCTGGCATTGGACTGTTCACCAAATGAAGTAATTGATTTTTTCAAGAACCTACCGATGCGTTTTTCGCCCGGTACAAAATGGGAATACAGTAATTCAGGCTATTTTTTACTAGGTTACATCATCGAAAAAATTACGGGCAAGCCATACTCGGTTTACCTTGAAGATAATTTTTTCAAGCCGCTTGGCATGGCCAATTCTCTTTATGCCAACGACGTAAGAATTATTAAAAACAGAGTTGGCGCATATACGCTGGGTGATATGGGTTATGAAAACTCAATATCTAGAAACATTACCCATGTTTACGCGGCAGGTGCGATACAATCCACTGTAGAAGATTTTTTCAAGTGGCATCAAGGTCTTCATGCCTATAAATTGTTGAAAAAAGAAAATCTGGAGAAAGCCCTTACAAGGTATAAATTGACAGATGGCAAAGAAACAGATTATGGCTATGGCTGGCGGCTGGGTTGCGTTTTTGAAAGTCCTTCTATATGGCATGGTGGTCTTATCACAGGTTTTGGAGCAATAGAAATTTATTTGCCCAAAGAAGATGTTTTTGTAAGTATTTTTTCCAATTGTGATTGCAATTATCCTAAGGATATTGCCTTTACCCTGGCAGCGCTTGCCATTGGAAAGCCTTACGAATACCAGGAGATACCTGTAACCAATTCTGTTTTGCAAGAATACACTGGCCTCTATGAAAATCAAAAAGGTCAACAAAGAATTATTTCTGTGTCAGAAAATCAGTTGTATTCTCAACTTGGCAGAGGGCCAAAATCAAACATAAAATCGTATCAGCAGGATAAGTTTTATTTTAATGATAACGCTATGTTCACGATAGCGTTTTCAAGAAATAAAAATGGGGTAGTTGAAAAACTAACAACCCAAAAATTGGACGGAATCGAAATATGGAATAAGACCAATAAGCCACTCCCAGATGAAAATGGAATACTTGTGAATGAAAAGATACTGGAGACTTATGTTGGTGAGTATGAAATTCCATCGGTATTCACTTTTTCCATCACTAAAGAAGCAGGCAAACTTTTTTTGCAAGGTCAGGGTCAGGAGAAAATTGAAATGTTTGCCGACACTGAAAATAAATTCTTTTTGAAAGTGAATGATGCACAGCTTGAATTTGTCAAAGATGATTTGGGCAAGGTTTTGAAAGTAGTTATGAATCAAGGCGGGAGGCAAGCGGATGCTAAAAAGATAAAGTAGGGTTTCAAATTATACCCGGATTTGGGTGGATGTGAAGGATTGCTTTTTAATGGATTGAAGACATTCTATTTTCACAACCATTTTACGTTGGCTATATCTCTTGATCAATAAAATAATAAGAAAATGGGTGATGTGTCAATTTTCCGCCTCTACCTTCTGAGAGCCATGTACCTGTTTATAGTTGTTGGCCTGGCATTTACGATATGGCCCCAAATAATCCAGCATCCCAAAGTATGGCCCCTCTGGCATGGGGTCGGCTGCAGTTTGCTTGGGGCAACGTCTATCCTGGCGGCTTTGGGAATTCGCTACCCATTGGCCATGTTGCCTGTCCTTTTTTTCGAAATGATCTGGAAGTCTATTTGGCTAATTGCCGTTGCATTGCCACTGTGGTCTGCAGATCAAATGGATGCGAACAACCTGGAAACAGCCCAAAATTGTTTAGTGGGCGTTGTTATCCCTTTTACAATTCCATGGCCTTATGTTTGGACACAATATGTTAAGAAGCGTGGGGATAGATGGAAATGAACTTGATACAGAAACAATAAATCAGATCACTTGTATGGAAAACAAAATGCTCCCCCTCAAAACGACCGCACGACTTTCCGGTCTGTTGTATCTAATTTGGGTATTAACAGCCGTCTATGGAATTATGTATGTTCCATCAAAAACCATTGTGCCGGGCGATGCCGTTGCCACGGCAAAAAAAATCCTTGACAATGAGTTTATATTTCGCACAGGAATAATTAATGGCATTTTCAGCAGCGTCATTTTTGTATTTCTGGGATTGTCGCTGTATCGTTTGTTCAAACAGACGAATGAGTATCATGCCAAAATTTTGCTTGCATTGGTATTCGTGCAAATTCCTGTCGTGTTTTTTATGGAAGCATTTGACATTACCGCACTCCTGCTTTTTAAAGGAGACATTTTGAAAACCTTCGAAATTGGTCAGAGGCAAGATTTGGCAATGCTGTTTTTTAAAATCAATAATCAAGCAACAATTGCGTTAGAAATGTACTGGGGTCTTTGGCTTTTCCCATTTGGTCAGTTGGTTTATAAGTCAGGGTTTATTCCGCGTATCTTGGGAGTGTTTTTAATTCTAAATGGGATTGCTTACATCCTGCATTTTTTTACACATATACTGCTTCCAAACTATCAAGCGCTTGTTTTCCAAATGGCAACGCCTATTTGGACCCTGGGAGAAATTTCAATAATGTTGTGGCTCTTAATCAAGGGCGTTAAAAATAATAGATCAACAAAAACAGGGTGAATGGAGTGCGGAATTGAGCGTACAATTGCGGGACTATCTTTGGATGATTTCGGAGGGCTCCACAGCTTGGATGAAAAAGCCGCTTGGCTTGCTGGCGTGAAAGCTGGCGAGGTAGCTTTGAAAATGGCGGATGAGCGGGTGCATGTGGCGAAGGTGCTGATTGGGCGCCTGTATTCAACCTTCAAACCCCTGCGCCACCCCAACCGTCCTGTCCAAATCACCATACCCCAGCGCATTATTCAAAAACCAGCTCTCATACGACGAAGGCGGCAGGTAAATGCCCTCCTTGAGCAAGTGATGAAAAAACCGGCTGAACCGGGCATGGTCGCTACGGTAGGCCGCTTCAAAATTGTCAACAGCGCCTGCTGTGAAATGCACGCTGATCATGCTGCCGATGCTGTTGATAGCCACCGGAATGCCCTTGCTTTCAAAGGCCTGCTGCAATCCACCACGCAGGTAGGATGTTTTTTCCGCCAGCTCTTTGTAAATCACATCGCCATATTCATGCAGCTCCGAAAGCAATGTATAACCCGCTACCATCGCTAACGGGTTCCCGCTCAGCGTGCCGCCCTGATATACCTTGCCCAAAGGCGCCACACTTTCCATGATGTGCTTTTTTCCGCCAAATGCGCCAACAGGCATGCCCGCGCCGATCACTTTGCCATAGGCGACCAGATCGGCATCTACTTGGAACAGTTCCTGCGCGCCGCCCCTGGCCAACCGGAAGCCTGTCATTACTTCATCAAATATCAGGACGATGTTTTCGGCGTCGCAGATTTGGCGCAGACCGGGCAGGAAGCCATCTTTGGGCAAAATGCAGCCCATATTCCCGGCCACTGGTTCCACGATGATCGCAGCTATTTCGCCCCCGTGTGCTTCCACTATCTGATGCACGGAATCCAGGTCGTTGAAAGTGGCCGTCAGGGTGTCGGCGGCCACGGCAGCGCTCACGCCCGGCACGGTTTCGATGCTCAGCGTGGCGATGCCGCTGCCACCTTTTACCAAAAAAGCGTCGGCGTGGCCGTGGTAGCAGCCCTCGAATTTGATGAACTTGTTCCTGCCAGTGTAGCCACGCGCCACGCGCAAGGCGCTCATGCAGGCCTCCGTTCCGCTGTTGACCATGCGGATCAGGTCGATGTTCGGCGCCATGGATTTTATCAGCCGGGCGATCTCTGTTTCCAGGGCAGTCGGGATGCCGTAACTGGTTCCGCGTTCCACCTGCTTTTGTATTGCCTCCACCACGGGCTCGTAGGCATGGCCCAGTATCAGCGGCCCCCAGGAAGCGATGTAGTCGATGTATTGCTTGCCGTTTTCGTCGTACAGGTAAGCGCCCTTGGCCTTTTTTACAAAAATCGGGCTGCCGCCCACGCTTTTGAAGGCCCGCACCGGCGAGTTGACCCCGCCCGGAATATGCTGTTGGGCTTCCTGAAACAATTGTAGGTTCTTGTCCATGCTGTAACTATCGGTTCAAAACATGCGCTATTTGTATGGCAAAATAGCTGGCGATCAGAGCGGCACCGGCCCGTTTGATCGCGGTCAGCGACTCTATCATGGCGTTTTCTTCGTTGAGCCAGCCCTTTTGTGCCGCTGCTTTTATCATGGCGTACTCGCCGCTCACCTGGTACACACTGATGGGGACATGCACCATTCCGCTGAGCTGCTGCACGATGTCGAGGTAAGGCAATCCGGGCTTCACCATAACAATGTCGGCGCCTTCCTGGATATCTGCCAGGGCTTCGGATATTGCTTCCCTGGCGTTTCGGACGTCCATTTGGTAGGATTTTTTGTCGCCAAAGCCCGGCGCGCTGTCGAGGGCGTCGCGGAAAGGCCCGTAAAAGCAGCTGGCATACTTGGCGCTGTAGCTCATGATGCCCGTATCGGAAAAGCCCTCCCCTTCCAGGGCGCGCCTTATAGCCCCCACACGTCCGTCCATCATATCGGAAGGGGCCACAAAGTCGGCGCCGGCCCGGGCGTGGCTGAGGCTCATTTTGGCCAGCACCTCCACGGTGTGGTCGTTGACGATGCGCTGGTTTTCAACGATGCCGTCGTGGCCGTAGATTGAATATGGGTCGAGGGCCACATCGGTCATCACACAGAGCTCCGGCACAGTGTTTTTGATGGCGGCGATGCTGCGCTGCATCAGGCCATCGGGGTTGAGGGCTTCTGCGCCTTTGTTGTCTTTCAGCCGGTCTTCGCATTTGATGAATAGCAGCACCGATTTTAGGCCCAATTCCCAAAGCTCCTTCACGGTTTTGAGCGTGTTGTCGAGGCTCATGCGGTAATAATCGGGCATGGAAGGGATTTCCGCTTTCACGTTCTGCCCTTCCACGATGAAGAGCGGTACAATGAAGTCGTTGACGCTCAAGCGGGTTTCGGCCACCATGTCGCGGATGGCGGGCGATTGGCGAAGGGTTCTATGTCGTTTTTGCAAGTACATACAGGGTGTGGTTGAGGTTTTTAGAACAGGAATTGCTTGAAAACATTGCCAGGACTCAAGTTTTTTGTTTCTCACTACGACACGGTGGTATCATCGTTTAAAAAGTTTCTCGCAACGACACAATGACACTACGACAGCAACGCTTAAACCTTAAGCTGTAACTAGTTCCATGAAATAAGGCTCGTCGTGTCGTCGTGAGAAACCCTTTTCAGCCAAAGCGTACAGCACACCCTCCTGGCTACAATCACGGGCGACCACCGATTCATTATCCGCAAATTGCCGCAGCGCGTTTTTCGTGGTATCGCCGATACAAAAACAGGGGATATGCCTGGCCAAATGATTGTTTTGAAAGAAGGATTCAACAGCACTTGGGCTGAAAAACAAAACGGCTTGGTATGGTTCCGCAATTTGATGCGCCACCAAAACCGTGCGGTACAGTACTGTTTCATCTACCACAATGTTTTGCTGCCGCAACAGACGCGGCAAGGTATCGCGCCTTTTGTTGCCGCAGAAAAAACTCGCCTTTTCTACATCTTGATGTTTCAAAATAGCGTGGGCAAGCTCCTGGGCATTTTTGGCGCGGCTGATTATCTCGACATTTTGTAATCGCGCTGCGGATTTCGACGTTTCGCCTTGCAAGCAGTGCAGTTTTTTGTGCTGCATTTCCAAGCCATGCCTGTCTATGATTTTTTGATAGGCTTTCACGGCGTTGGCGCTGGTAAATATGAGGTGCTGGTGGGCCTTCGTTATGGCCTGTGTTTCCGGCAAGCCACTGAGGAACTCTATTGCAATAAAATCATGGGCCAAAAGCCGCAGGCCGAGGCTTTGTGCCACTTTGACAAGGGAGTCCTTTATTTTTTTTGTCGAAAGAATATTGATCATTTCGCTTGTTTCCTTGAAATTAAGCCTTTCCCACCCTTATCCATCATTTCAGCAGCAGCTTTTTGCGCAATGATCGAGTATTGACCCAGATTTTCTGCCATTGTAAGGGTAATACTATCGCTGCCATCTGGCGCTGTGATGTTCGTAATGAGTTGTATGGCGCCTCCTTCAATGGTCGCATAAGCGCTCACTGGCACCGTGCAGCCCCCTTGCATCAGCGACAGGAACGCCCGTTCTGCGGAAGTACAAATCGACGTGTTTTCGTGGTTGAGTTTTTGGCAAATTTGAAAAATCCCCTCCTCCCCTTCCCGGCAAACAACGACGATGGCTCCCTGCGCGGGCGCGGGCAGCATCCAATCCAGCAATACTTGCGGTCCGGTGAAGGCCTCCTGCAATTGCAGGCGCTGCAAACCCGCCTGCGCAAAAATGGCCCCGTGCCAATCCGACGCCCGCAGTTTTTCAATGCGGCTGTCCACATTGCCCCGTATGTCGCGCATCTGCGCTTTTTTGTACCGGTGCAACCATTGCGCTTTGCGCCGCACGCTGCAAGTTGCGACGATGCTCGGCTTGTCGGGGCTAATTTCCGCGAGCACGGCCTCATTCCGGCATACCAGCACATCGAAGGGGCTGCCCCGTTCCAGCACTGCCGCCACTTTCAGTCCCTTGGCCAGCTCGGTCGGCACGTCTTTATAGGAATGGACGGCGAGGTCAATTTCCCGGCGCAGCAAGGCGATGTCGAGGGCTTTGGTGAAAATGCCGTAGATGCCTGCTGCGTACAGCGGCGTATTTTGGTCGAAATCTCCCGCGCTTTTGATGAAGGCTAATTCGGCAGGCTGCCCGTTTTCCAACAACAAGCGGTGCACGAGATTGGCCTGCCAAATGGCCAGCTTGCTCGCTCGGGTGCCAATTTTAAGCAGTCGGTCCATGTGCCAAAGTAGCGTTTATACCAGGATTCCAGTTATTTTATGATTTTCAGGATGGATCATATTGATTATGATGGATTTACACACTGATATTTTCGCAAATCACAGTAGTTAGCGTTTAAAAATGCATTCATGGCCTGAATAAACTGGCAACCGGCGTCATTGTTGCTGCGCAGGTTGGATGCCAATGCCCCTATCGTCTTGTTTACTCTTTGCTCTATGGCGGAAGAGTCTTTGCTTGAGCTCATCTGATCGAGTTGGAGCAACTTGGTCTTTAGCTGATGGATCGCCCCGTTGTATTTGTACAGCGCCAGCCAATCGTACAGCTGCTCCAGGTGGTCGCTTATGATTGCCCTGGCCTTTGTCACTTCTCCGCGCCGGGTTCGGAAGGTCTGCTGCATTTTTTGGGAAATCTCATCGATGCTCAGCACTTGTATATGTTCGATGCCTTTTACGGCAGGGTTTACGTTTTGCGGGACGGAAAGGTCTATCAGCAGTTTGGCTTTTGAGGTTGAAAAATGTTGTGGTTGAACAATATAGTCGGGTGAATTGGTTGCTACAATTACGACATCCGCCCAGGCTATGGCGCTGCCCAGCTCTTCAAACGGCAGCGCCCGCGCCCCTGTGTCCCGAGCAAACGCCACGGCGTGTTCTAAGGTTCGGTTCACGACCGCGACAGCCTTGGCCAACCCGTAGTGCTGCAAGTTCTTGGCGATGCTCCTGTTCATGGCACCGGCGCCGATCAGCAGCACCGATTTCTGCGGCATCCCGCCCACGCCTTTCAGCCATTCGGTGGCAGCATACGACACCGATACCGTGCCGCTGCTGATCCGGGTTTTTGTCCTGACTGCCTTGGAGGCTTGCAGCGCGTAGTTGATGATCCGGTCCATCATCGGCCCGATCAATTTTTCCGCGCGGGCGGCTTCCACTGCGCTCCGCAGCTGGGCCACGATTTCGTAGTCGCCCACGATTTGCGACTGCAAACCGGCGGCCACCGCGAAAAAATAGTGCAGGGCATCGCTGCCGTTTTTGGCAAAGCCATATTGCCGGAACAGGTTGGCACTGCCATGAGTATTTTGGACAAACAATTCGGTCAATTCGGCTTGGCTGTACCCGACGGCATATATCTCGGAGCGGTTGCAGGTAGAGAGCACAAAAAGGCTGCGGCATTTGTGCTGTTTGGCTGCCTGGAACATGGCACTCCGGTTTGCTTCCGAAAAGGCAAACGCGCTCCTGACGGCCACCGGCGCCTGCTGGTGGTTGATGCCCACCACGCTCATTTTTGAAATATGTGCCGCTGGAATGCGGAAGTCTGCAAGTCCCATGTCTTTTTTGGTAGCGCGACCTTCAGGTCGCCCGAAAAAGGCCATTCATGGCCGTCGATAAAACATTGTTCAATTCACTTTTTAACCTGCCCTTGTCCAAAGCGCGAAGCTTAAGGGAAATATACTATCATTGTTGCACAACCCCGCTACCGCAGCAGCACGCGCAAGCTCCAGAAAACCACCGTTGCCCCAACCAGCAAGAACATCAGCCGGATGGGCAATTTGCCGGCCAGCATCGCGCTCATGGGCGCGGCCATAACCCCGCCGACGATCAAGCCCGCCACCACTATCCAATGCGAAAGCCCGATGAGCGAAAAGAAGGTAACGGCGCTGGCGAAGGTGACGAAAAACTCCGTCAGGCTTACCGTGCCGATCACGTACTGCGGCGTTTTGCCCTTGGCGATCAGGGTGCTGGTCACCAATGGCCCCCAGCCGCCGCCGCCAAACGAATCCAGGAATCCCCCGGCAGCCGCCAGCCAGCCCAGCCGCCGCGCCCGGCGCTTTTTTGTTTTGACAAAAGCGCGGCTCAGAATCCGAATGCCCAGCAACAGGATATACACCGCAATGATGGGCTTTATGTAGGGGCCGTACCGCTCTCCGAGCACGATGAGCACTGCCGCCCCTGCCACCGCGCCCAACACGCCGGGCAGCAGCAGCACCCGGAACAGGCGGCGGTTCACGTTGCCAAAACGGTAGTGCGAATAGCCCGACGCGCCGGCGGAAAAGACTTCCGCCGTGTGGATGCTGGAGCTCACCGCTGCCAAGGGGACGCCCGCCCCCATCAAAAAAATCTGGGTGACAACTCCGTAGCCCATGCCCAGCAGGCCATCGGCCAATTGGGCCATAAAACCTACGCCCAAAAATGTCCAGAACTGCATGTCGATGCTTTGCACCAGCTCCGGCCACGTTCGCATGGGGATGTAGAACGACACGATGTTGGCCACCAACAGCAGCCCGAAAGCCGCCATGGCCGCCGTGGCGATGCGCCGCCACTTCCGGTCGCGGATGCGCTCCAGATTCTGGTGCGGCACCACGGCTGCCAGCACTTCCTCCCCGGCGGCGAGGGAAGCAGTGAGCACGTTTAGGCGGCGCACTTTTTCGGAGAAATCGCCGCCCAGCTTTTCCCGGATCGCCGGCATGTGCTGCAGCAGATCGCCCAGTTCGGTAGGCAGGGCTTCCTGCAGGGTTTCTTTCAACCGTTTGGCCACCGTCGGCGATTTGCCGTTGGTGGAAATGGCAACTTTCAGATGCCCTTTCTGTACGATGGAGCCTAAGTAGAAATCACATTCGGCAGGGGTGTCGGCCACGTTCACGAGCAGGTTGCGCTCCTGGGCCAACTGGCGGATGCGGCGGTGCAGCGCGGGATCGTCTGTGGCGCAGATAACGAGGTTTTTGCCGTCGAGGTCCGTGGGTTCAAACGTTTTTTCATGCAGCTGCACCTGCGGGAAACCTGCTGCGAACTGCCGCAAGTCGTGCCGTATCTCGCGGCCAACCAGCGTCACCCGCGTTGCCGGGCTATTGCCCAACAAGGCCTTCAATTTTTCCAGTCCGACGTTGCCGCCGCCCACTACCAGCACGTTCATTTGTTCCAGTTTCAGGAAAACGGGGAAAAGGGTGTTGCTGTCGGGCTGGCTCAATAACGCTCCGTCGGTGGCATCGCCTAAGGTATGTTCCAAATATGTCATTTTATTCCATGTTTATGGGACTGCGTGGTTGTTGCAGAAGTTAGTTCTATACTTGGGCTTCGAACATCCTTTTGGTGTTCTGGCAACATGAGTCATCCCGAATTTTGCCAGGCATTTCGAATAACGAATACCGAGGTTTCATTTTTAGGGCAAAATTGTAATAACCTATTCGTCAGACCGCGAAAAGCGGTCAGACGATGGCCCTTGGGGTTGTGTCAAAAGGTTTGGCTTTGAAAATTTGGGATGACTCATTTCTCACTCCGCTAAATCCAACTATGCACATCATTGGTGAAAATTCGTGCCGTGCGTGGTTGCCTGAACGTATCCCTGGCGGATCACAAAATCGCCAAAATGTTCCCCCCGATTCCTTTCGCGGGCGTAGTGGGCAAGTATCGGCTCCAGCTCCTGCAGGATAGCGGCCTCGTGCTGCATTTCTCGGTACAGCTTGTTGAGGCGTTCGCCGTTGAAAGCCCCGCCAAGGTAGAGGTTGTAATAGCCGGGCGATTTTCCGACGAAGCCGATCTCGGCTAAGTAGGGCCTGCCGCAGCCGTTTGGGCAGCCCGTCATGCGGATGTTGATGGCTTCTTTTTCCAGCTTGTTGGCGCGGAGTATGAGGTCTATTTTGTCGATCAGGGAAGGGAGGTAGCGCTCGGCCTCGGCGAACGCCTGGGAGCAGGTGTTGAGCGCCACGCAGGCAATGGAGTTTTGGCGCAAGGCGGTTTGCCGGTGTGTGGCATCCAAGATGCCGTGCTTGTCGAGAATGGCCTCCACGATGGGGCGTTTTTGCGGGGAAATATTGCCGACAACGAGGTTTTGGTTGCCCGTAAGCCGGAAATCGCCGTCGTGCACGAGCGCAAGCATGCGCAGGGTGGTTTTCAGGGGGAAATCGGAGGCATCGGCCACCCTGCCGCCTTCTACAAAAAGGCCGAGGTTGTAATTGCCATCATGCGTTTTCACCCAGCCCAGCGGGTCGCCGGAGTGAACAAACTTGAAGGGCTTAGGTTCCTGAAAAAGGGTGCCGGAGCGCCGTTCCACTTCTTGTATGAAAGCCTCAAGCCCCATCGTTTCCACGGTATATTTCAAGCGGCTCAAGCGGCGGTTTTCGCGGTTGCCGTGGTCGCGCTGGGTGGTGATGACGGCCTCGCATACCTTCACGACGTTTTCCAGGTCAATATACCCCAGCATGTCGGCTAAGCGCGGGAAAGTCTCCGGTACACCGAAAGTCATGCCCAGCCCGCCGCCGGCCGCGACGTTGAAGCCCGCCAGCACCCCGTCTTTTTCTATGGCGATCAGCCCGATGTCGTTGGCAAAAATATCGGTATCGTTTTGGGGCGGCACGGCCAGCGCGATCTTGAACTTTCGGGGCAGGTAGGTTTTGCCGTATATGGGCTCTTCGTCGCGGCTGTCAGCTCCGGGCAGTTTTGTTTGGAAAGGCTGGCTTTTGTCCACCGGCTGGCCGTCGAGGAATATCTCGTAGTAGGCCGTGGTGCGGGGCGTGAAAGCGGCGCTCAAGTCCTTTGCCACCTGATACACGGCGGCGTGCACCCGGCTTTCGTCGGGGTTTGGGCTGCACATTACGTTGCGGTTCACGTCGCCGCAGCCGGCGATGCTGTCGAGCATCACCGCGTTAAAGCCCTGGATGGTCGCTTTCAGGTCGCGCTTGCGCACGCCGTGCAGTTGGAATGCCTGGCGCGTGGTGAGCTTGAGGGTGCCGTTGCCGTATTTGTCGGCCAGTTCGTCCATGCGCAGCCACTGGGCTGGGCTGGCCACGCCGCCGGGCACCCGCACCCGGATCATAAGCGAGTAGAGCGGCTCCAGCTTTTGGGCCTTCCGCTCGCTGTCGAGGTCGCGGTCGGTCTGTTGGTAGGCGCCGTGGAACTTGATCAGGTTGGTATCGTCGGGGAACAAGGCTCCCGTGATGCGGTTGTCGAGGCTTTGCGCGAGGCTGCCGCGCAGGTAGTCGCTGTTTTCCTTGATGTGCTCGACTTCGGATAGTTTTTTTTCTGCCATGATCTTCAAAAGTTGAAATAAAGGGTGGTTCTCAGCACGTCCCGGTCAAAGTACCCTGCCTCGGCCCGTTTTTGGTAAATGTTGAGGTATCCTGTTTCTATGGAAACCCGCTTTGAAAAAAGCAGCTCGATGGCGGCGTAAGCGCGGTTTTGCTCGAAGGTTCCCGACTGGAACATGATCTCTTCGCTGAGCTTTGCGCGGCATTTTTTAAAAAAAACACGGTCTATTTGCGCTTTGCCCCGCCAACGGTATTTTAGCTTCCAGGTGTCATCGGGTTGTTCAAACCAGCGCTGCTCGCTGCGCAGCCTGCCCGAGATGCGCCATTTTGGCACCAGATCGGCGGCAAGGTGCAGTTCCTGGAAAAGCCGCCATTCCGGCACTTCTTGCACGATGGAATGGGTGCCCCCTGCTGCGAGTTCCCACAATTTGCCCAATTTCCGGTGCATGTGGGCATGGGCGATAAACTGTAATTGCCTGTCGGGCCGAATCAGCCGCCGTTCGTCAATTTCTATGTGCCAAGCCCATTTTTCATGCTGTTTTCCCCGAAAATACAAGCGCAGCCAATAGGCTTGTTGGTGGCTTGTTTGCCCAATTGCCCTCATAGGAAACAGCAGGGCAAACAGCAGGGTGGCGCCGCGCAAAAACTTCATATTCAATACACGTCTTCTACATACCGGCGCTGTTTTTTCAGCCCTTTTAAATACTCTTCCGCGTGCTCCCGACCTTTGCCGCTTTCTTGCGCCACGATTTGTATCACAGCGTTTTGCACATCTGGGGCCATGCGGTCTTTGTCGCCGCACACGTAGAAATGGGCGCCGTTTTCGAGCCGTTCGTAAAGGAGCTTAGAGCGTTCGGCCAGGCGGTGCTGCACGTATAATTTCTCTGCCTGGTCGCGGCTGAACGCCACGTCGAGCCGGTCGAGGGTGCCGCGCTTGAGGTGGTTGAGCCATTCGGTCTGGTACAAGAAGTCGGTTTCAAAGTGCGGGTTGCCGAAAAACAGCCAGTTTTTGCCTGAGCCGCCGCGCTCGCTGCGCTGTTCCACAAATGCGCGGAAAGGCGCCACGCCCGTACCTGGCCCCACCATGATGATGTCGAGCGAGGGGTCGTCGGGCAGCTTGAAATACTCGTTGCTTTCGATGAAAACAGGCAGGGATTCGCCAACGGGCACCCGGTCGGCCATAAAGGTAGAGGCTGCACCGAGGTGCAAAAAGCCGCCATGCTGGTAGCGCACCGCCGCCACGGTCAGGTGCGCTTCTTCTGGATGGGCTTCCATGCTGGAGGCTATGGAATACAGGCGCGGCGGCATTTTCCGCAAAAAGCTCAACAGCGTGGCTTCCGACATGGCTGCCGGGAATTCCCGCAGCAGGTCGGCCACGTTTCGGCCCCACAAGAATTTTTTGAGCACCGCGTTGTCTTCCAATATGGCTTTCAGCTTGGCGCTGTTGGTCCAGGCCGCGTATTTCTCTATCACCTCGCGGGTAAGCACCGTCAGCTCAACTTCCCGCAGCAAAAAATGCCGCAACGTGTTTTCTTTCCCCTGAAAAACGACCTGCTTGTTGCCGTTGAGCATGGCCGTATAGAGCACTTCCCGCACCAGGGAGGAGGGGTTTTGCGGGTAAACGCCGAGCGAATCGCCAGGCGCGTACTGCAAGCCGGAACCCTCTATAGAAAGCTCTACGTGCCAGGTCTCTTTGGTGGAGCCCCGGCCGTTGAGCTGGATTTTTTCCAAAACAGGCGCAGCAAACGGGCGCTTCCGGTCGAATTGAGGGCTTGGCGCGGCCTTTGTCAAAGCCAGCGCGCCATTGGCAGCCTTTTGAACCGTTGCGGCGCCAACAGCCGTGGCGGGCAGGGCTTTCAACACTGATTCTACCCAGGCCTCCACGGCAGGTTCGTACTCCACGTCACAATCGGCACGGGCAGCCAGCCTTGTGGCGCCCAATGCCTCAAAACGCGCGTCGAACTCTTTCCCGGTTTGACAAAACTGGATATAGCTGCGGTCGCCCAAGGCGCACACGGAAAACTGCAAGCCGTCCAACTTAGGCGCACGGGGGGCCAAAAGCCATTTGTGTAACTCCTCGGCAGCTGCAGGCGGCTCGCCCTCGCCCTGGGTGCTGACTACCAGAAGCAGGATTTTTTCCTCCTTAAGTTGCTTCGTGGGGTAATCGTTCATGTCTGCAATGGCAATTTCCCAGCCCTGATCGGCTAAGCGGGCTGCTGTCTGCTTGGCTGCTTTTTTGCTGTTGCCCGTTTGGGAGCCGAAAAGCACCGTGATCTTTGGTTTCCCCGATGCCACGGGGGTCAGGGGCGCGGCAGCAGGTGCCAAAACAGCCGCACCATTGGGCGAGGGCTGGCCGTGCACGGCAAGGCCGTAGAGGTAGCCGCTCAGCCACATCTGCTGCAGGGCGGAGTGCTGCGATGCCAGTTTTTCGAGCAGGTCGCTGTCGAAGCCGACGGGTGGAGTTTGGAAAAGCGTTGCCATATTCATAATTAAGTTATTGTGCTGCGAAATCTCCTTTCAGCATATTGTCCAATGCCAGCACTTGATTGGAAATGACGCGGTTGCGGACGACTTCGCCCAGCACGATCACTGCCGGGCTGCCAATGCCTTGTTCCTGTATTGCTGTTTCGATGTCGGCGACCGTGCCAAACACCTCGCGTTGCCGGGGCAGGGTAGCATCCTGGACGACGGCTACGGGCAAATCCTGTTTTCCGGCAGTGCGAAATGCGGCGGCGATTTCGGCGATTTTTGTCAGGCCCATCAATACGACCACCGTGGCATCGCTTTGGGCTGCGGCATTGATTTCCGGATTCAGCTCGCCGCTGTCGGTGGTGCCGGTCAGCACCCAAAAGCTGCGGCTGGCGCCGCGCAGGGTTACGGGGACACCCACGGCGGCGGCGGCGCCAATGGCGCTGGAGATGCCCGGCACATAGGCCGTTTGCAGCCCGTGCTCCTGGGCGAACAGCATTTCCTCGTGGCCGCGGCCAAACACGAAGGGATCGCCTCCTTTCAAGCGCACCACATGACCGCAGCAATGGGCGTAGGCCACGATCCGCTCGTTGATCTCCTCCTGGGTATAGGCTTTTGCGCCCTTGCGTTTCCCGACATACACCAGTGCCGTGGTAGGGCGGGTGTGCTGCAGGATGGCCTCATTTGCCAGGGCATCGTACAAAACCACGTCGGCGCTTTGCAGGGCTTTAACGGCTTTGAGGGTGATGAGCTCTGGGTCGCCGGGCCCGGCGCCTACCACGGTGAGGCGCGGGATCATCGGCGCAGGGATAGTGTCGTTCTTGTTGGCCCCTGTATGGATGGGTTTGAAAGGCAGGTGTTGCGGTAGGTGTGACATAGGTTGCAGTGTCTATATGGCGAATTCTGTGTTGAGCTCCTGTGCTTGCTGTTTTTGCAGCAACATCCCGGCTGCCACGGTATCGAAGGTGTTGTCGTTGACCAATATGAGGCTGCCGCTGTTGCGGTTTTGCCGATAGGCATCGAACACCAACGGTTGGGCGCTGCGCAGGCGCACACGGGCGATGTCGTTGAGCTGCAAGGCATCGGCGGGCGTTTTTTCAAAACTGTGCACATCGGTGCGGTACAGTATTTCCTTTACAAATGCCTTGCTTGAAGCAGCGCCGTGTCGTATCAGGTAGCGGTCGCCAGTTTTTAAGGCGCGTTCGCTCATCCAGCATATGTCCACTTCGATATCCTGGCTGACAAAAGGCGGTGCCGCTTCGGCCAACACGATGGAATCGCCCCGCGAGATGTCGATATCGTCTTTGAGGTGCAGCACGATGGGCTGCGGCGCAAGCGCTTCTTCTACCTCGGTTTGGTGTACTTCTATGGCCTGAATCTCGCTTTCAATGCCAGAGGGCAATACCCGTACGCGGTCGCCGCGCCGGAGGGCGCCACTGCGCAGGCTGCCGGCATAGCCGCGGTAGTCGTGGAGTGCCTCGGTACGCGGGCGGATCACGTACTGCACCTGGAAGCGGGCGCCGACTTCTGAAGCCGCCTCTTCCAACGCCACTGTTTCTAAGTGTTCGAGCAAAGCTTTGCCTTTGTACCAGGGCATCTTGTCGGAATGGGCCACCACATTGTCGCCCGCCAACGCGCTGATCGGGATGAAAGTCACTTCCCCGATGCCCAGCTTTGCTGCAAGGTTCTTGTACTCCGCCGCGATCTGGTAGAACCGCTGCTCGTCGTAGCCCACCAAATCCATTTTGTTGATGGCCGCAACGAGGTGCGGGATGCCCATGAGCGAGGCGATCAGGCTGTGGCGGTGTGTCTGCTCCACCACGCCTTGCCGGGCATCGATCAGGATGATTGCCAGATCGGCGTTGGAGGCGCCCGTCACCATGTTGCGGGTGTACTGCACGTGCCCCGGCGCGTCGGCGATGATGAATTTCCGGCGCGCGGTATGGAAATACTTGTAGGCCACATCAATGGTGATGCCCTGCTCCCGTTCGGCGCGGAGCCCGTCGGTAAGCAGCGACAGGTCGAGCTCCCCATCGGGCTTGTTGCGGCTCTGGCGCTCTATGGCGTGCAATATATCGTGCGAAACAGCCTTCGAATCGAACAGCAAGCGCCCGATCAAGGTGCTTTTGCCGTCGTCAACACTGCCTGCTGTTATGAATTTTAGAATGTCCATTTTTATGAGAGATGAGTGATGAGTGATGAGCGATGAGTAGGCACATCGTTTGTGTTTTGGCTTGTTATTGGTTTTTCAGCCTAAATTCTAACCCAAAGTTATTTTTGCTAAGGTGCTGGAAAACTAATTCCAAGCGTATCCTATATCGTTGTGCCGACTCATCTCTCAGAAATATCCGTTTTTCTTCCGGTCCTCCATCGCCGCTTCCGAGATGCGGTCGTCGAGGCGGGTGGCGCCGCGCTCGCTGATCTTGGTGGCGATGATTTCCTGGATGATGTCGTCCACAGATTTGGCGGGGCTTTCCACAGCGGCGGTACAGGTGGCATCGCCGACGGTGCGGAAGCGAACGTCGTGGATGCCCGTCACGTCTTCCGGGTCGAGGCTGATGTGTTCGGTGATGGCCAGCAGTTGGCCCGACGGGGTGACGACGCAGGGGCGGGCGTGGGAGAAATAGATTTCCGGCAGTTCTATTTTTTCCCGTCGGATGTAGTTCCACACGTCGAGCTCCGTCCAGTTGGAGATGGGGAACACGCGCACGTTTTCGCCGGGGCGTATGGCGCCGTTGTAGATGTCCCAGAGCTCGGGGCGCTGCCGCTTGGGGTCCCAGGCGCCAAATTCGTCGCGGATGCTGAAGATGCGCTCCTTGGCGCGGGCTTTTTCCTCATCGCGCCGGGCGCCGCCGATGCAGGCATCGAACTGGAACTCCTCGATCACTTCCAGCAAGGTGTTGGTCTGCAAAGCGTTGCGGCTGGGATATTTGCCGCTGCCGTCTTTCAGGCCCTGGCGCTTGATGGTGTCTTCTACCCTTCTGACAATGAGCTTTTCATCCAGGGCCCTGGCTAAGCGGTCGCGGTAGGCAATCACTTCGGCAAAGTTGTGCCCGGTGTCGATGTGCACCAGCGGGAACGGGAACTTGCCGGGCCGGAAGGCTTTTTCGGCCAGGCGCACGAGGGTAATGGAGTCCTTGCCGCCAGAAAATAGCAGGGCGGGCCTTTCACACTGCCCGGCAACTTCCCGCAAGATGTGGATGGCCTGGGCTTCAAGGTGGTCGAGATAATCGAAATGACGGGACATGTACGGTGGTTTATGAACCGGGATGCAATTCCGGCGAAATGATCAGTGTCAATGTTGTTGTACGGGGGTAGGTTTAGGGTTCAGGTCGTGCAGGCCGCACTCTTTTTTGGAAGCGTCTTCCCACCACCAGCGGCCGGCGCGGAAGTCCTCGCCCGGGCGTATGGCGCGGGTGCAGGGGGCGCAGCCGATGCTGACGAAGCCTTTGTCGTGCAAGCTGTTGTAAGGGATGTTGTGCTGCTGGATGTAGGCATGCACCTGATCGAAGCTCCAATCGAATAGCGGGTGGAATTTTACGAGCTGGTGGGCGGCATCCCATTCTATGTTGCGCATGTCGAGGCGGTTGGGCGACTGTTCGGCGCGGATGCCGGTGATCCACAAGTGTTGGCCTTGCAAGGCCCGGCCCAGCGGTTCCACTTTGCGGATATGACAGCAGGATTTGCGGTTTTCGACGGAATCGTAAAAGCTGTTGGGGCCTTTTTCGGCGAGGAAGGTTTCAAGGGCGGCGGCTTTCGGGGCGAAGGTTTCTATGGGCTTCCGGTATCGGTCGAGGGTGCGCGACCAGGTGGAGTAGGTTTCCTGGAAATTCCGGCCGGTATCGAGGGTAAAGACGCGGATCGGCAGGTTGTTGCTGAAAATCAGGTGGGTGATGGCCTGGTCTTCGAGGCCAAAGCTGCTGCTGAACACGGTGCGGCCCGGGAAGCGCTGGGCGAGCCATTGCAGGGCCGGCAGCGGGTCCTGGCTGTGCCGCGATCGGATTTCTGTTTCAAGTTCGGGCAATATGGCTGCTGAAATGTGCATGAGCGAAGGGAGTTTGTTGTTACGAAGCGGGAGAAAGACTCAAGGTCCGGTTAAGCGAATTTTTTCAAAAAGGGAACCACCAATGCGCTGTACACTATGCAGCCAACGCAGAAGCCCAGAAATCCTTCCAGGGCGGCGCAGAACAGCAGCACGGCGGCTATCGCCAAGGCGGCAGTTTTGAGTTGGAGCGCCAGCAGGGTTGCGATGGCCAGGGAAAAGGCAAACCCGACGCCGGCAGCGAACTTTTTGGGCGCTGCATCCGTGGGCTTGTTGCCGATCCCGAGCGCCTGTACCGTAGCTTTTGAAACCCAGCGGATAGGGCTGCTGTCGCCCGCGGTGAAGCTGCGAAGGGCGAAATCGATGGACAGCGCCAGGAAGAGCAGCCAGGATCCGATGGCCAAACCGAAGATGCTCAGTGCGATGACGTAGAAAGCGGCTACGCGCGCCGCGTACTCATTGATGCGGTCGGGGGAAACGGGGCAGATGACTTGGATGTTTTGTGCCATAATGTGCAAGATTTGAGTGTTTCGTGAATGAAAAAAGCCCTTCGGTGTGGCATACCGAAGGGCTTTTTATACTGAAATGCTTTGTTGCCGAATGGATGTTCAAGATCGCATTTTCGCCAGCATAGCACCGCAGCCGCTTCGGATGACCGGAGTGTGACAGCAACAACAGCAACAACAAGTGGCGAATGCGGCGGAAATCATGTGGACAAATCTTGATATTGAAATATGGGTGAAACACAAAAGCCCTTCGGCTGCGACAACCGAAGGGCTTTTATGCTGAACATGTATTCTGTAGAACCTGAAACTATGCCTTGTTCGCCAGAGATGTGTAGCAGCCGCTTCGGATGACCGGAGTGGGACAGCAACAACAACAAGTGGCGAATGTGCGCGAATCAAAGTTCATGCGGCAAAGGTATTTGCTTTATTTTGAGGTATTCAAATTTCAGGCCAAGTTTTTTTTGCGGGAAGGAGACTGGGCCACATTTGGCCAATATTTTGGAAAGGATTGCCTGGAATTGGACAAAAACCTACTTTTTCCACCTTTTTACATTAGCGGTGTTGCGGGCAGGTCTGTTATTCGCTACCATACACGCAACTACTGTCCCAGTAAGCACACGGAGCAGGTCAGGTTCACTCCAGCGCGTTTTTACTAGCAATGGTATCCGATATCTTCAATTTTCCAAAATAATCTTGTGGCTCTGTTCCGCTCACACCACCCAAAGAACACGTTCCGCATCCCCCGCTATCTCCATACGCATCCGAACCACATCTTCATCAAACAATTCCTCTACCAGCTCCGGCCACTCGATAAAGCAATACCAAGGGTCGTCTAACAGTTCCTCTATGCCAATGTCCAGAGCTTCGTGCGTGCTGCGCAGACGGTAAAGGTCGAGGTGGTGCACCAAGGCCGTGGCGCCATCCGGAGCCTTGTAGGCGTATTCGTTCACCAAGGAATAAGTAGGGCTGGCCGCATTGTCTTCCACCCCGAGGTGCTGGCAGAATGCCCGCACAAAGGTGGTTTTGCCCGCACCCATCTCTCCGTACAGCGCCACTTTACGGCGGCCCCGGAGGGCATCCAGCACCCGGGGCATCAGGCCGGGCAGGGCATCGGGGGAATCGATGGTGAATTTCATGTTGCAAAAATAGGCCAGGATTTGTGGGATTTGTGGATTTTCTGGATGGATGGGTTGGCTATTGGCTTTTGGCTGTTGGCTATTGGCTTATATTTGAGGTTGCCGGTGATGTGCCATTACGTTTTCAGGAAATAAAAGCGGAATTTTGTGCCAAATATACCCGACGTATTGTGGTTTGCGAAAATATCAGAGGGCAAATCCTTCATAATCAATATAATCCATCCTGAAAATCTCGCAAATCACTGGAATCCTGGTATTGCTCAAAAATCACAGCCTTGTCCTACACCATCTCCCATATCCAGCAAATACTCGCCGCATCCTGGCGCCAGGAGCGCGAAACCGGCGCTCGCGTAGAAACCCTGCTGACCGACAGCCGACAGGTTGCTGCCCCGACGGTGTCGCTGTTCTTTGCCCTGCCCGGCAAGCGCCACGACGGCCACCGCTTCCTCGCCGACCTGTACCAGCGCGGGGTGCGGCATTTCGTAGTCAGCCGGGAAACTGACCTGGGCAAAATGCCCGAAGCCAATGTGCTGCTGGTGCCCGATACGCTCGATGCCCTGCAAGCCTTAGCCGCCTACCACCGCGCCCGCTTCAACATCCCGGTGATCGGTATCACGGGCAGCGCGGGCAAAACCGTGATAAAAGAATGGCTCTGGCAACTGCTGTCGCCCGATTTCAACATCGTGCGCAGCCCAAAAAGCTATAACTCCCAGGTTGGTGTGCCGCTGTCGGTATGGCAGATGAACGAGCACCACACCTTAGCCATTTTCGAGGCGGGCATCTCCCAGCCCGGCGAGATGGCAAAGCTGGCAAAAATCATCCGCCCAACCATCGGCGTGTTTACCAACCTCGGACCGGCACACCAGGAGGGCTTCAGTTCAAAGGCGCAAAAGCTTGAGGAAAAACTGAAGCTGTTCGAAGGCGTGGAATGGCTGGTAGCGCCGCCCAGCCCGGCCCCCGACGGCGACGGCCCCGCCTGGGAAGACCAGTTGCCCGGCGCAAAATGGGTGTTCTCCAAGGATTGGGACTTCCCGTTCCCCGCGCCCGCGGGCGGACTTGCGCAAGGCGCCATGCTCTGCAAAGCGGTAATGGAACTTTTGGGGCTGGCCGAGCCAACGATTGCCGAACGGATGCGCCGCCTGGAGCCCGTTGAAATGCGGCTTGAGCTCAAAGCAGGCATCCGCGACTGCACGCTCGTCAACGACTTTTACAACAACGACCTGGCAGGCCTGCGCATCGCCCTGCAATTTGCCCGGCAGCAAGCCCGCAGCGGCAAGCTAACCCTGGTGCTTTCCGATATACTGCAAAGCGGGATGCCTCCAGATGTGCTGTGGCAGCAAGTGGCGGCGGCCATCCAGGCACAGGGGGTGCAACGGCTCATCGGCATCGGCACTGAAATCCCGGCCATTCGGCAGCACCTGCCCTCCGGCGTTTCGCTGGAACTTTTCCCCGATACCGACGCTTTTTTGCAGCAACTGCAAAACGCCGATTTTCACCAGGAAACCATCTTGTTGAAAGGTGCGCGGCCTTTCGAATTCGAGCGCATCGCCCGGCGCTTGGAACAAAAATCGCACAAAACGATGCTGGAGGTGAACCTGACGGCCATGGTGCACAACCTCAACGCCTACAACAAACTGCTGCGCCCCGGCGCCAAAATGATGGCAATGGTGAAAGCCGCAGGCTACGGCTCGGGCTCGGCAGAAGTGGCCAAGTTGCTGGAATTCCACCGGGTCGATTACCTCGGCGTGGCGTATGCCGACGAAGGCATAGAACTGCGCCAGGCGGGCGTGCGGCTGCCCATTTTGGTGCTGAACCCCGAACGCGCGAGCTTCGATGCCCTGTACCGCTACCGGCTGGAGCCGGAAGTTTACAGCTTGACGGTGCTGGCAGAATTGATCGAATACACCGGTGCCGAAAAGCAGCTCGACATCCATTTGAAAATCGACACGGGCATGCACCGCTTAGGCTTCGAAGGGCCTGAGGTCCCGGCACTGCTGGCGCAATTGAACGCCCATCCAAACTTGCGGGTAAAATCCGTCTTTTCCCACCTCTCAGCCAGCGACAACCGCCAGCACGACGCCTTTACACACCAACAGGCGGCTGCTTTCACGGACATATACGCGCAGTTGAAATCAGGCTTAGGCTACGCGCCCATCCGGCATATCTGCAACACGGGCGGTATCGAACATTTCCCGGAATACCATTTCGACATGGTTCGGCTGGGCATCGGGCTGTATGGTATCGGCGGCGAAAAAATCCAACAGGAGCTCCGCACGGTAAATGTGCTGAAGGCCACCATCAGCCAGATTAAGGACATTCCCGCGGGCGATTCGGTGGGCTACAACCGCAACAGCGGCATCCTGAGCCAGCCCCGGCGCATCGGCACCATCAGCATCGGCTACGCCGACGGGCTGCTGCGCCTGTCGGGCAACGGCCGCTACAGTGTGCTGGTGCGCGGACAAAAAGCGCCTACTGTCGGCAATATCTGCATGGACATGTGCATGATAGACCTGAGCCAAGTCCCCGCCGCCCAGGTGGGCGACGAGGTGATTGTTTTTGGGGAAAACCCCACGGCACAGGAACTCGCAGCCTGCCTGCAGACCATTCCCTACGAAGTGTTCACCAACGTGGCGGAGCGCGTGAAACGGGTGTATTGGCAAGAATAAAACGGGCGCCCTATTTCTTCCTCCGGTCGCTGTACTTGCGCAGGTACTCCCGAAACGAGATCATGCGCTGCTGCTCTTCGTCCCAAAGCTTGTTGAACATACATTTCAAGCTTTCGATAAAGGTGATGCTGTTGGCCACTTTGTCCATGATCGGGTTTTCCTCGTGGCAGCGGGCCAGCTCGTAATTCGGCACCAGCGGGTTTAGGTGGTGGATATGGTGGTAGCCGATATTTCCCGTGAGCCAGTGGAACAGCCGGGGCAGTTTGTAGTAAGTGCTGCCCTGCACGGCGGCACGGATATAGTCCCATTTGTCTTTCCACTGCTTGTAGGCTGTTTCGTGCTGGTGCTGCACGTAAAAGAACCAGATCGCGATGATGCCGAACAGCACCACAATAGGCAGTTGAACCAACAGGAATGCTTCGATGCCGAACGCCCAGATGATGCCGGCATGGATGGCCACCAGCAGGATGTTGTTGATCAGCAAAGAGCGGTGCGCGTGCTCCCAGCCCTTCATGCGGATCATGGGCAGACGGTTGTTCAGGAAGATGTACCAGATAGGCCCAATGACAAAGAGTATGGGGGCGCTGCGGAAAAAGGCGTATTTGATCTTCCGCCAACGGGGCAATTCCTTGAATTCTTTCACGGTAAGCAGCTCGATGTCGCCGATGTCGCGGTGCTCCCAGAGGATGCCGTTGTGGCCGTGGTGGAAATTATGGCTCTTGGCCCAGTAGCGGTAAGGGATAAAGCTCAAAAAGCTGCAAATCTGGCCGATGATGTCGTTGGCTTTCCTGGAGGCCGTGAAAGATTGGTGGCCACAGTCGTGCTGGATGATGAAAATGCGGACCAAAAAGAAGGCGTTTATGGCGGCCAATGGCAGCACGAGCCAAAAAGAAACATCGACCAAAAAATACATGGCAATCCAAATTGCTACAAAAGGCAAGAAGGAATTCAGCATTTGGATAACGGCTTTGCGGGTGTCTGGCAATTGGTAGGATTTTACGATGGCTGGAAGCTGCTTCAGTATAGCAGGGTCGTACCGATGTGTAATTTCGCCCATTAGAAATGTAGGATCAAATTATTTCCTCAAAATTGAGGTGGGTGACAAAATGGTTTTTGATTGAAAATCAAAAACTGAGACCAGAAAACAAAAATGCCAGGCCATTTGTTCTGGCCGGCATTTTTGGAAATCCGGCACAAAGTCCGGCTTTTTGACGAGAATAAGCAGGTTATTTTTAGCAACCCCGGTTATTTTTTTGTAAACCGCGCGCAAATATGCTGCCGGGCATCGTACAAACGGAGCGTGTAAACCCCAGGCAGCACACCGCCAAGTTGCTGTTGCAGCGTGAAATGCCCCTTTTCAACCGAGAGCGAAGTAGAAAAAACAATTTTACCGTCTTTGTCCAGCACTTGCATAAACCCGTCGAAGGCCCAGGGCAAATCTACCCGAAATTGCAGCGTTTCGCCCGCAACGGGGTTGGGAATGATCCGCACGATGGGATGGCCAGATGGCACTTCCACCGATTTGATGCCCAAATGGGCCTTGCTGCCGTCCAGGTCGGTCTGGCTCAGCAGATAGTAGTTCAAGCCTGGCTGCGGGCGCTCGTCGATCCAGGCGTACAGGCCACCAGTCGGCTTGCCCAGGCCTGGAATCTGGGCCAGTGTTTCAAAGGAAATGCCGTCATTTGAACGCTGCACCGTAAAATGCGCGTTGTCTTTTTCGGTTTCCGTCACCCATGTCAACTCAACCCTGTCCTTTTCCAGCAACCACGCATCGAACGAAGACAGCTCCACGGGCAAGCCCCCCGGGTAGGCGTAGTTCATGCATTCCCTGTCTTTGGTGTTTATGGCGTTGCAGCATGTAGGGTTCATGTTCTGGTCGGGGTAAGTCCCGGCATCCAGGTGGTCCATACGGTAAACATGGGTCAGTTCGTGGGAGACGAGTTGTTCAAAATCGCTGCCTGGCCAGCAATCGGGCAATACCCCATCGTTGATGACCACGTAGCCATACCGCGCGTTGCGCCAGGTTTGCCCGTCAAAGATGTGGGTAAAGCTGGAGGAGGTATAGGTGCCGCCGAATGCCAGTACGCCGCTGCAATTGGTCAAAGGCGCCATCTGGTCGCAGGGGTCGTCAAAAATAATGAGGGCTGCTTGGGGCCCGCCGAGGTTGGCGTCCATGTAGGAAATGAAGTTTCCGCCCTGCGCGCCGCCCGAGCATGTTGGCACATAGGCGGTAGAGCCGGCATTGGAAGGCCCGATACCGGTATAGTTCGCGGTCAGCGCGTTCAATATACTGGTGAAATAAGCCGTCCAGCCCGCCGGCACGTTGGTGTCGTCGTAATACACCGGCAGCACGGCGTTTTCCCAGCGCGCCAGGAAGTTGGAGGTGCCCAGCATAAAATCGCATCCCACGGGGATCGCGCGGTCGAGCGCATGGAAGTCGCCAGCTTGCAGGGCGCTGCGTCCGATGCTGCCATCCCAGCTGCTGCCCGGCTTGAGGTGGTGGTGCAACAGGTTTTGTAGGAGCAGGTCGGACTGGTAAACAGCCAGCGGTTCTGTCCGCGGGGCGCCGGGCGCCTGCACGAGCTCCAGTCCGTGGCCGCCAGCGGGCACCAAAAACTCGTCGTCCCCAAGGGTGATTTGTTCAAAAACGTAGTAGAAAAGCATCACCGTTGACCAGGAGCCACCTTTGTTGCGCAGGAAAAGCAAGTATTCTTTGCCGAGGGCAGGCTCAAAATCGCCGGCGATGTCTATGTCGAAGTTGCCAGCCCGGTGCGACATAGGACGGACCGGGAAAAGATCGCCGGGAGCCAGTACGCCCTTAACGGTTTCTATGACCTCAAAGCGGGTTTCACGGAAAACATTCGGCCCATCGGGCGTATTTTGGTAGTTGACGGCGCGGGCAAGCACCACGCTTTCGCTGTTTGCCGTAGCTTCGCCGAGGTTGGCGTAAGGGACGATGGTGGTGGCCAATAAATAAAAGGAAAAGGGGCAAACGACCCCGAAAAGGACGGACAGGCAGCGGAAGAAGCGCATGATTATTGATTTAAAAGAAGAAGAGTTGTTTCAACTATAGGATTAAAAAGCGATCTGTTGGTGGGATGCCGCGCTGGGCAAAACAAAATTACAAACAACACATTGTCTTCATGCAAATATTTAAAAAATTGCAAACAAGCTTGCGAAAATGGCGCTACCCGGGGAGTTTCAGGTATTGGGAAAGGCGCTACGCCAAGGGTGGCAATTCAGGCGCAGGCTCCAGTGGTGTGCTGGCAGCGTACAAGGCGCGTGTAGTCAATGACTTCGTGCAAGAACACAACATCCAAAGCGTGCTGGAGCTTGGCTGTGGCGACGGTCAGCAGCTTTTGCTGGCCCAGTATCCCTTGTACATTGGCGTAGATATTGCGCCGAGCGCCGTTGCAGCCTGCAAGCGCATTTTTTCCAACGACGGCAGCAAGCAGTTTGGCTTGTACGACCCCTTTTCCTTCAACCCTGCCAAATGCCCCGCAGACATGGCGCTTTCCATGGAGGTCATATTTCATCTGACGGAAGAGGAATTATACCAGCTTTACATGAAGCACCTGTTTTGCTGTGCCCGGCGCTGGGTGCTGGTTTTTTCCGCCAATATCCCGGACAATACGGGCGGCCTATTTCCACATTTCAAGCCCAGGCAGTTTTTGGAGGATGTGCCGGCGGGCTGGCTTTTGCGGCAACGGATACCCAACCCACACGGCGATATCAGCATCTCGGAGTTTTTCATTTTTGAAAAAAGCGGCGAATACCAGGAAGTAAACCCTTCATAATCAATTAAATCCATTCTGAAAATCTCGCAAATCACTAAAATCATGTCATATACCTCACGCCGCTTGGTTTTGTGCATGCCGATCTTTGTAATCAATGGAACATAAGTTGAATCAATCATACTCAATCACAAAAATCAGGCGAATCATAGCATAACTCCTGTACATTCGCAGCAACATGACCAACGAGCAATTCAAGGATTTTTCCCCCAGCATCCCCACCGATCCCGGCATCTACAAGTTTGTGGACGAAACGGGCGTGGTCTTGTACGTTGGCAAGGCCAAGAACCTGCGCAACCGGCTGAACTCCTACTTTGGCGACAAAAAATACCAGCTTGCCAAAACCAAGGTGCTGGTGCGCCACGCCCACCATATCGAGTTCATGATCGTGGAAACGGAGCACGATGCCTTGCTGCTCGAGAACACCCTGATCAAAAAGCACCAGCCGCGCTACAACGTGATGCTGAAAGATGAAAAGTCGCCGCTCATCTATATCTGCATCAAAAACGAGCGCTTCCCCAGGGTGTTCCTTACCCGCAAGCCTTTCAAAGACGGCTCTACCTATTTCGGGCCCTACCTCCAAAAGTTCAGGGTGGAGCAGATCGCCGAGCTCATCAGAAAGCTGTTCCAGTTGCGCACCTGCACGCTCAACCTTTCCGCAGAGAACATCGCCAAAGGCAAGTTCAAGCCCTGCCTCGAATACCATATCAAAAACTGCGCGGCGCCCTGCGTCAATTTGGAGACGGAAGAAGCCTACAACCAAAAGATCGAGCAGATCAAGAACATGCTCAAAGGCAATTTCTCGGCCGTGAAAAGCCATTTGAAGGCAGAAATGCAACAGGCCGCGGAAGAAATGAAGTTCGAGCTTGCCCAACAACTGAAAGAAAAACTGGCACTCTTCGAGGATTACCAAGGCAAAAGCACCGTCGTCAACCCTTCCATCCGGGATGTGGACGTGTTCGCCATCGCCGAAGACGAAAAAGAAGCCTTCGTCAACTACCTCAAAGTGGTGAACGGCGCCATTATCCATACCTACACCCTCACCCTCGTCAAAAACCTCGACGAAGACCGCGAAACCCTGCTCGTGTATGCCATCCAGCACCTCCGCGAGCGCTTTGGCGACAATACGCCGGAAATCATCGTGCCCTTCGAGATCAGCTTGCCCGACCGGCAATTTGCCGAGCCAAACATACCTTACCAACGCGGCCAAAGCGTGATCGAAATGCCCATCGAGCCGGTTGCCACACCCGAGGGAATTCCCGGCGAAGCATCGGCCAGGCCGGGGGGCAATGGGGTGCTGATCACCGTGCCCAAAATCGGCGACAAAAAAAAGCTGCTTGAGCTTTCTGAAAAAAACGTGCAGTACCACCTGCTGCAAAAAAAGAAGCAGGAAATGAACGCCACAGGCCGCCAAACCAGCGCCGAGCGCATCCTCCGCACCCTGCAGGCCGACTTGCACATGGAAGCCGTACCGCTCTGGATCGAGTGTTTCGACAACTCCAACCTCCAGGGCACTAATCCCGTTTCGAGCTGTGTGGTGTTCAAAAACGCCAAGCCCGCCAAGCGCGAGTACCGGCATTTCAACGTGAAATCGGTGGAAGGCCCCAACGATTTTGCGTCGATGGAGGAAGTGGTGTACCGCCGCTACAAGCGCCTCATCGCCGAAGGGGCCGGGCTGCCCCAGCTCGTCATCATCGACGGCGGAAAAGGGCAGTTGAGCGCCGCCATGAAAAGCATAAAGGCGCTGGGTCTGGAAGGCCAGGTCACGGTGATCGGCATCGCCAAGCGCTTAGAAGAGATTTACTTCCCCGACGACCCCACGCCCGCGCACATCAACAAAAAATCGGAATCGCTCAAGCTCATTCAGCAGGCCCGCGACGAGGCGCACCGCTTCGGCATCACGTTTCACCGCGACCAGCGCAGCCGCAATTTTCTCAAAACAGAACTGACGGAAATACCCGGCATCGGGGCCAAAACCTCGGAGAAGTTGCTGGCGCATTTCGGCTCGCTGGCGCGGGTGCGCGCGGCGGAAGCGAGCGCGCTGGAAGCCTTGGTTGGGAAGGCGGCGCTGGCAAAGTTGGCGGCGTATTTTGCGAGAACGGCGGAAGAAGGCGAAGATTAATGCTTCAGGAAGCGCCCAGTACAGTTTTGCCGACCATCGGAGAGCCGCACCATGTACAGTCCAGGCAGAAGCTCGATAACCGGCTGCTGCACCCAATTACTGCCTTTTTCGCGCGAAAGCGCCTGCTCCAGCACTACCTTCCCGTCTTTGTTGAACACCTGCAACACGCCATCAAAATCTGCGCTGAAGGTTGCCTGCAGCCGCAGCAATTCTGATTGCACCGGGTTTGGCGCGATGTGGAGCAGGGTATTGGCGCCCGCTACGTTTGCCGATTTTATGCCTAAGTGCCGTGTAGTGCCATCCCAGTCGGTTTGGTTCAGCATGTAGTAGTTGGTGCCGGGCTGGGGACGCTCGTCGATCCACTGGTAAGTCGCGCCCGTGATGCTGTTCGTGGCCGGCTGCTCCAGTATCTTTTCAAATGAGATTCCGTTGGTGGAGCGTTCTATGGTAAAAAAGTCATTGTCTTTTTCACTTTGTGTGACCCATTTCAAGGCTACTGTCTGGTTTTCCAGGAGCCGGAGCTCAAACGCGCTCAATTCCACGGGCATGCCGGAGGGGTAGGCATAATTCATGCACTCCCGGTCTTTGGTATTAATGGCGTTGCAGCAGTTGGGGTTCATGTTTTGGTTGGGGTAGAGGTTGGGGTCGAGGTGGTCCATGCAGTAAACGTGGGTGAGTTCGTGGGTCATCATGCGCTCGAAATTGACGCCGGGGTAGCAAGGCTCGGCGCCCACGTTCACCACCACATAGCCATAGCCGGCGTTGTGCCAGGTTAAGCCATCAAAGCTGTGGGTTGCAGTGGAGGAAAAGGCTCCACCGTAAGCCAGTACGCCTACGCAGTTCACCAAATCGAAAAATTCGTCGCAGGGGTCGTCGAACATGATAAGGGCGCTTTGAGCCCCGTTCAAGTTGCTGTTGAAAAAATTGATGAAGCCTGGTCCGCCGTCGCAAGCCGGGTTGTACGAAGCCGAGCCGCCATTGGTGGCGTTGATACCGGTATAATTGCTGTTCATTGCACTCAGGATGTTGGCGAAATAAGCCGTCCAACCGGTGGGCAATCCAGTATCATCGTAATAAATCGGCAGGGAGGCATCCACCCAGCGCGTCAGGAAAGTGGCGTTCCCCAACATAAAATCACAGCCTGTCGGGATTGTGCGGTCGAGGGCCGTCTGGGTAAATGTTGGCGCATCCATTTGGCCAATACTGCCATCCCAGTGCATTCCCGGGGTATTGGCGTACTGCCTTAGGTTATTGAGCAGGGCGCCAGATTGGTACACCCCCAGCGGCTCAACAGGGTCGCCGTCGGCGCCATAGGCTTCAAGGCCCTCCCCGTTTCGCGGCACGAGCAATTCGTCGTTGCCGATGTGAATTTGTTCAAAAACGTAGTATGAAAGCAGCACAGTCGCCCACACGTCGCCTTTTTTGCGCAGGAAAAGCAGGTATTTTTTGTCTGGCAAAGCGCTGAAATCGCCAGCGATGTCGATGGTGTAGTCGCCTGTGCGATAGGCTATCGGCCTGACGGCAAAAAGGTCGCCAGGGCTGAGGATGCCCTTTACGTTTTCCAATACTTCGAAACGGGTATCGCGGTAAATTTTTCCGCCCACCGCGGTTTCAACCTGGTTTATGGCGCGTGCCAGTACAACGGCTTCGCTGTTGGCAGTTGCTTCGCCCAGGTTGGCATAGGGTACGATGCTGGTGGCGGCAAGTGGGGCCAGGAAGCAAAGCACTGCGATGGTACTAAAAAGGTAGCGCATAATTCCGGAATTGTTAGACACAGTCATCTTCTGCAGCGTTAGTTCACTCAACCCGGTTCATTCAGAAGCTTTTTTTCTTTTCAGTATAACTTTAGCTTTTTCACGAACTACTGTATGTGGAGTCTTCTTTCCTGCCACAGCCTGTGCATACCCGGCTTCGATCTGTACCTTTTCTGCATCAGAAATCAAATCCCACCAATCGCTTTCCCCATCTCGAAGTGACGAGAAAACTGAAGCTACTTGTTTAAGAATCAAAGGATCATTGGTTTCATCAACCATCCGATGTATAGTCAACGCAAAGTGGTTGTGAAAATCGCGATCGCATAATCATTTGAGAATCAGATGTTTTTAATCACTCAAATCATACAAATCACTTTAAGCTCAGTATAACGTGCTTTTAAGCTCAGCTGTGACCATGCCAAAATTGTTTTAACAAAAGTATGGGATTTCGAACAACCAAGCAAACATCATCCCATTTGAAACGTCCGCATGCTCAGCCCGCCATACTCCACCGATTCATATACTTGCTGCACCGGCTCTTTCCCATACGACAAGCCGAGGGTGTACAGCATGGGAATGTAGTGGTCGGTAGTGGGCACGGCCAGTTTGCCTGCGCTGCCGATCTGTTCGTAGTTGGCGAGGGCTGCGTAGTTGCCGTCGGTTATTTTTTCCACCACCCATTTGTCGAATTCCAACGCCCAGTCGTAGGGGGCGCTGTCGCTTGCCTGCAGCTTCGGAATGCTCATGCGCAGGTTGTGCACAATGTTGCCGCTGCCGATCACCAGCACACCTTTCTCGCGCAGGGCGCGCAGCTCCCGCGCGAGGTCGAGGTGGTACTGCATGGGCTGGTAGAAATCGATGCTGAGCTGGAAAACGGGCACGTCAGCTTCCGGGAAAAGGTGCACCAGGACGGTCCATGTGCCGTGGTCGAGGCCCCATTCCTCTGTTTCGTGGATCAGATGGCTGAGCATGGCCGTTTCTTTGGCAATTTTCGGAGCGCCCGGCGCCGGGTATTGCATGTCGAACAGCGCCTGCGGGAAGCCGCCGAAATCGTGGATGGTTTCGGGCTTGGGGCTTATATTGACAAAGCTGCCGCGGGTAAGCCAATGGGCGGAGACCACCAGAATCGCTGCCGGCTTTTTGCCTTCTTTTTTGAACTCGGCGCCCAGGTTTCGCAGGCTGCGGGTGAAGGCGTTGTCTTCCAGCGCGTTCATGGGGCTACCGTGGCCAATAAAGAGCGCGGGCATTTTTGTGGTGGCGGGTGCATTTTCCACCAGTTTCGGAAAATCCTGAAGTTTCATGTTGCAAGTGGCTAAAGGCAGCAGTGCCAACGATTTGAGAAAAGATTTCCTGTCCATATTCGGGCGGCACTTTGCAGAGCTGAAATTTAGATGTTATAACACTTAATTCTTTGAATGGTTTTTGGGGCGAAGCGGTTGGTGACAGCGTGAGGCTATTCATGGCCGTGTTTGATTGACGATTGGCGAGTACATGATTGACGATTGTTGAAGTGAATGAAGATTTTTGAAGGACGATTGCTTCGGCGTCGCGATCAACAATCAACCGTTGCTACTTCAGCTCGACAATCGTCAATCATGTACTCGCCAATCGTCAATCAAACACGGTATTATGAGGTTTCTCACGACGACATGCGCGAAAGGTGCTCAAGCTCCAGCATTTCGATGCCCTTTCCCCTTTTATAGGCAACGCAAAGTGGTTGTGAAAATCGTGATCGCATAATCATTTGAAAATCAGATGTTTTTTTTATCACTCAAATCATACAAATCACTTTAATCAGAGTATAGGTGGACGGATTCTTACTAGAATGATAAGAGGGCATAAGGGGCAAGTGGGGCGTTTCAGATGGCAATTTAGATGCGATAAGACTATATTGGGAAATATTTGGAGAAATGTATGTTTTTTGAGTAGATTTCTCCAAGTATTAATTTTATTTTGCGAGAAATGTGCTATTTTTACCTAGATTTCTCCAACTATCCACTATAAAGCGTTTTGGCGAGCGCAGGCTGAGCGGTTAACCGCCTTTGTTACCGTCGTCAGAATTGATGCTAAGGTGCGTAAAATATCTAACATTTTGATCATGGCTCAAATCATCATTGGCCGCGAAAAGGAAAAGGAACAGCTTGATAAATTGATACGGTCAAAGTAGGCAGAATTCCTGGCTTTGTACGGTAGAAGAAGGGTTGGCATGGCTTAACACACCCAAATCTGACTTTGTAAGCGCGCTCGAATTTTTCTGGAACCAGCATGTATCTAAAATGGACAACATTTTGCTGATCGCATGTGGATCTGCAGCCTCCTGGATCAGGAGAAATTTGATCCAGGCAAGGGGAGGTTTGTACAACCGCGTCACCCAACGGATAAAACTAAGTCCGTTCACATTATATGAAACGGAGCAATACTTTCAGGAAATGGGTGTTGTATTGCCCCGGTATCAGATTGTTGAATTGTATATGGTGATGGGCGGAATACCATTTTACCTTAAAGCTGTAGAAAAGAGCAAGAGTTCCGTCCAATTAATCGACGAAATTTGCTTTTCTCCGCAAGGGCTGTTGCGCGAAGAGTATGGTCAACTATACCATTCTTTATTCAAAAATGCTGAAAACCATATTGCTGTTATTGAATGCCTGGCTACACACTCCCAAGGTTTATCGCGCGCTGAAATTGCCCAGGCGGTCAAACTCGCAGAAGCGCCATTATCTAAAACACTGGATGAGCTGGCAGAGTGTGATTTCATCACTTTTTTCAATCCATTTCTCAACAAAAAAAAGGACGGGGTTTACAAACTGACCGATTTGTATTCGCTCTTCTTTCTAAAATTTATTCAGGCCAACAAAGGCGCTGGAGACAAAATTTGGGAGCAATTGTCGCAGAAAAGCCAGTACATAGCATGGAGCGGCTACGCCTTTGAGAATATTTGCATGATGCACATCCCGCAAATAAAAAAGGCTTTGGGGATCAGTGGGGTCTATACCCGGCACAGTTCCTGGAAATTCAAAGGCAACGATATTTTGCCCGGCGCTCAAATTGATATGGTGATCGATCGGGCCGACCAGATCATTCACCTGTGCGAAGCGAAATTCACAAAAGGCAACTTTGTGATGACTGCGGAATATGCAGCACGGTTACGGCTGAGAAAATCAGTTTTCCAGGAAGCCACTAAAACCAAAAAGGCAGTTTTTACGACGCTGTTTAGTACCTACCCAGCCCTAAAAAACCATGCCTGCCTCGCAGAAATTGACAGCGAAGTAGGCATGGATGCGTTGTTTGAGCTTTAGAAAGCGTTATCCTTTTATCACCTTCACCGCGGCGCCGGCATCTCCGGCTGCTATCCGGACGATGTACGAGCCTGCTGGCAGTGTAGTCATGTCGAAATCCAGCACGTTTTCGCCTTGCTGTAAGGTCACATTGCGCGTCAGCAGCACCTGGCCGTACAGGTTGCACACGCTCACCTGGGCATCGCCTGTGCGCTGTGCGCGAAGGCTGATTTGCGCGAAGTCCGAAACGGGATTGGGCGCCACGCTGATGCGCAGCGCTTCCGTGCCAGGCTCTTTGCTGTCCACCATCAGGCTGCGGTTGCCGTTGCCGTACCATACGCCCCAGGAGTGGTTGGTGGTGAACAGTGCGCTACCGCCGATGGGTTGGATTTTTGTCGCGTTCACATTTTGCGTGCGCAGGTTGTAAACTCCGTTGCTGGGGCTCACTTCGTACAACAGCTTGCTGTCGAGGCGGTTGTAGTTGGGCCATCCCTGCCCGCCGTTGTTGGAAACGATGATATCGTACTTGCCGGTTTCGCTGTTGGCGCCGTAGATGTCGTACCGCGTGGTGCCGGTAGTCTGGTCGATAAAGTCGAAGGCAATGATGTACGGGGAGTTCTTGGCAAAGGTTGGGTCGCCAATGCTGGTCTTTTCAGGGATGCCGGTGAAAAGCTTTGAGATAAAGGCGTTGTTGGCGGGCGCAAACTGGCCGTTTTTCCAAAACTCCAGGAAGCCGATGTCCCAGTAGCTCAAATCCTGACCCTGGCTGTTGATCAGGTCGTTGTATGCATCGTACATCAAGTATTTGCCCGAATAGTCGAACTCCAGCACGTCGGCATAGCCCACATCGCCGGTCACCTGTCCGGTAGAATAGGTCGGGTTGTAGAGCTTGAACTTTTGTTGGGTGCCGCCCACAAAGTCGAACACATAGATGTAGGGCTCTTGCACATTGCTCAGTGCCGCCACGTATCGGCCGTCCTTAGAAATAGCTGCCTGCCGCCATTCGGGCAGGTTGCTCAATTCAAATGCGGTGACTATGGTCGGGTTGGGGCTGTAACTCAGGCCGAAGTAAATGATATGGTCGTCATTATTCACGAACACGATCTCCTGGCCGTTGTCGGTGATGCTGGGTCGGCTTTGCACGCCCTGATTATAAATATTGCCCAAAATGGTGCCCGCCCCGTTGGCCAGGTCGAGGTTTTGCAAGTTGTTGGAAACACAAAGCACGTAATCGGTGCCGGGGTTGGGGTTGAGCTGCCCCAGGTAATTTCCGCTGGGCGCACTGCCGCCGATGCCTACCGATGAAAAGGCATTGGCGGCCACATTGGCCACCGAAGCGCCGTAAAGGTCAGTAGCCGCCTGTATCACCGCGAGACGGCAATCGACAAACTTGCTGGATTTGGTGAGGTAGTCGCGCAGGGCTTTATAATATACCTGCTCGGCTTTTGCCTTGCCCACCGCTGCGTTGGTGGTAAACAGGTAAAAAGCGTAGTTCGGGATGCCGCTGTTGATGTGCACCCCGCCGTTGTCCTGGGTGCCGGTGTACATTTCGTTGACGTGGTTGGGCTGCCACCAGGAACTGCTGGAAGTGGCGCCGTTGTGCGGGTTGGAAAGGTCGCGCAGGCAGCCGTTGGGGCTCACGCCGGGCTTCACCACGTCTTCGCCAATCTTCCAATCGGTATCGTTCTCGATCAACACCCCGAACACATCGGCAAACGATTCGTTGAGCGCGCCGCTCTCGTTCTGATACACCAGGTTGGCGGTTTTTTCCACCACCCCGTGGGTCATCTCGTGGCCGCCCACATCGAGACCGCGGGCCAAGGAATTGAACAAGGTGGCGCCGTTGCCGTACCACATGGCGGCGCCGTTCCAGAAAGCATTGTCCATCTGTGCGCCGTCGCTTTCTTTAATGTTCACAAAAGACAAAATATTGCCGCCAATGCCGTCGATGGAGTTGCGGTTGAATTTTGTCTTAAAGTAGTTGAAACTCAAGCCGGCGTTGTAATGGGCGCTGATGCCCGCATTTTTGTTGGTGAATGTGCTGGAATTGGAAGTAACCAGGGTGTAATCAAAGTTGTTGTTCTCCGGGGAATTGCCCAGGCCGTCCAACGTGACGATCACGCCTACCGGGTCGTTGGGCATGTTGGATGCGCCGGAATTGAACATGCTCGTGTTGGAGTTTTCCAGATAAAAAGTAGAGCCGACCTGCCAGCCGCCAAGGGTAAAGGTGCGGTTGGTGTTGAAAAGGTCGAGGCCCTGGACCGTGGCGGGGGAGCCGGCGAGAGGGGAGTGCGGAATGGGGAGTGCGGAATGCGGAGTGCGGAATGCGGAGTGCGGAATGCGGAGTGGGGAGTGCGGAATGCGGAGTGCGGAATGCGGAGTGCGGAGTGGGGAGTGCGGAATGCGGAGTGGGGAGTGCGGAATGCGGAGTGCGGAATGCGGAATGGGGAGTGCGGAATGGGGAGTGCGGAATGCCGGTGGCCGACGAGGTTGCAGGTGTTGTCGTAGGTGTCGAGGATTTCGCCGGTGGTGGCATCCACGAAGTACACCATGCGGCTGAGGATGTTGGGGTGGGCGACGATATGCCATGCCAGTCGCTCGGTGCCCAGTTCGCCGTTGGGGTGGAACACGATCAGCTCCGCTGAAAACTGGGGGCCGTCGATCAGGTCGAGTTCTTCCGGGCTCCACGCGGTCTTTATTTTTTCGGGGCCGATTGCTGTCTTTACAGCGTTCAGGGCTGCGGCTTTGTCCAAAGTTGGGGTTGTAGAGGCGAGTTTAGGCGTAGGAAAATAGCGCCCGTTGACGCGCTCGAATATGCCGTTTTTGGTGTGGGCAATGAGCTCGCCGCCCCAAACGGGCAGGCCCTGGAACACTTGGTCCATGCGGATATGGTTGTTGCCCTGTTCGTCGGTCTGTACGGTGCGCACCACGAATTCCTGGGCGGGCGCGCTCAGGCGCATGGGCTGCAGGCTGGCGAGGTAATCTAAGGCACGTTCGGCCATGGGCTTGCTGTCGGCGCTGTTGCCGGAAGCGGCGGTTTTGCCCTCCATCATGATGGGCAGGCCGTGTTCGCCCATGGTCAGTTGCACGTCGCTGTTCAAGGGGCGCGGCGCGAGGGCGCTTATGGGCGTCCTGACGGGCGTTTCCAGGTTAAAAGGGTTGTCGGCGACCGGCACGGTCATTTTGTTTTGCCAGTTGAGCTGCATGGTTTCAGGCGCATGGGTGCCGTTGAATTTTGGGGCGGCTTTGCCGTTTTGGCCGAAGGAAGCCGTGGCGCAGGCGAGTATCAATAGAAGGGGGAGAAATCTGTTCATGGTACAATCAGTTTAGGTGGTAAAACAAAAAGATAACCAGGATTTTTGGGATTTGTTGGATTGGTGGATGGATTGGATTGATTTTGAAGGATTTGCCTTTCGGCCAGGTGAAAACCACTTTACGTTGAGTATTAGTGCTAGGAGCTGCCATGCCTTTACTGCCCGAAAGCGAACTGCACGATGTTAGCCCCCATTTGCAGGGCTTTTACGCGCAGTTCTTGGGGGTCGTTGTGCACGTCGTCCCAGCCGTCGCCGAGGTCGGTTTCGTAGTTGTAGTAGCACACCAAGCGGCCTTGCCAGAGCAGGCCGAAGCCCTGGGCTGCCTTGCCGTCGTGCTCGTGGATTTTCGGCACCCCGTTGTTGAAATTGTATTTTTGGTGGTAAATGGGGTGGGCAAAAGGCAGTTCGACGAACTCCAGTTCGGGGAACACTTTTTTCATGGTCGGCCGCACGAAGGGGTCGAGGCCATAGTCGTCGTTGAGGATCAGAAAGCCGCCGGCTTCTAGGTAGGCGCGCATATTGCGGGCCTCGAGGTCGTTGAAGAGCATGTTGCCGTGGCCGGTGGCGTACACGATGGGGTAGTTGAAAATCTCAGCACTGCCCGGCTCCACGGTGGCGTATTCCAGGTCGATGTTGGTGCGCAGGTTGTCGTTGCAGAACTTGGCTAAGTTTTTCAGCGAGTTAACGTCGTTGTACCAGTCGCCGCCGCCGCTGTATTTGAGGAGGGCGAATTTGAGGGTGGGTTGGGGAGCTGAAGCAGAAAAAGCTGTGGCTACAAGGTAGGACAAAGAGAGGATCAAGACACGCATGTGAAGTGGTGTTATAATGAGCGGGGCACAAAAGTATAAAACGTTGCGGTAGGATTTTGGTATATTCGCTTTGAAAAGGCGCTGCCTACTTAATTATTGTGCCTTGGCCAAAGGGCCGGCTTTGAAGAACGAACAGGTTTTTATTTCGTAAAAGCGTCAGACAGACTCCCTGTGGCAAGCCCAGCAAGGAGCGCCCAGGAAAAGCAGACGGTATCACATCAATACAGCCGTAAAAGTGGATAAAATGGCGTTGAATGCGGGGGATTAGTTGCCTGTGGGCGAGGGGTAGCCTATTTGGCTATCGATTCTTTATATTAACGCGATTGTTGATAGTCTCAATTAAAAGTGCGTACAGGTTGGGCAAGACACCAATATCAATTTTGAAAGATTTCAGCACAGCTTGGTCAAATGATATTCTGTCATGCTTTTTGAATTCTTTATCATAGTTTTCAATCGGTCGAGAACTTAAAGAGGCAAACTTTTTCAAAATTTCTTCTTTTGCCTCCTTAGTAAGTAAGTTAGGGTCTAAAATTTTCATTTTAGTCTTGAAAAAATCCGCATTCAAGTCTAAAGCACCAAGGTTGCGAGAAACGCCATTTAGCTCAACAATCAAAAGCGAAACAACAGCATTTAATAATGCCGTTATTATCATGCCATCTTCTTCTTTCGTCCGAATGGCAACCAGCCTTTGATTGAGATAAATTGGGGTAGGGCTGTAGCTAAAAAACAACTTCTTGTCAGGGTTGAGCGATATAAAAACATTAGCGGGTCGCTCGGCCTTCAAGCTGTACCAATAAGGTTGCCTTTTTTTGAAGACTTTTGGGAGAAGAACACCTGTTTTATTCCTGGCGTTTTCCCATTTTTTTATCCATTTAAACGCATTGTGATATTTTTTCTGTAGTTCAGATTCTGACTTGTCGCAAATAAAGAGAAAAGTGTCTGGAGTCTTAGCGTACAGAATACTTTTGACATGTCTGCTTGACTGTAAAACTGGGTACAAAAAATCAGCTTCAATATTCAAGTCTCCGACCTCTTTTTTAGTCAAAATATGCATCTCGTCTTGCCCTGTACGGGTGCCTCTGCCGTTTGAAAATACAGTTCCCTGTGGGCTAATCAACAGGTGTTCAAAAATCGAAAGAGGGTTAGTTGCAGTAAAGTATATTGACCAATTATTTTGATTTTCAAGTGATTGCAGCAGGATATTGCGCGAAACGATACTTACTTTTGCCAGATTATTTCCCGCTGAAAAAACAGTTGGATACTGTGTGTCCATCTGCCAATTTTGCCCTGTAAGGAGTTCACAGTTGTCAATCTGAGTATAAAAGTCTTCAATGAATTGTAAATCCTGTTTGGTATTGCCTGTCAATTTTTCTTCCAGCTTAAAGTTCAAAGTGACAAATCGGGTGGGCGCCTCGCTTTTCCCTCGCTGAACTGTGACGAACACCGTACTGGCTTGAGAATTTTTAAACCAATGTTCAGCGTTGGATCGGATAATATATCTTATTGAAAAATTATCGAGCAAAAACCGCTTAAATTGTCCACCGTAATTCTTGCCCAACCAAGCGTTTGATGTAATGGCAGATAAGTAACCTGCTGGTTTCAGGAATTTCAGGGAGTTGTAAAAACAGTAGATATAATAGTCTGATCTCTCGTTAATTTTAAAATGTGACCCCTCTAAAAAGGCTTCTTGTGTTTGCTCAAATTCCCTTTTGAATTGCGCAGTCAAAAGGGAATTCGGGATATCCTCTTGTTGTATAAATGGGAAATTGGAAACAATTGCATCGAATTGTGGAATCTCGACTTGATTAAATTCCCCAGTGCCTTTGTTATCAGGTATTTGTATGGTCTGTTTCGGTTTTAATTGGAAATAATCTTTCCTAGTTACCCTTGGGAAATTGGCAATGTCATCTACCTTTTGTTTGTAAAGGTTGATAACGGATAAAACGGCTGGGAAATGCGAAATGTCGTTGCCCCATATTTGGCTCAGCAGTTCTTGGTGGTTTTTCTTGCCCAAATAGCTGATAATTTGATAAAAGGCGTTTAGAAAGGTTCCGGTCCCAGAAGTTGGGTCAATTACGACAAAGTTCCGGTTCTTTATGGCGGAAAAAGCTACAAGGTACGCTAATGACTCTGGTGTAAAATACTGCCCAAATTTTTGCTTCTCTTCATTTGGCACAAGGTTTTCAAGGATATTGCTGATAACGTTGCTCGGTAGTCTTTTGAAATCAAAGGCGCTAATTGAATCCACAAATTGACAAATAACCTTTTCACAAGAGTCATTCAATTCAATTTCGTCCGTAAAATCTGATTCAAATACTGCCTGGTAATCAATTTTTTTGACCTGCCTGAAATAGGCATTTAGTTGCTTTTTGACTTCTTTGTTTCCCGTCAATGTTAACCGTGGAACCTTCCCGCCTAAATTTTCGGCAAGAGTACGATAGAAAATAACCTTAGCAATTAATTTGTAGCAAGTGAACTTGGCTAAAATCTCCTCCGGCTCAATGTTTTCCACTCTTCGCGAGGAAGTGGAAAGGATTTTCAGCGTAGAGCTTTCGTTAATTTTCCATAGGTTGAACTGGTTGCGAAATTCTGAATTTTCGCCTTTCAAATCAATAATCTGCTGCTTAAATAAAGGGACCAGAAATTTGGCGGTCTCTTTGATCACAGAAATGGTCTCGCCGGAGATATTTATTGCTTCCTTGATCTCGCCGTCATGGTAGAGCTGTTGCAGATCGTGTAAAATATCGAAAAGCCTATTCTTGAGAGATAGCTCGTGTTTGAGATAGTTACTTGGGTCGGCCAAATCATTTCGGGTCGCAATACCCTTTTCTCTCGGATAGGTTTTCAGCCTTTCCAGGTTTTCTAACCGATAAACGCCATCGGTTATTTTCCATATTATTGCCTCTGCTCCGTTCCAAGTTACTAATGAATCGGATTTAAGCCATTCTGCCTTCTCCAATGCATTTAATAGCATCTCGCTGTCATCGGCTGGGGTGTCGGGGAACTTCAACTCCCAACCATTAAAAACAATACCTGAAACCTTGTCAGTAAACAACAGCACATCAGGAAATTTTGTCCTCCCTGATGCTACTTTAATGCTTAAATCAATGCTTGCGTGTTGAAAAACGGTTGTGCCTTTCCCTATCGCTTCATGAATCCATGCAACCAGTTGCCCGGCCCAGGCTCTTTCATTAAACTTGTTCATTTAGCGTTGGTTCTGAAAAAAGCGTCGGTTGTGCTTGAACATTGGAGTATTGCTTTTTTGCCTCTTTTATTCGTTCATTACTGATCTGAACGTAGTCAATAGGGTCTCTTTTGTGCAGTAATACACCCTCGTTTTTTTCTATACCGATAAAACGACGGTTCTCCAAGGCTGCCGCAACTAAAAAGCTTCCGCTTCCGCAGGTGTTGTCCAAAACAACATCACCTTCATTTGTATATGTCTTTATTAAATACCGCCCAAGCTCAACGGGCTTTTGGGTCGGGTGCAATACCTTGCCTTCGCTTTCGGCTGTCTTGCAATAAATAAAATCGGCTTGCTCTGAAGCATTTGTCGATTCATAAAATACTACGTCGTTTGGGTATCGCTCGCCGTTACTTTTGACATGGCGGGGCTTGAAATCTCCATAACTTCCAGAGAATTGGTCTTTTCTTACGCCTTTATCATAGGGTTCGCCATTGATCATCTGAGGGTTATAGGTGGGCTGCTTCTTGTAAAAAACACAAATATCTTCATGCTTTCTCAATGGCTGAATTTTTGCATTCAAAAAATTGGTCGGTTTGGATTTTATCCAAACAATCTTGTACTTGAACAATTTTTCATTACTCAAAACTAGCTTAGCCGTAAACAGCCCCTGTGCCGTCAGAACAATCGCGCCGTTTTCTTTAATTATGCGTTCATACTCGGCCCAAAGCTCGTCCAAGGGAATCACACTGTCCCATTTGTTTTGTGTAGTGCCGTAAGGCAAGTCGCATAAAATCATATCAATACACTCGTCCGGAAAGTTTTTCATCACCTCCAAGCAATCTCCTTGAGTAATTTTATCAATATATTGATCTATGTTGTTCATGCTTTTAAGTAATTTTTTCGGATAATAGGCAAAAGTACAAAAAACCTAACCCAACAATTTAAAAAAAGCAAAAAACTTTAAACTATTTGTGTTTTTATAAAAGTCGCTTTCGACGCGACCCAATGCCAAGCCTCCCATCGGGGTTGGCTCATCAGGTAAGAGCCTCCCAATAAAAACAACAAATCGGCACCGAATTCCTCCGATGCCGATTTGAGCATAGCCTTAGCCTCCCAATTATTCCTGAATCGGTATCAATATCCATTTCCCAGGAATGATCGCCTCGTTAAGCCCCAGACCGTTCACCTGCGCCAATTCTGCCGGGTCAACCTTGTATTTTGTGGCGATAGAGCGGAGGGTATCCCCCTGTTTGGCCACATGCTCTTTGAAGAGCGGCACTTTGGGCTGGTCGGTGCTGTTGCCTTTCCCGGTGGTTTTGGTGTTTTTGGCGTTGAGGCTGGCCGTCACCTTGTCGTCTTCGATGGGCCATTCATCCACCGGCTTCTTGGCATCATCCTTTTTGCCTTCCGTAATGGCATACGGGTCGTCGTAGTTGTAGGTCACGGGATCGAGGAAATTGCCGGTGCGCGTTTTTTCTTCCCTGGCGGCAGAAGTGACAATGTCGTCGTAAGGCTGGTTCTTTTGCGCCAGGCGGCCTGTTTTCAAGCAGTCGCAGTCAGGGATGATCACTTTTTCGCCGATGGTGAAGGATACGTCCCCTTTTACCGGATAGTTGTTGGCCTGGCGGATGCACTCTTCGGGGCAATTGTACATCTTGGCCAGTTTGTACAGGTATTCGCCTTTTTCTATGGTGTGTATCAAAGGCCGTTCGCTCCTTGGCGTCACCTCGTCGTAGTACCCGTACTGGTTGGGTTTTACGCCGCCTTTTGTGGATGAGGTCTGGGGCTTTTGGCGCCAGGTATCGTAGCCGTCGTCTTCTGTATAGTATTCGGCGGGGCGCACGGTCTTTTCATTTGCCTTTTGCTTGAGCTTCCGTTGGTCAACCACCTGATTGTCGGGGGTCGTGTGCTGCACGGGTTTGGTCGCTGCGTCGTTCACCAGCTTGTTGGCATTGGCCGGAGGCTTTTTGTACCAGATAATTTGGCAGACCTCAATGACGTTCGGGTCGGCGATCTTGTTCCATTTCACGAGCGAGGCCACGTCCACTTTATAAGTCCGGGCAATGGCGCGGAGGTTGTCGCCGCGCTGCACCACGTGGTAGCCGTCGCCTAATTTTTCCGGGCAGTCGATGGTCACGGTTTCCCCGCCGTAGTTGTACTCGGCAGGTTTGTTCTCCAAGGCCTTGTTGCTTTTGATCGACATAATTTCTTTATCAGCCTCAGAGTATCCGTAAGATTCTTTGTCATAGCCGTATTGCGCGGGTTTCTGGTTGGTAGATATCTCGATCTTGCCGCCTTCGGGGCATCCTTTGGCGATAAAGTTGTCGAGGTACTGACCGTTCACGCGGAAAAGCTGCATCTGGTTTTCCAGTGCTTTGGCGATACTTGTTCCCGATTGGTCGGAGGTGAAGCCCAGGGAAGGGATCATCTCAATGTCGGAGCGAAGCCCGCCGCTTTTGACGGATTCGCAGTGGAAGGCGTACTCCATCAGGCAGTTGCGGAGTTTTGCGCCTTTGAAATAGACTGCTGTTGCAGAGCCCGTGATGGCCAGGTTGCGGTCGTTTTCCATCCGCAAGGTATCGAAAGTAAAGGAGCAGTTTTTGGAGCGCACCCAATACTTCTGGCCGCTGCGGGCGATAAGGGTGGCAGAACCTATGGGCATGAGCCAATAGCCGCCTTCCTGGCGCTGGAACACGATGAGCATCTGCTTGTCTTCCCGGTTGAGGGCTGCCACAAAGCCGTCGCTCAGCTCCAGGTTGCGGCAAGTGACCGCGCCGGCAGGCATGGTTGGGGAGTAGTGCCCCGAACCTTTAGCGATGAAAACATAGTTTTCCAGCACATTTGGCTGAATAGAATAAGCATATACCGGGTCTTCCCCTTTTACGTTGGGATAGGCATAGCGATACACCAGTTGGCTCATGCAGTCGCGGTTGAACACCACGTAAGTAACATCCTGGGCAGGAAGCACTTGGGCCAAAAATGTGATAGCAAAGGCAAGAACGATACGATTCATGGTAAAAAAGTTTATTGGTGAGTGGGTTTGAATGTTGATCGGTCGGTGGATTTCAATGGTAATTACTTGATTAACGCAAAAATATGCGATAAAATTTCCTGCAAGGTTATGCGATAATTTTCAAATCCAGCATTGATTATCAGGGAAATATCTGAATTCGCGGAAAATTCGGCTGGAAAAACGCTACAAAGCGAAATCTTTTTGCCCAATGAAGCCTGAAAATAGCCTGCATCCATAACTGCCCCTGCTCAAAAATGGAAAAAATGCCCGCGCAAAAGTACTGTTTTGCCGCCATCCAGAAAATAACGCAGCCTTAACCGCCAAACCCCTCCCTTGCACTATTTTTGCCCCATGAACAAACCGCTGATTTTAGTCACCAACGACGACGGCATCGTGGCGCCCGGCATCCGCGCGCTCGTGGAAGTAGCCACCGAGATGGGCGATGTGGTAGTGGTCGCGCCCGACTCCCCGCAAAGCGGCAAAGGCCACGCCATCACGATCCACGACCCGCTACGGCTCAAAAAGGTAAAGGTGTTCTCCGGCATCGAAGCCTGGGAATGTTCCGGTACGCCCGTCGATTGCGTGAAGCTGGCCAAGCATATCGTGCTGAAAGACCGACAGATCGACCTCTGCGTTTCCGGGATCAACCACGGCAGCAACGCCAGCATCAACATCCTTTACTCCGGCACCATGTCGGCAGCCATGGAAGCCGCCCTGGAGGGAATCCGCAGCATCGGGTTTTCCTTGCTCGACTTCAGCTTCGACGCCGATTTCAAGCCCGCCAAGCCCTGGATACGGAAAATAATGGCTTTTATGCTCGCCCGCCCCTTTGTGCCGGGGCAGCTCTTGAATGTGAATATTCCGAAACTCCCCGCCGATGAAATCAAGGGCATGCGCCTGTGCCGCCAGGCTGATGCGCGCTGGGTAGAGACCTTTGTGGAGGGCCGCGACCCAAGCGGGCAGCCCTACTACTGGCTCACCGGCGATTTTGTGAACGGCGACCAGGCAGAAGACACCGATGTATGGGCGCTGGAAAAAGGCTATATTTCCATTGTGCCCTCCATGCACGACCTGACAAACTACAAAGCCATAGATGAACTGGCTGCCCTTGAAAAATCATAGAGGTGGACGGTGGACGGTGGGCGGAACTGGCAGCATTGAAAAATCATAGAGCTCACACGGTATTATCACATTATCACATTATCACATTAAGAACGATGTTCAACAAAAACGCAATATGGGTCGGCCTCTTACTGGGACTTTTGATACCCTTGCTGCTCTACGTCATGCTCCTGCAAATTTTTTCTATCCTGGAAATAAAAGGGGCGGCCAGCGGCGCCGGTTTTTCTGAAAACTTTCGGGAACGAACCTTAGCCATTGTGGCCTTGGCGACCAACCTCTATTTGTTGAGCATTTACCGCCGCCGCCGCAGGGACAAGGTGATGCGGGGCATCGTGGTTGCTACCACCATCCTGGCTTTTGCCTGGCTGTACGTATATGGAAGGCACCTGTTTTAGCCGGGCTACACCCCATAGTCGCGCTCTACCTTGCAGACACGCGTTTTGTACGTCGAATACCATTTGTCCAAGCCCATTTTTTGCGCCAACTTGTGCTCTGCGTTGTTTTTCCAGGCCCGAATGGCCTCCGGGCTTTCCCAATAAGACACGGTGATGCCCAGGCCGTCGCGGGCCGATTCCACGCCTAAGAACCCGGGCTGCTGCGCGGCCAGCTCGACCATGCGCTCGGCCGTATCCTCGTAGCCTTCCGCCACATCGGTGCGCAGGGAAGTGAAAATGACGGCGTAGTAAGGGGGAGGGGGTGTGTTGGCGATCATTCGACTTGTTGTTTGTTGTTCGTTGTTCGTTTAGTTCCAGGTTTTCATCCTTGATTGTCACAATCAAAAAATCAGATCTGGGTAAAAGCTGAAAGTTGTGGCACTACCTCACCAACGTCACATCCCCATAAAATATCTCTACCGCCCCGTCAACAAATTCCACTTTGGCCCACCAGACAAATACGGCGGGCGTGAGGGCTGAACCGCGGTAGCTGCCGTCCCAGCCCGCTTGCTCATCGTTGGGGGCAAGGTGTTCCCCGATGAACAGTTGGCTGCCCCAGCGGTCGTACACCTGCAAGCTTTGTATCTCCTTCACCCCCTTGCCGAAAAGCATGAAATAGTCGTTTTCCCCGTCGTCATTGGGCGAGAAGACATTCGGCGCATACAGGTTGCGGTTGCGGTTGACGCGCACCTGCACCCGCGCCGTGGCCGTACAATCGTTGTCGTCGGTGACCACCAGGGTGTACAATGCACTGGCCAATGGCTTCGCCCAGGGGTTTTCACAATCGCTGCACGACAAGCCCGCAACCGGCGACCATTGCCAAGACAGCACATTGCCCGGCAAAATATTGCTGATCGGCTGGAGCTGTATGGAATCGCCGATATCGAGCGTGGCCACGGCAGCGATGTCGAGGGTGGGCAAAAACGGCTGATTTACGGTCACAGTTTCTACTGCGGTGCAGCCTAAGGCGTCTTGCGCCACCAAGGTGTAAGACCCGGGTGGCAGGTTGCTGGCCAGGCTTTGGCTGCCGAATGTTTGCCCGTTATCCGTCGAATACCTGAATGGCGCCGCGCCGCCCGCAACGCTGCCAAAATCGACCATCCCGTTTTGCTGATGGCAGTCGGGCTGAACCACTGTGGGCTCGAAGCTCGGCGGCGGCACGGCGCTCACGCTCACGTTGTCGGTGGAAGTGCAGCCGTTTTGAGGGTTGGTGACAGTGAGGGTGTACCAGCCCGGCGCATCCACGACGCTGGATTGCGCATTGTTGCCGCTGACGAAATGGCCATCCGTACTGGCCCAGGCGTAGGCCATGGCGCCAGGGCTTGGCGAGCTGCCGTTCAAGGTTATTTGCGTTTGGTTGCAGTGCAGGTTGTCCGCGGCGCCGGCTTCTGCTCCCGGTGGCGCGATGTTTTGACCGACGCTTACTGTTGCGCTGGCCGTGCAGCCGTTTTGGCTGTTTTGCAAGGTCAGGGTATAGCTGCCCGGCTGATTCACCACAGGCATGAGGGTGTTTTGCCCGGAAACGATGTTGCCCCCGCTGCTGGCCCAGCTTGTGCTGAAATTGACCCCTTGGCTGGAGCCGCCGCCGTTCAACGTAACGCTGTTCTGCACACAAGTCAAACTGCCGGGCGTGGCGATGACCGCAGTGGGCGGGGTGGTATTGCTGCCGACCGTCGTGGTTGCGGAAGCGGTGCAGCCGTTGCTGTTGTTCGTCACCTGCAAAGTATAGCTGCCAGCGCTGCCCACGGTGGGCATCAAGGTATTGCCACCGCTCAGTATTTGCCCGCCCGTGCTGCCGGACCAGCTGTAAACAATGCCGTTGCCCGTGGTGGAGCCGCTGCCATTCAACACGACGGATTGCATGGCGCAGGTAATGTTGCTCGCGGGCGCCGCGACGGCCATGGGTGCTATGGTGTTCTGGAACACTGGGATTGCCAGCGCGGCATCGCAGCCGTTCAGGGTGTTGATGATGGTGAGGATATAGGTGCCGGGGGCATTTGCCGTGGCGCTCAGCGTGTTCTGGCCGGAAAGGATGTTGCCGTTGCCAGTAGTCCAGGCGGCAGAAAAATTGCCTGCAGTGGGCTGTTGCACCGCCCCGATCAGGGCCACGGTTTGGTTGCTGCAAGTGAGCAGCATGGGCTGTTGTATGCTCAGGCTGGGCGAAAGGGTGTCGATGCCGATGACGACGTTGTCGCTGGCGCTGCAGCCGTTGGAAAGCAGGGTGCTGGTCAGGGTGTAAGTGCCCGTTCTGTTGACGGTCGGGGAAAGGCTGTTGCCGCCGGAAACGATGTTGCCGCCTGCTGTCTGCCAGGCATAGGTTGCCGCACCGCCGCTGCTGCTGCCCCCCAGGCTGAGGCTGGTGACGCTGCAGGTCAAGGAGCCGCTTGGGCCGGCATCCACCACAGGAGGAACGATGTCTTCCAGCACGGTGATGCTGCCCGTGCGGGTGCAGCCGTTGGTCGTGTTGCTCACGGTGAGGATGTACAGGCCTGGGTTGTCAATGGTGGGTGTCAAGGTGTTTTGCCCGTTGAGTATGTTGCCGCCGTTGCTGGCCGTCCAGTTATAAGTAAAATTCGATCCTGTGCTGGCCGTTGCGTTCAAGGTGGTTTGGGTAAGGCTGCAGGTCAGCATGGGCGCTGTGCCGGCATTGGCGCTGGGGGCGCTGGCATCGTTGAAAATCTCCACGGTGTCGGTGGCGCTGCAACCGTTGGAAGGGTTGTTTACGGTTAGGGTATATAGACCCGGCGCGTCAATGATGGGGCTGGGGCTGTTGTTGCCCGACACAATGTTGCCGCCGTTGCTGGACGCCCAGCTGTAGCCCAGGTTGGGTGCGCCGCTGCCGCTGCCGTTGAGGCTCAGGGAATTCAGGTTGCAGGTAAGGGTGGCGTCCATGCCCGCGCTGGCGCTGGGAGGCGTGTTGTTTTGCAAAACATTGGCGCCGACAGTGCTGCTGCAACCGTTGGCAAGGTTGGTCGTGGTCAAAATATAATCGCCACCCGTGTTCACTGTGGGGCTGAGCGTGGTATTTCCCAAAACAATATTGCCCCCATTGCTGGCTGCCCAGTTGTAGCTGAAATTCCCCGGCAGGGACAGATTTTGTGCCTGAATGACCAGGCTGGGATTGGTACAGGTGATTTGGCCGGGGGCTGTGAGTTGGATATTCGGGCTTGCCGTATCCTGCGGCACCTGGGCGATAATGGTTGTAGCACAGCCATTGGAAAGGTTGGTCGTGGTGAGCGTATAAGTGCCTGGGGCATCCACATTTGGGCTGATAGCATTGTTCCCGGTAACGATGTTCCCGCCATTGGAAGCGACCCAACTGTAGCTGAAATTACCGGGCAACGACAGGTTTTGCACTGTAATATCCTGGCTTTGAAGGGTGCAGGTAAGGGTGTTTGGGGCCGTCAGGTTCAAGACCGGCTGTACCTTGTTCTCAAGTACCCGTACTGAATCGAGGTTGCTGCAACCATTGGCCGGGTCGGTCACGGTCAGGAAGTAATTGCCTGCTGCGCCGACCGCCACCTGGGCCGAATCCGTGCTACTCAAAAACGTTCCATCAAGGCTGTCCCAGGCGTACAGCAAGTTGTTGGGAGCCGAAGGGCCGTTGGCCAAGAGGGATACCTGGGTGATGCTGCACGTGATGGTGTCGGGCAAGCCCGCGTCGGCAGGCGGCACATTGATGTCCTGGCTTACGGTCACCGTATCGAAGGCTATGCAGCCGTTGGCGCTGTTGGTCACGGCCAAAACATAGGTTCCCGGCGTGCCCGCTGTTGCCGTGATGCCCGTGCTGCTGCCGACAACGGAGCCGCCATTCTGAGCAGACCATTGATAGGAATAGGTTGGGCCAACCGAAGAGCCATTGCCGTCGAGCAATTGTGTCAGCTGAATACAGGTGATCGGGCCAGGCACATTGCTTTCTGCCAGCGGAACCCCGGCGGCAACGCTCACCGTAGCGGTGGCCGTTGCCGTACAGCCATTGATGTTATTGGTGGCTGTAAGCGTGTAGTCGCCAGGTGCATTTACAACAGGGGAAAGCGAATTTTGCCCCGACAGTATGTTCCCGCCATTGGAGGCCGCCCAGGAGTAGGCGAAGCTCCCGCCGGAGCTGCTGTTCGTCGCCATCAGGGCAATAAAAGGGTTCGTACAGGTAAGTTGCGGGGGCGGGCTGATCGAAATGGGTGGCGGCGTCGTATTGATATGGGCAACGGCAATGTCGGTGCCGGTGCATCCGTTTGCCATGTTGGTCAGCATGAGCTGGTAGGTGCCGGCCTGGCTTACCACGGGGTTGGGCGTGTCGGCGCCGCTGACAATGTTCCCGTTTGTGGTAGTCCAGGCGTAGCTTATGTTGGGGTTGTTGCTGGAGCCATTGGCGTTCAAAACGATGGTCGGTTGGTTGCAGCGCAGCGTGTCAGGTGCATTGGCGATAACAATTACCACATTGGTATCGGCGCTCACCGTGGCGGTGTCGGTGCTGACACAGCCGTTCAAACTGTCTAAAACGCTGAGTATGTACGTGCCGGCGGCGTTGACGACGGGGCTCAGGCTCGTGTCGCCGGAAACAATGTTGCCGCCATTGGAAGCCACCCAATTATAGCCAAAATTTGCCCCGGCGCTAGAACCAGCCCCGGAGAGGGAAATGCTCGGCGATTGGCAGGTGATGGCGCCTGGCGCCTCTATGTTGGCCACCGGCTGGTTTTGATTGGAACTGACCACGACAGACCCGTAAGAAAAGCATCCGTTGATGGGGTCTTGCACCGACACGCTGTAATTTCCCGCCGAATCCACTTGTGGGTTGGGGGTGTATTGCCCGCTGACGATATGGCCGCCATTGCTGGCCGTCCAATTGATAAGCACAAAGGGTGGCGGGAACAAAAAGACAATCATGGCAATGGTGTCAACCGTGCAGGTGATCTGTTGTTGCGGCGGCAAAAAAAGGTACGGCGGTGTCAGGTTCCCGATCACCTTTACCGTGTCGCGGGAAACGCAGTTGTTGGTATTATTCGTCACGTGCAGCACGTAGGTGCCTACTGTGTCCACAAGCGCGGTAGCGGTGTTTTGCCCGGAAATAATATGGCCGTTGGTAGTAGTCCAATTGTAGGTGATGTTGTTGCCCACGGACGAGCCTGTTGACTGGAGCATCACCGTGTCTTGAAAACAGGTGAGGGTGTCTGACACTGTGGCATTGGCGACAGGCGGATTCGTGGTAGCCGTTACCAAAACTTCAGCCGTGGCGGTACAGCCTGTATTGGTATTCGTAACGGTCAGGGTATAGGTGCCAACCTGGTTGACGACACAGTTCTTCTGGTCGGCGCCGGAAACGATGTTCCCGTCCTGGGTCGTCCAGGCATAGGCGGAAAAGCCCGATTGGCTGGAATTCCCGATGAGCACGGTGGTAGGCGAGCCGCAGCCCAATGGGGCCGGCGGTGTTATCCAAGCCGCCAAGGGGTTGGGGCTTAGGATGACATTTACAGTAGCGGTTTTCGTGCATACCGTGCCGTCTGGTGCGGTGTGCGTCACCGTCAGCGTATAAGCGCCCGGCGCATTGACCACCGGATTCAGGGTCGTTTCGCCGCTGACGATGTTGCCGTTGGGCGTATCCCAGAGGTAGGTGATATTGGGGCCAACACTGGAGCCTGCGCCACTGAGGGTGGCGTTAGCGCCGATGCAGGGCAAGGTTACAATGGTCGGCGCTGCCATTGCGGTGACGTTCACCACGAATACCCGCACGGTGTCGCGCACGGTACAGGTGGGCGCAAAAACAATGTCGTCGAGCGCAAAATCGTTGCCGCTCAACAAGGTGTTTTGATTGACGATGCATATCGTGGCGCTGGAACTTGCGCCGCTGTTCCAGGTCTGGAAATAGTTGATCCAGTTGCACACCGTGCCAGGCGCGCTGAATATAGGCCCTACCGTGCTGCCGTTGATGGAGAATTGCAGGAGCGCCGGCGAGGAAGCCACCACGGATGTCACCCAGGCAGACAGCACATATTGGGAATTGGGCGTTACCGGCACGGTTTGGCACCACACGTTTATGTTGGGGGTACCGGCGCCGTTCACCACCATCATATTGCCGGCGCCGGTGGTATGGTCGTCGCAGGGGGCAAAGTTGGCATGGTCGTCTTGAGGGTTGTCCAGCACATCGTACAGTCCCTCTGGCACTAAGTTGCCAGGGCTGTAGCCGTAATCGCTGCTGAAGCCGGTGTTGCCCGATTCGAAATCGCCGTTCACGACCAGGTTGTTGCTCAGGTCGGCAGCATTGACCGACAGGACGTATGTTGCGTTCTGCGACACCGTTACGGTTGGTGTCAAGGTGTTGGCGCCGGTGAGCCCAGTTAGGGGCGTCCAATTAAAGCTCAGGTAGTCGCCTGAAATACTGCCGTTGAGCTGGGTCGGCGACGGCGGGGCGCAGAGGTAGATGTCGTCGCCGGCATTCACCGTGACATTGCACTGGGCCTTTGACTCTGGCCCTAACATCCACAAAACCGGTAGAAAAATGACGGAGCGAAAGAAATTTGACATAAGCGCTAGCAGACCGCTGTTTGGATTGGAAAAGCATTTGTAGCTACAAATTTACTCAAAGTATCGCAAATTCGTTTTTGGCGCAAAAAAATCAAGAACGAGGGAACGGCTATGCGAAGGCGGTAACCGGTGCTGAACGCACAAGGAACGGTTTTCAAGAAAATTAGGGGAAATTTTTCTTAGGCAAAACTTAGGAAATGCATGTGTTAATTTGGATATTTGTCGCGAGCCAAGGCCGGTTTAGTGCCTAATCCGTCTTCATTCACTTAAATTTCCCGTATAGCTTATGGCTCAAAACTTTACTCCGCCTACACAGGTGATCGTGCTTGACATCCTCAACGTATGATCCAAAAAAATGAGTCATCCCATCAGCTTGGGATGGCTCATCTTGTTTTAAGGAGCGTTTTTTAGGCAGGGCGCGTTGTAGAGAGGCCCATGAAATTTATACTATGATTCGCCTGATTTTTGTGATTGAGTTTGATTGATTCAACTGATGTTCAATTGATTACTAAGATCGGCATGCACAAAACCAAGCGACGTGAGGTATATTTTTGACAATTATACATCCACAGCCAACCTATTGCAGCTTTTCCGCGTCTTCCTGTTAAATGTATCGTAAATAACTCCCAGAATGTTTTTTTGTTTGGCATCTCGCATTATCTTTCGGTGGTTTTTTTGACGAAAACCATTTACTCAAACATACACCCTACTACTCACCCTTTTAATTAACTCGGGCCATGAAAAAAATCTTTTCCCTTCTCCCACTGTTTGCTCTTATCCTCCTTGCTGTCGCTTGCGATAAAAAAGCCGACTTCACCTACTACTACTACAGCGAAGCCGATGCCAAGGTCATCAGCGAGCACTTGAACCTGCCGCTCGACAAGCCAGAAGAATACCGCGTTACCCTGCCGCAGCACCTTACCCGCACAGGCTTGTTTGCCCGCCCGGTAGAAGACGACAAGGCAACCCTGGGCCGCGTCTTGTTCTACGACAAAAAACTGTCGAAAGACGGCACCATCTCCTGCGCCAGCTGCCACAAGCAAGAGCTCGGCTTTGGCGACAACGTTGCCTTCAGCCGCGGCGTCAACGACCGTTCTACCGACCGCAACTCGTTTGCGCTGTCGTCGGTCGCCAACTTCTCTGCCTACTACGGCACCGACCTGAACGGCCCCTCCGCCATCCGCTTTTTCTGGGACAACCGCGCTGAAACGGTGGCGCAGCAAAGCACCGGCTCGCTCACCAACCCCAAAGAGATGGACATGAGCCTGCACAATGTAGCCAATATCGTGGCAACACAGCCTTATTATGCGCCGCTGTTCAAAAAAGCTTACGGCTCTACCAACGTGAACCAGGATTTGATCCTGGAAGCGATCGCAAACTTTGTCAATGCGATGGGCTCCTTCAACAGCAAGTTTGACAAAGCTGCCAAAGATGCGTATGCTTCGTACCTCAATAATGCATACGTTTACAACACTGACTTTACCACAACCGGCTTTACGGCCTCAGAAAACAGGGGCAAAACCTTCTACAACACCAACTGCGCTTCCTGCCACTCCGGCAACATGGGTCGCCCCGTGCTGAACTATGCCAACAACGGCCTCGACCTCGACACTTCTGGCGACCAGGGGGTAGGCGCTATTTCCGGCGTTGCCAATCAAAATGGCACCTTCAAAGTGCCAACCTTGCGCAATGTGGCCCTCTCCGCACCGTACATGCACGACGGGCGCTTCAAAACCCTGGAGGAGGTGATCGACCACTATGCCAGCGGCATCAAAGCCCACCCCAACTTGCACCCATTCCTGAAAAACGCCAACGGGCAGCCAAAAACAATGGTGCTTTCTCAAACGGACAAGCAAGACCTCATTGCGTTCTTGAACACACTTACCGACGACCAGTTTGTCGCGAACACGAGCTTCTCTGATCCGTTCAAGCAATAGGCACAAGAACTTTGGGCAAAAAGGCTGTCGTACAGGTTGATGAACCCATCTTGTGCGGCAGCCTTTTTACACCTGGATTTAGGTGGATTTGATGGATTGATGGATGCTGGAAGATTGATTTTCAATAGATTACAGACATACCATTTCACCACCACTTTACGTTGGCTATAATGAGATGAATATGCTTCTTCGAACCATGTTACCCGTAGTGGCCATCTTGTTGCTGACTGCTTGTTCTCACTATAATTATTTTCCAAATTTGGTGGCAACGCCTTTTAGTGTAAAAAAGCGCGAATCGTCACTTTCAGCAAATGCAGGCGGGATGCCCCAAGGCAACAGTTACAACGTGCAAGCTGCGTACAACCCCTGGAATAAAATAACCCTGACAAGCAATTATTTAAACGTAAACAACAGATTCTTTCCCGATGCCGACCGCACTAATGTCAATATTACCAAAAGCCATTACTTAGAGGGCGCAGCAGGTGCGTGGTATGTTTTAGAAGAAGAACCTATTTACGCCGGCTGTTTCTTGGGAGGCGGCAGCGGGAAAATATACAACGAATATGGCAGCCCTGATGAAATATCGAAGCTCCGGTACAATAAGTATTTTTTGCAACCCACCATTATTTACAGCAGCTCTATATTTCGCTGTGGCATAGCTGCAAGGCTGTCGCACCTCACCTATTATAATGGCGTTGCGAATACGGGAATACCCAGTGTTGAGATGACGGCCATTAGGAAAATAGAACAAAATTCACCCTTTTTATTGATAGAGGGGGGAGTAAATGCTGGTATCCATGTGAGGGGTATTAGCTTTATGGTAAACATCGTACAGGTTGGCGAATTGAGCATAAAGGGCCAAGGAAGCTTGTCTGGCGATTATCTTTTTAATGTAGAAAACTATGGCTTGGGCTTACTAGTTGACTTTCATGCGTTTTTTTATAAAAAAAAGCGGACAAAGCCCAGTGAGCCTACGCAATAACATCACGTAAATACAAAGCCATGCGCCTTCAACGCTTTTTGGGAATTACGCTATTTGGATTGTTTATTCAACATCTTGCTGTGGCACAGCACTACTACTACAGCCCCAACAGTGCCCAGATGCCTGCTGCCAAGGAACGGCACGATGCCGGTATCGGCGTGGGCTGGTGCCGCAATGCCGGCGCCACGGGCATCGAGCTCCAGGGGTATTACAGCCCTTTGAAGCATGTTTTGGTCACCGCCAACTATATGGACATCGGTGAAAAAGAAGTGCTGAAAAACACGCTGGAAGGGCTTAAATACCGGTTTTACGAAATCGGGGCGGGTGTTTACAAGCCTTTGTCGCGTGGCACGGCCAGCTTGATCGTCGGTTATGGCCGCGGCAACATGTTCAACGCCTTCCGGGGCGAGGAGTTTGCCGACTTGGATTTGCAACGCTTGTATGTCCAGCCAGCCATCTTGTACAACGACGCGTTTTTCCAGGGCGGCATCTGCTTCCGGTTTTCCCAGATCTCCTATACAAAAGGCAAGGTTGCCATAGCCATCCCGGAGTCAGAACTTAGCGCCATCAGGGCAGTGGAGGAAAAATCGCCCCTGTTTTTGCCAGAGCTTGGCATCACAGGGGCTATGCGGCTCATGCCCTTTGTCGTGGGCGTAAATATTTGCGGTATTTTCCCCCGCACCGATGATTTGGATTTTGTGCGGGTAAACTCCAGCATATTCCTTAACTTGGAGTTGGGGGATGTTTTTCGGAAGAAGGAAAAAACGGAGCCTGAATAGGTGGAGACGGTTTGCCTGAGCTTATATCCCCATCTAATTCCCGGCGGCCTGGGGCAATACCTTGAACGCCAGGCCACCAATGTTTCTGGGCGCCATATCGCCCGGGCAACGGACCTTTATGTCGTCAAAGAATACATGATCGCCCATGCCGGAAAGCCGTTGCAACACCTCCCGGGTGTGTTTTGAAAAATCGGACCCTGTATTCTGTATTGAAATCGGATCCTGCCCTTCTGGAACAATGGTCAGTTCGTAGCTCACTACTTTGCAGTCGGCATCAAAGTCAAAATTTTCTAAAAGCGCAACCACCCCATTTCTTGCCAGCAAGGCTTCTTTGGTTGTGGCGCCGCCCTTAAAATTGTCGTTAAGCCTGGGCGCTGGGTCTGGAATGCGTTTCACCCGGTATTTTTGGGTACTGATAAGCTGCTCCTGGGCGCCCACCTTCCGCAGCACGGATATGGTTGCATCTCCGGGCTTTGTCACCACGACATTGTAGTTCCCATCCGCTCCGGTAATCGTGCCGCCATTGTCGATGCGGAGGATCAACTCACCGGATGGCACACCTTCCACGGCGACCCGGATAGGGTTGTCCACTCCGATGTAAAAGACGTTCATCTTCACGGCTTCCACGGCTACTTTTGGGGGCGTGACTGTTAAAACCGGGTGGTCAGAAAAGACCTTGTCGGCTGGTACTGCCGCCATGCCTTCTTGTTTTGGTTGTGCAGCATTGGGCGCAGGCTGTGCGGCTTTTTTAGGAGGCAAAGTGTCTGTCACGGCAATTCGGTCATCAACGGGGCTGTTTTCCGGGGCAGTACTGTTGGCCATAGTGGGCCACCAGGAGCCAAGGGCGATCATGGCTGGCAACAGCATGACAATCATAAAATTGGGGCGGCTTTCGCTTTTGGGCGATATGCCCGCGATGCGCAGTATCCTTTCTGTAAAACGATTTTTTCCAGTAGCATTCATGGTAAATTGTGTTGTAGGGTGAAGGAATGAGATTTGAAGGTCGGTCAGGGTTTTTGCGTACAGTATCGGGTCACTGGTATGGTACAGCACCACATCATCGCAGCAGAACTCGCGTCGAACCCGAGCGTCGCGGGAGATCAGCCAAAACAAAGGGTGGTAGAAAAAGCATGTTTCAAGGGCCAATTGAAACAGGTTGATGAAGTAATCGTGTCGGCGGATATGCGCCAGTTCGTGCAGCAACAAGGCTTCCACTTGCGCCGGGGTAAGCGACAGCAGCATTCCCGCAGGAAATAAGATAACGGGCTTCCAAAAGCCTAAGGTTAAGGGTTCGCTTACGTGCGGCGATTCCAGTAAGCGAACAATGGTATTGATTTTCAATTTTTTAGCCAATAACCGGCATTGCTCCAACACCGCATGGGCAGGCGCCGCAACATCTTTGTGGCGCAAACGCTGCACCAGCCACCAGCCACCGAGCAGGCGCAGCCACAGCAGCAACACGCAGAAACCCCAGGCCCAACCAACTTGGGCGGCATGCGATTCGAGCCAGTCGCTGATTTGCAATAACAGGCCAGGCTCCGCTACCCCTTTCATTGCCATGGCCTGGTTGGTGGCGTCTATCGGCAATGCCGCTGAAAAACCTGCTTGTACGGCAGTGTTGTTCAAGCTTGCTGTTATGCCTGCGTACTTTTCCGCAAATGTGTACGAAAACCACAGCACAGCCGCCAACATACTCGCCAATGAGAACAAGTATATCAACTGATTTCTCCCCCGGAAAGCGCGGCTCAAGGCTTTAAAGATCAGCCAGATAATGGCTATTTGCCAAAGCGAGTGCAGCACCGCCCAACCAAATGCCTGACTCAGGATGGAAATGGAAGCGAACATAGTCATGGCTTTGAAATTTGATTGTCCAACCAGTTTTTGAGCTCCTGTAATTCTTCTGCAGAGGCTTTTTCGTTGCCCAGCGCGTGCATCATCATCTGCAAGGCCGAGCCGCCAAAAGCGTTGCGCAGCACTTTCCCGGCAAGCTCGGTTTTCACTTCCGACTCCTTCACCGCAGCGCGAAAAAGGTGTACGCCATCTGCTACAATTTTTTCCAACGCGCCTTTTTCCGTGAGCCGTTGTATTTGTTTCAGCACGGTCGTGTAGCCGACGTTTTTTCCGGCTGCAGTGATGCGTTCATGGATGTCGCGTACGCTGACAGGCTCTGTCTCCCAAATTATTTGGAGTATTTCGAGCTCTGCTTCGCTGGGTTGATAGGTGTTCATTGAATGATGAATGGCTGGGAAAAATGCTAACGGCACAAAGATATACGACAAATGTCGTAGGATGCAAATATTTTTACGACAAATGTCGTAGATTTTAAAATTTTAACATTTAGATGGGCCTGGGAGGCCAGGAAAGGGGTTGTCACAAAAAACAAGCTCCGTGCCCCAGCCTTTCGGCCGGAACGCGGAGCTGAGAGCTTTCGGGAAGTTTTTTACTTCCCGAAAGTCAAAAACGCGCCGTAATGCCCACCAAGAAGTTCATCCCCACGGTTGGATAGCGGTACCAGCGCTCCCGCTTGTTGTTCAGGATGTTGTTGATATCCATGAAAGCGCCGATGTTTTTCGTGAAAAAGTAGGAACCGCCAAAGCTCAGGTCGTACAATGCTTCGCCTTTCACAAAATCGCCGGTTTCGTTGCGGAAGGCGATTTTATCGGCTGTGTAGAAATTCGCTTTGAGGTTGGCTTTGCCATCGAGCATGCTGTACACGGCGCCGAAGTTTCCTTCTATTTCGGGCAGGCCCCAGGCCGCAACCTGGTCTTCGCTGGTGCCGGTTGTTTTTGTGTCGTACACGTTTTGGCTCAACGTGGCGGTCAGCACCAGGTTTTTGATCGGGGTAAGCTTTACCGTGCCCTGGATGTTGAAAATTTTGATAGTGTCGTATTCCACATGGAAGCGGGTCAGTGTTTGGCCGTCCACGTCGGTTTCAAACAGGGTTTGGTAAGTAGCCAGGTCGGAAGCTTTGGAATAGCCAGCCTGACCGTTGTACTCAAGCCAGCCGAGGTTTCCTTTTAAACCGCCGTAGTACCCGAGCACGTGGGTATTTTTGAGTTTTGTGTTGCGGATCTGGATAAAGGGGTTGTAGGTAGAAATGGTGCGGAAGGTATTTTTGCGCAGGTCGCCGTTGGCGCCGCCAAAAATTTGTATCCCATCGCCGAAAACCCGCAAGGTGAGCTCTGCATCGGGGAAGATGCTGAATTCGTCGCGGTTGTTCACGAAGTTACCGCCCACTTTTATCTGCAACATGTCGGCATGGAAAGTAAAGGAGGGTTGCAGGTAAATGTTGTTCAGCTTCTGCGTCACGGTATCGGTGAAGGAGGAGAAATCGGGGCGGATGTTGACGCGCAGGGCATGCTTTTCGGCAAACCATTTGGTGGCCGAGATGTCGAGCGAGAAGCCCGTTTCCTTGTTGGAATAAAAATCGTTGAGCAGGTAGAATTTTGGGGCGACGGAATAGTTCAAGTCCATTTCCGAGCGCTTGCTGTTGTACAAGCGGCCACCGATATGGAAGGTTTTGAAATCCTGCCGCACCCCTGCGCTGGTGAAGGTGTCTATTTCGTGGTCGTAGCCATAAAAATGCACCCGGTTGTAGTCATAGCCGACATTGCCCTCCACCGCGAGGTTGTTTTGGAGGTAGATATTGCCGTTGAGCAAGCCCTGCGTATTGCTGAACTTTTGGTTTTCAATGGCCCTGTCGGCGCTCAGTTGGTGATGCTTGAGCCATATCTTCCCGTCAAATTTTTCCTCTTTGCCAAAGTAGTAGCCAGCTTCACCCAGGATGGACGTGGGCACGCCAGCACCGAGCTTCGCAAAGCCGTTGTATGTGTCTTCTTTTTTCCCGGATCGGATGCCAATGGGCCTCAACTTTGGGGCTTCGTATTTCAAAGCCGACGGATGGGGCGGCACCGTGTAGTATTGCTTTTGGGTGCTGGTGTCTAAAGGGGGCAACGACGGGGTCACGTTTACTTTGTTGGCGTCGAGCAGTCGGGCATCGAAGTCTTTCACTACGGTGACGTTGTCGCCTTCGAGCGGTTTTTGTGCCGAGGCTGTTTGCGCGAGGGCGAATACGCCCAACGCAGCAAGGAGTATGGATTTATGTTGGATTGTCATTTTTCTTTATTGTTCGTTGTTCAACTAATTCCCCTCGTCCATATCAAGCAGGGTTTTCCCGCCTTTACGGTCAAGGTTGTTGTTCATAAGGGGCGTGACGCCTTTCAGCCTGTCGTGCTTTTGGCGCGCCAATGGGATGATATTCTTGTTAGGGCCGGTATAGTTTTCGATCACCGCTTCTAAGGCGGCCATAGCGCTGTTCTTGTCACCCTGGTCGGCATACACGTCGGACAAAAGGACGAGGTTGTATGCGATCCAGTCGTCGTAGCCGGCACTGGCCTTGTTGGCTTCGCTGATCAATTCGTCGGCTTTGGCGTAGTTTTTCTGGCGGTACAAAATCTGGGCGCGGTAGTGGTAGGCCTCGGCCATGATCTCGGTGGTGGTATTTTCGGTAACCGATTGCAGGGCCGGGTAAGCGCGGGCGTAATCGCCTTTGTCGTAGGCCATTTTACCGGCGTAGAAATTGGCGGTGGCCAGGTTGTCTTGCGAAGCGAGCCGCGATGCGTTTATTTTTTGGGCGTACTCGCTCACGGCCACCGAGTTGTTGGTCAGGTATGCGGCTTTCAGCGCCACCAGTTGGGCATCGAAACGCGATTGCTCGGTCATGGCAGCCAGTTCCCATTTTCGGGCATATTCGAAGGCTTGGCCGTAGTCGTTGGTGCTGTTGAGGGCAATAAGCGCGGCTTTTTCTGCGGCTTTTGGATAGACTTTGCTGTTGCCTTTGCCCACCACTGCGGCGTAATCGACCAGCGCCTTGTCGTATTGCTTGAGCGCAGAATAGCTTTCACCGCGGTAAAAATACGCGTTCAGGGTGTTTCTGCCGTTGGGGTATTTGGCTAAGTAGGTGGTGAACCCGTCGATGGCCTGTTGGAAGCGCCCGCTGTTGAACTGCGCCTCGGCCGATTCGTAAAAAGTGCTGTCTTTGCTGGAGGCGCTCACTTTCCCGTAGCCCGGCACCGTTTCCACGAAGGCGTAGTATTCGTCGGGGCGGTTCAGCTCGGTCACGTAAATCTCGCGGAGCGCGTCGAGGGCTTGTTTGGCCTCTTCGCCTTCCGGGTTGTTGGAGAATACCTGTTTGTAATAGTTGACCGCCGTTGTCGGGTTGCCTTGGTTCACGGAGATGAGTCCGAGCTTGAGCAATGCCATATTGGTAAGGGAGGTGCGGCCTTTGTAATCGGACACGATGCGGCGGAAAGGCGGGATTGCCTTGTCGTATTTTTCAAGGTCGAAATAGGTGTCGCCCAATTGGAACAGCGCCTCGTCGGCATAGCTGCTGTTGGGGTAGCTTTCCACGAAATTCTCCAGTGCGACGATCTTGTCCACCTTGTTCCCTTTGAGACCGAGGATGATGGCTTTTTGGTACATGGCGTACTCATAGCCCTCGTATTTCCTTTTGATGGCTTCGTCGTATAGGGTGATGGCCTCGTTGTACTGGTTGTTCTTGAAATAGCAGTCGCCCGTGCGCAGCACGGCATCGCCCAGCACGGCGTCGCTTATTTGTTTGTTAGTGATCTTGCTCCTTTTAAAGCCATCCACGGCAGCCCTGAAATTAGCCAGGGCCGATTTGTAGTCCTTCAGCTTCATGTTGTTGTAGCCCTGGATGTAGTTGCACATGTCGAGGCTGGCTTCTTCGGGCAGCACATTGGCATAGGGCTTTGCCGCCGTGAAGAACGAGCTCATGTGCTGCTTGCTGATGGCGTACTCCCCCGCTTCGTTTGAAATGCTCCCCAGCCAAAAGGAACAGAGCAGCGCCGTCTTTTTGTCGATCGGGAATTCGAGCGATTTGTTGAAATAGCGGCGGGCTTCGTCGCGCTGACCGTTTTGGTAGAGCTGGAGGCCGCGGTAATAAGCTACCAGCTGATATGTTTCGTTGAGGCGCGGGGTGCGGTTTTTTACCGATTCGAGGGTGGCGATGGCGCGGTCGTAGTCGCGGGTATTGAGGAACACCTCGCTCATGAGCGCCTGTGCATCTTCGTAGTATTTGGAGCTGCTGGTGAAGGATTGGAGGGCCTGGATCGCGTCGCGGTCGAAATTCAGCTCGTAGCTCAGCTTCGCGTAGTTGATCAGGGCGTCTTCCTTCACCGATTTGTCGTAATTCATGCTGGCGGCCTGGCCGAATGCGTTGCGGGCGTTGAACTTGTTGCCGGTGCGCAGGTAGCAGTCGCCGAGGTGGTAAAGGCCGTTTTGCCCCAGCACGCTGTCCTGTTTGGTCAGGGTCTCGAAGTTGTCGATGGCCGGCTTGAAGTACCCGCTCTGGTATTGCGCATAACCGAGCTGGTAGTAATCGGAAGGGCGCAGCCGGGAGCCGTTTTTGGCAGCATATTCCAGGTAGGGCATGGCTGACTTGTAATCGCCTTTTTCATAATAAGCCTGGCCCACGAGTTGGTTGATATCCTCCCGGTTGCGCAAGGTGTTGTCTTTGGCTTTCGGCGCGCCATAAGAGATGACTTTGTCATAGTTTTTCTCGGCGGCGTAAATCTGGGTGAGGTAATACGGGATGGTGGTTTTGTACTTGCTGGAGTTTTCCGCGCGGATGAAGGCTTTCGCGGCATCTGCGTATTTGCCCTCGAAAAAAGCGCAGCACCCGTAATAATAGTTGGCGGGCTCATACCATTCGCTGCGGGCATTTTCCTTCAGCGGCAGGAACTGGGTTTTTGCCAGCGCGAACTGCTTGGTCACGAAATAGCTGTAGCCTTTTTTGAAGCGGATTTCGTCGCGGGAAGGGCCGGAGCCGTCGGGGGCAAGGTCGTAGTATGTCAGCGCCTTGTCGTAGTCCTTTTTGTCGAAATAGTAGTCGCCGATCTCCAGAGCTGCCTGGCTGGCCACGGGCGAGGGCGAGTTTTCCCGCAGGAAATCGAGCACTAATTTTTCGGCCTCGGGCTGGTCGAGGCGCACGGCACACTTGGCGTGGTACAGCTCCGAATCGGTTTTCAGGGCCTTCCATTCCGGTTCGTTGGCGGGCCGCAAGTAGTCCATGGCAGCCCGGAACTCTTTTTGGGCGAGGCCGTAAAGGTTTTGGTTAAAAAAGTCAACCCCGCGTTTGTGGGCGAGCGTGGCTTCGGTAAAAACGCTTGTCTGTTGTGCTTGTGCCGCAAGGGCGGCCAGCATCAGAAGCAGGGAAAAAATACTTTTCCGAAGGTTCATAATTGAATGAGTTGGTGGTTGATCGTTATTCAGTGTTACGGTAAACAAACGCCACTGCGGCACCTGCCTTTCGCGCATTGTTAATTTTTTGGAAATTTTAACGCAGCAAAAGTACGGGGATGCCGGGCATGAACGGCTGCCTGAATGTCACAGGCATTGCAGAAACGTGGAAAAGACAGGCGAAAATATGCGTTCCTGTCAATATAGGTGATAACGTTGGCAAGATATGGCAAAAGAACCCAATTTCAGGGTTCTGCGATCTGGTCGTAAATCGATCGGGTAAGCGCAGCAATCACTTGGGGGAGTTTTTCTTGTTTTTTCCCACTGGTCATAATCGTGATCAAAAAAGCAGTTCCTTTTGAATAAAATATACCGGATTCGTGCAGTTCAAAGTCAATGCCATTGTCCCATTCTGCAAATTTATGCGACACTCTGGTGCCAGTGGGTAATCCTTTTGCAAAGCCTTCTTTAAAAGTTGTTTCCCCCAAAAGTTTTAAAGCGTACTCTGAATGTTCGGGACTGAGGTAAGAGGCATTGTACAAAGCCCTGAAAAAAATAGCATAATCCCGCGCCGAAATACGGGGGTCGTTGTCGCTGGAATCCTTGAGTGGAACACTGATGCCTAAATCCAAAAAAGTCTTTTCAAATTTTTTCAAGCTCAATTTTTCACTTAGCAGCCAGGTGGCATAATTGTCGGAATATACAATCATGTAGCGGAGCAGCGCTTGAACAGAATATTTTTTCCCCGCTTCAATGGTAACTGCGTTGTACCGGGGGCTTGGAAGCGTGCCTGCGGGCGGTTGCTCAAATAGGTACTCTTTTTGCAACAGGGCTGGGTTCGATTCGGCCTCAAGCAAATATGCCATCAAAAGCGGCACCTTTGAAAAAGACCCTGGGTGGTAGCCTTCATGCTCGTTCACGCCCATCCATCGGCTGTGCTGGAAATCGCGCAGGTACACCGATGCTGAACTTATATCATTGGATGCTTTGAAATCAGCGATCATCCTTTGAATGTCTTTTTTGACAGTCAGGAAATCGGGCGATTCACAGCTTTTTTCCACATAGAGCAGGGGCGAGGTGAATTGAAAGCCTGTGCTGCGGTAACTCGTGATTTCGCAGTCAACCGCGCCTGCTGTCGGTGTTGCTGCGGAAGCTTTTTTTTCCAGCTTTGCGTCCAACCCATTGGAATAAAACAGGATGAACGCCAATAGAAAACCCGTTATAAATAGGGCGATACCAAAGTTTAGGGAGATTTGTTTTTTCAGAAATGCGAGCATTATCGAACAAGCTGGTTTAAGCGGCAGTAAAATTACCTTTGGCGCTGAACCTAAAAAGTATGCTGTTGTCAATATTGGCAGATTTGATTTTTGTCAACACAGCTGTATTCCAGCATTGTGGTATTGTAGTTGTGCGGATAATGTGCGCTCGACGCGAGTATCCGCGTACATTTGCAGCGAACATCTCTTCCGGCCTATGGAATTTTTCATCGCAACCCTGTTCTCCCTTTTTTCCATCGTCGATCCTCCTGGCGCTATCCCGGTTTATGTAGCCCTCACGGGCGACCGCCCGCGCCCGGAACGGAACAAGATCGCGCTGCAGACCAGCGTTTATTTCCTGCTGATCCTGCTCAGTTTCTTTATTGCCGGCAACTATATCCTCAGCTTTTTTGGCCTCACCATCCATGCGCTGCGCATTGCCGGTGGCATGACGCTCCTCATCAGCGGCTTCGGCCTGATGCTGGGCAGCTTTGCCAAGCGCCGCGGATACGACAAGGGCGCCGAGAAACAAACGGCAGAACGCACCGACATCGCTTTTTCGCCCATGGCCATGCCGCTGTTGTCGGGCCCCGGCTCAATTTCATACCTCATCACGCAGTACAACCAGCACCCAGGCTGGAACGAGCGCGCCTATATCATGGCCGCTATTCTCGCCGTTGCGGTACTGGTATGGGCCTGCCTCCGGATAGCACCTTTTCTGTTTAAAATGTTCGGCGCCGGGGGCTTGAACGCCATCGCGCGCATCATGGGGTTTATCGTCATTGCCATCGGCGTTCAGTTTATTGTGGACGGGCTGGTGCACCTTGTTCAAACAATGTGATAATTTGATAATGGGATAATTTGATAATAATTGGCAGGGATGCTGTTTATTTGGCCTTTCCAAATTGAAAATACATGGCTATCCGTTTGAATCCGCGTATTAAACTAGAAGTGGGCGATTATGATCGCAAGCTGCTGGCCAAAGGACGTGGGTCTGTTTTTGTGTGCAACCAATTGTTGCCGGGCCTCGACGGGCCGATCATGTTATCGTTGCTGGAGGGTCACTTCAAGCATGCGCGGCTGCTGTACCCATACCCGGCAGTTCCGCCAAAAGCCTTGCGCGGCCATGTAATCCAGCCGAAAGGAGGCAAAATAGAAAATGCATTTTTTACAAAAAAAGCCGCAAAGAAACTAAAAGAGGCCATAGAAGAAGGTTTGGCTGTGGCCTTGGTGCTCAATTTTTCCGACAACCCTTTGAGCCATCTGGGCAACAGCGTGCTGCGCAACCAGATACTGCGGCAGTTGCGGCGATTGGAGCTGCCCGTCACCCCCGTGCACTTGCAGTCGGCCCGCAAGGGCGGAAGTTTGCTGCGCCGTGCCATGCCTGGTTTGGCGCTGCCGCTCAACTGGGGAAAGACACATGTCAGTGTGCGCGTCGGCAATACCATTCCCGTGCGCGAAATCGCGTCCTTCAAAAAGAACCGGCTTTGGGGCAAGTTTTTGCAGGCGAAAATATTCTCCCTCGGCTCTTCCTTCGATGTGCGGCCAGAATTGTTCACGGCTGCCAAGCCCGCAAAAATGCAGCCCCTGGCCGCACCCGTCAACCCTGCCATCATAACCGCAGAAATTGCCGCGCTCGAACCTGGCCGCAAGGTGGCTGCCCGTGGCGAGTTTGATGTGTACGTGGCGCCATTTATTGCGTTGCCCCACACGGTTTTTGAGATCGCCAGGCTTCGGGAAATGACCTTCCGGGCAGTAGGCGAAGGCACAGGAAAGCCCCGCGACATGGACGAGTACGACATGTACTACCTCCAATTGATTATTTGGGACCGCAACAAACAACAGTTGGTAGGTGGCTACCGCATGGGCGAAGGCGACCATATTTTTGAGCGATTCGGCGTTAATGGATTCTATACCAGCAGTTTGTTCAAAATGAAACCTGGATTTTATCCGGTGCTTCGCGAGGCCGTGGAACTGGGCCGAACCTACGTGGTGCCCGAATACCAGAAGCATCGGCTGCCCTTATTTCTACTCTGGAAAGGTATCTTGCATTTCCTGTTCGCCAATCCGCGCTACCGCTACCTCATTGGGCCGGTGAGCATCAGCAAAGACTACTCGGAAGCCTCCAAGGGTGTCATCGTGGAGTTTGTGAAAAGGTTTTTTTACAATAAAAAGCTCGCCAAACTTGTAGCGCCCCGAAAACCGTTCCGGCCAAAAATAAAGGCGGTGGATACTGGCCTGTTGGCCGAAAGCCTGCACGGCCAGTTCGATGCCCTTGAAGCGCTGGTGGAAAGCATGGAGCCCGCGCATTTTTCGGTGCCGGTGCTGTTCCGCCAATACTTGCGGCAGAACGCCAAGTTCATCGCTTTCAACGTGGACCCCAATTTCTCCAACTGCCTCGACGGGCTGATGATATTGGACATCACGGAGCTGCCGCCCAGCACCTTGGAGCTGTTGCAGCAGGAGAAGTGAGCGAGCCCTGTGCACACAGTTTGTTGCACACAAAGCAAGCGCTATGTGTACCTTTACGCGCTGGATAATGCTTTTTCAAGACAACTTGACATTGAATACCAAACTATTAAGACCTATAAACACCCCCGAAGGGCTTAGCTTTTGGAGCGCCTGCCTGCTGGTTGTCAGCATGGTGGTTTCGCCTTTTTTGCTGTCGATAAGCATGTGGGGCCTGGCAGGGGCTGCGCTTTGGAATGTAGCTGCCAAGATATGCCAAGAAATACCGGGAGCTGATTTGAAGTCTGCCACCATTTGGAAACAAGCATGGCAGCGTTCCTTCCAAAACCTTTGGGCAAGCAAAAGCTTGACCTTTTTGTCGCTCCTGTTGCTGGTGCCTGCTGTGAGCGTTTTTTGGAGCGAAGACCTTGGTTATTGGCTCCGGGTAACACAGGTGCGCATCCCTTTTTTAGTGCTGCCCTGGGCCTTTGCCAACTTGCCGGCATTTCAGGAGCGCGAACATAAAGAAGTACTGTACCTGCTGGTGTGGTTTATGGTACTGGTCTGTATCGGCGTCGGCATCAACTTTCTGCTCCATTATCGGCAGATCATTGAAAACCTGGGGCATGGGCAACCGATGCCCGTGCCGAGGCAGCATGTCCGGTTTAGCCTTGTGCTGGCCACTGCGGTCATTGGCGGTGCCTGGCTTTGGCGCACCCGTTTTTTTTTTAAATTCGCATGGGAGCGGAAAGCTTTGGCCGTTGCGGTGGTTTTCCTTTTCGTTTTTATACACGTCCTTTCTGTGCGCGGCGGGCTGGCCGTATTGTACGCAGCGATCCTGGTAGCCATTGCCTGGTACATACAACAGACCAAGCGCTGGGCTCTTGGCATCGTCGCCATTATCTCTCTTTTTCTGTTGCTCTGGGCCGCCGTGGAAACCATCCCAAGCCTTCGGCAGCGCGTGGCTTACATGCAGTACGATTGGGAAAGGTATAAAGCCGACGATGGGGAAACGTATTCAGACGCGGAGCGGTGGATATCCTTGAAAGTAGGCTACAGGATTTGGCAGGAAAACCCCATGTTCGGCACGGGCGCCGGCGATTTGGAAAACGAAGTGATCAAAACAACAGCTGAAGATTTCCCAGACTACGCCGAAACCCCAAAGCTTCCGCACAACCAATGGATACACGTCATGGCAAGCACAGGGCTGTTGGGCCTGGCACTCAGCCTGGCCGGTTTTTTTGCGCCCCTTTTTTCGAAAAGAAACCGGAAAAAATACCTGTTCTTCATCTTTCAGGTCATGGTGTTCACCACCTTTCTCATCGAATGTACGGTGGAAAACGCCATTGGGGTGGCATGGTATCTTTTTTACACCTTGTGGTTTCTTCGGGTGGACAGTGGGAGGTAAGCGGCATGCACAACACCAAAAAGGCCCTTGGCTCCTCCATGGTCACCGGCCCGCCCGAATCAACTCGATATACCCGCTCAGCACTTCGCCACGCAGCACCGTGCCGCCAACGCGGCTTTCATACACCTTGCAAACGTACAGGTAGGTGCCTTCGGCCAGCTCCTTGTTCTGCTGGTCGCGCCCGTTCCAGTTGAGCGCCGGATCGGTGGTGCTGAACACCAGGTTGCCCCAGCGGTTGAACACCTGGAAATCGACACGGCTGATAAAGCGCCAGCCCGGGAATGGGGTGTACAGGTCGTTGGCATCGTCGCCATTGGGGGTGAACACGTTGGGGAGCTCGTATTTCGGGCAATTATCGACACAGACCGTGTTGCTCAAGGCGCTTTCGTTGCCCACTGAATCGATGGCTGAGACGGCATAGCAGCCCGCCAGGCCGGCTTCTATGCTGTGGGTGAAGGTGGTATTGCCTGGGCCGTCTTGGCTGCCCAAAGGTGCGAGCGGTTCACCTTCGGTGGGCGCATACCATATCCGGTAGGCGTCGGTATCGTCGGCGCCGTTGCAGGTCACATTCGGGTTGGTCCATGTCAGGTTGTTTTGATATGGCGGCGCCGATGGCGCGTTGTTGGGCGCATCGCAGAGGTTTTTCACCTGCAAAACGGGCGGGCAGGGCGGTATGAGGTCTATGGGCACGCTGCACGCCTGTTGCGAAAGGTTGACGAGCGGGTCGGCAACGCCGCCGATGCTGTAGGTGCCGATGCTTTTGACGTAGTAGCAGTATTCTTTGCCGTTTGTCAGGCCGCGGTCTTCATACTGTTGGGTGCTTGATTCGCCGATGGAATCAAACAATTGGGTAAGGTCGTTTTTTCGGTAAATCACATATTGGTAATTGCCCCAAGGCACGGTTTCTTGCCAGGAAAGCAGGTTGGTCTTGTCGGAGGGGCTGGCGGTTAAAAAAACAGATGATGCCTTGTTGGTCGAGCCGAGCAGTTGGTTTCCCTTGGCATAAAAATCGATGCGATAGTGGTAGGGGCTGCCCGAGGTAAAGAGGTTTTGGTCGAACTCAAAAATGGTGTCGTTAGCTTGCCAGAATGCATTGGCCACAAAGCTGGCTGCGGGCAATTCAACCATAGCCCCGCCATTGAGGCCCGTGCCACGCAGCAGCTGGTAGCGGTAGGGGCCGTGGTTGATAACGGTGTCCAAGTCGGCAGCGATGGGCTTCGACCAGGCGACCTTCATTTTTCCGTTCGCCGGGTCGGTGGTTTCTACCGATACGTTGGTGATGAGGGGCAGGTCGCGGGGCAGTTGCACGCAAACCTCTTCTGATGCTAAGCTTTCTACCAAGTTGTATGGGTAGCCGCCGGCCGAAAGCCGCGCAAATTTTGCCAGCACGCGGTAGCAATAGGTACGCCCGCGCTCCACGTTTTTGTCGTTGAAATAGTATCGCCCGTTTTTCACTTCTTTTGTCACGAATGTCAACTCGTTGTACCCTTTCCCGGCGAGGCCCGGCGTACAAGTATCGATCACGAAGGGGTTGCTGCCCTCGCGCCGCCACACAGAAAAGCCGAAGAAATAGTTTTCTGCCGCGGCCTCGCATGTGTAGGGCTTCTCCCAACTGATATCGACATTTGTTTGATGCACTTCGGCCTGTACATCCTCCGGGGCTGGCCCGACGACCTTTATCCTGACTGTTTTCAAGTCGGCCAACTGGGGCACGCCCAGGGAATCGGTCGCTTTAAAAACGACCGAGTAGGGCTGGTTGGAGATATGCTCGCAGGCAGTGGCCCATTTGAAGGCGCCGCTTACCGGTGGCGGGTTGTGTTTGCCCGATGTTGTGAACATGGCGGGGCTGTATTGCGAGGTCAAAGGAGCTCCGAGGGCTGTCAGCCGCACCTGGTTGAGGGTGTCAGGGTCGGTTCCGGTCACCGGGAACTGTATTGTATCTCCTGCCACAACGCATATCTTATCGATGGTGCTCACCTTCGGCGGGTTGTTGTTGCAGGCGCTGACAAATATCTGCATGTCGCGGATGGTGGTGTCGATCGGTTCGCCTTCGCGCCAGGAAACGATGATGAAGGCGATGTTGTATTCCCCTGGTTCCTGGGGCGAGAGCCACAGGATATCGCCGTTGACGGGGTTCATTTGAAGGACATTGTTGCTTCCTGGGGCTATGTTCTGTGGCCAAACGTAATTTTGGACGTTGGTTCCCAGCCCTTGCAATGGTACGATCAGGTGGTAAGAGAGGCTGTCATCATCGGGGTCGTTGGCATTGGGGTTATGACGGAAGGGCTTCCCGACACAGGCGTTGTCGATGGGCGGTTGAAACAGGATCGGGGTGCTGTTCACGCCGCCGAACTGGGGGTCTTGGAAGGTGTATGTCGTTTCGATATGGAAAGGGATGTTGTCGGAAGCGGGGTAATTGACGTTCCGGATGCCGCCGTTCCGGTTCATGTCGGTCATCGAGATTTTATAGGTGGCAGGCCCTGCGTAAGTATGTTCGGCTATATAGACGTTGTACTTCACATCGTTGGCAAGGGGTTGGCCTTGGCCGCCGTTGTTGAAGCGTGGCACTTTTTGCACGATGCCGTCGCCCCAGTTGATCTCCAGGGTATCGCGGTCGGCATTGACGCTGCTGGTCTTGGTCCAGGTGATGATGGTAGCCCGTACCTTGAGCGGCCCGATTTGGGCCACGTGTATCTCGCCTGCGCGGTTGTGGGTGGCGAACAAAGCCAGGGGGGCGAGTAAGAGGGGCAGGAGCAGTAATTTTTGTTTCATACCTGTTTTGTTAAGCAAGAATAACCTATGGGGAAAGATACCTGTTTTTTTCAAAACGTGTTCTGCACCGATTCAAGTACGCATGAAAACAGCCATTTCGGCAAAAAATAGCAATTGCAGGCAATCAGCCAAGCCCTAAAAATCGGTGAGGCCCGTCCATTTCCGCCCGATCTCTTCCCAAAAGGCCAGCACTTTTTTCCTGGCGGGGAATTCGGAGTATATTTCTCCGCGCCGGATGCAATCCAGGGCGTGGCGCGTTGGCTTCGACACCTCGTCGGGCAGGCTGCTGGCCGAGAACCAGGCGCAATCTTTGAACTTGTGGGTTTCCCGCGACTCCGGCTCACCGTAGAACTTGCTGGCCTTGAAATAGAGCACGATGAGGGTTTGGTCTTTGTGCAGCTTGTGGCGGTGCATGACGTGCACCAAGCTCAAGTTTTCCGGCTCGACGTGAATATCGGCCTCTTCCTCGGCTTCGCGGGCAAGTGCTTCGCGGGCAAACTCCTGCTCCTCCACATTGCCCCCGATGAGGGTGTAGCGGCCACCGTTGCGCTTGGTCTGGCGCAAGAACAGCAGCTTTCCTTTGTCCTCAAGGACAAGCCTTACAGCGAATATCAGCATCGCAGGGAGGAGGGTTTATTCGGCGTAAATGGCCAGTACGGCGGCTTCAATGGTTTCTCTTGCCGCCTTCTGCTCCGTCAGTTCCTGGCGTTTGGCGTTGCGTAGCCCGCGAAGCTCGGCCTGTGTCTTGCGGTAGATATCCACCTGCTCCTTCGTGTTCAACACCTGGCGGATGCTCGTCCAAGTCCCTTTTTGCACATTGGACAGCTTGGCCTGGTACAGCGCCAGGTCGCTTGCCTGCAAGGCTGCGATCTCCGCCATGTTGCGGTTTTTGCGCTGCTGGATCTGGTACACCTGCTTTGCCTGGTCGGCATTAAGGCTGTATTTTGCCACAAGCGCTTCGGTGGCGGCCTGGAGGGCAGGGTCGATTTGCCCCGTTTTTCTCGGTTCCGGCGCGCCTGATTGGGCCATGAGCATTTGAGCCATAAAGAGGCTCAGCAAAAGTGCAGAAAACTTCATAATTTCGTGTGTTATACCAGGATTCTAGTGATTTGCAAGAATTTTAGGATGGATCATAATGATTATCAAAGATTTACCCCATGATATTTTCGCAAACCACAGTAGTTTGAGTATATGCCCGGTTTTGGGCGGATTTTATGGATAGGTGGACGCTGAAAGGTTGCGCTTCAATGGATTGCTGCCGTTCGATTTTCACAAGCACCTTATTTTGCCCCAAAAGTAGGGATAGTTTGGCATTGCGGGGCAAATTCGGCCAGAACTGTCACAGCCTGACGTTCTGCCGGTTTATTGCGGCGCTTCCCGGACCTCCTCGTGCCCGATCTCCAGCCGCCAGCCCGCACCCTCCACCATGAAGCGCAACAAGTCCACCATCTTTGAAGCCTGGGTGCGCGCTTCGGCCATGAGGTTGCTTTTCAGGGCTTGTTCCCTGATAATCTCTTTGGCTTTTTGGTTGATGCGCGAGTAGTCTTCCGGGGTAAACGACGTAAAAACGCCCTCTGATATGTCGTAATAATCGAGCGTGTGGTCGATGCTCAATATCTGCGGCTCGGGCAGGGCGCTCATGTAAATCGTCTTGGTTTTCGGGTCGCTCTCGATGTGCAGGGCCTCCAGGTCGTAACCTGCCGACACTGTGGCCCGTACCCTGACGAGTATTTTTTTGTCCCAAAAAAAAGTGAAAAAGCCCTGGTACTCCGAATAGTTGTAAATTTCGGAAAACTGGCCTTCCACGGTGGAAAGCTTGGCAACAGCCTGTATCTTTTCGAGCAGCACGGATGATTCTTCCACAGGCTTGGAGCGCCTGCCAGAGAAATACTGCCAGCTCAGCCAGGCGCCTAAGAGGAACACAGCGAGCAGCGTGAGGAGGCCGGGGAGTTTAGTTTTGTCCATTTCTCTTTTACTTTGCAAAAAAACTGACATTCATGCCGTTCAAGATCTCACGCAATATTCTGTTTTTTACCGCGCTTTTTTTCTTTTTTTCGTCAGAAATTACCTTTTCCCAGACCGATACCCTGCGGCTTGTTTTTGCGGGCGACATCATGGGGCATACCCCGCAGATTACGAGCGCACAGATTGGCAACACCGGGAAATACAATTATGAGCCTTGTTTCCGCTATGTAAAGCCTATTTTGGAGCAAGCCGACCTGGCTATCGGCAACCTGGAGCTCACCTTGCCCGGAAAGCCGCCGTACAGCGGATACCCCATGTTCCGCAGCCCCGATGCGCTCGCCGTGGCGCTCAAAAACGCGGGCTTCGACATCCTGGTGACCGCCAACAACCACTCCAACGACAGCCGGGCGGCAGGCCTGACCAATACCATACTCACCCTCCGCGACAACATGTTTTTGCAAACCGGCACCTTCCTCAACGCCCGCGACCGCGCCGCACATTACCCCCTCATGGTGTATAAAAACGGGTTCAAGATTGCCCTGCTCAACTACACCTACGGCACCAACGGTGTTCCTACCGAAGCGCCCACGGTGGTCAACCTCATCGACAAGGACATCATCAAAAAAGACCTCGATGAGGCCGTGGCCCGCAAGCCGCATTTCATCATCGCTGTGATGCACTGGGGGCTTGAATATCAGCTTACGGAAAATGCCGAGCAGCGCGAGCTTGCCCAGTTTCTCATTCGGAACGGCGCCGACATGGTGATCGGCTCGCACCCGCACGTGGTGCAGCCCGTGCGCATCGAGCGCGTGGCCATGCCCGACGGCAGCGCGAAGGAGGCTTTGGTCGTGTATTCCCTCGGCAATTTTATCTCCAACCAGCAACAGCCCAACACCGACGGGGGCATCCTGTACCAGGTGGACTTGCTCAAGCGCAAGGGCTCGCCGGAGGTGTCCCTTGGCCAACATGGCATGATACCCGTGTGGCGCTACGCCCACAAGGCCCCATCGGGCAAAACAACGTTCTATGCCGTCCCAATTGCCCGCGCCGAAGCAAACCCCGACTTGGTGCCGGGAATGGCCCTCAGCGCCCAGAACGCCATGCTTACTTTTGCCAAAAATTTGCGCAAGCGGGTACCTTGCAAAGAATTGAAACGCTGATGCTGCAGTATCAAAAAATTGGCTTAGACGATATTCCCCTGATGCAACAGGTTGGACGGGCCACCTATGAGCCTTACTATCGGCATATCTGGCAGCCGGGCGGCCTCAACTGGTACATGGAAAAATGTTTTGGCGCCGAAGCGCTTGGCGCCGAACTGCAAGACCCGAATACCGAATACCTGATCTGCCGGGAGCAGGATGGCGCTATAGTGGGCTTTTTAAAGCTGGTGCTGCAGAAGCCCGTGCCAGACAGCCAATGCGCCAATGCCTTTTACCTGGAAAAAATATACCTCATGCCGGCGTTTTTCGGCAAGGGTTATGGCCAAAAGTTGATGATATATACGATCGAAAAGGCTGCCCGGCAAGGCAGCGAAGCCGTTTGGCTGGTATGCATGGAACACGGCCCGGTATGGGCTTATGAAAAGGCGGGGTTCAAAGTGACAGGTACGGTGCAATGGGATTTCGCCCTGCTCAAAGACAGCCAACGGGTCGGGCTGGTAATGCTGCGGGGAATTCCGGGAAAGCTGCTCAATAGCCAGACGTGATCAGCAGGTCAAGGTCGGTGCTCCGCATCTGGAAGCGCTCCCCGATATGGGAATTGGTGAGGGAGCCTTTGTAAGCATATACCCCGTTGCGCAGGCCGGGGTGTTGGGTGATGAGGGACAGGATGCCGCCTGTTTCCGCTTTCAACAGCATGGAGGTGAGTATGTTGCTGATGGCATCGGAGGCCGTCCGGGCCACCCTGGACGGGATGTTCGGCACGCAATAATGGATCACCCCGTGTTTGACAAAGGTAGGCTTGTCGTGTGTGGTGGTTTGGGACGTGCTGAAACAACCGCCCTGGTCGATGCTCACATCCACGATGACGGAGCCGGGCTTCATGCGCATCACCACCTCTTCCGACACCACCAGCGGGCTGTTGGCTTGCGCCGAGTGCATGGCGCCGATGGCCACGTCGGCCTTCAAGAGCTGTTCTTTCAGGTGCACGGGGTTCATCACGGAGGTGTGCAGTTGGCGGCCGACGCGGCTTTGTAGCTCCATGAGCTTGCGCACGTCGTTGTCGAAAATACGCACTTCTGCCCCAAGCCCGAATGCAGTGCGGGTGGCAAATTCCGCTACCACGCCTGCACCGAGGATGATGACTTTGGCGGGCGGCACCCCGGCGATTCCGCCCAGCAATACCCCCTTTCCGCCGCGTGTGGTGGCCAGCAGCTCCGCCGCGATCAGGATGGCGCTGGTGCCCGAGATTTCGCTCATCGCGTTTACGATGGGGAAATGGTCCGATTCGTCGTCGTGGATGTATTCCATGGCCAGGGCGATGACCCGCTTTTTTTGCAGCTTGACGATGTATTCTGCATCAAGCAACGGCAAGTGGATGGGCGATATCACCACCTGCCCTGGCTGCATGAGCTCGATTTCGGCCAGGGTGGGTGGCGCTACCTTTAACAGCACATCGGCTTTGAACACCTCCTCGGCATTGTGTGCCAGTTGGGCGCCCACTTCCGCGTATTCAAAATCGCTGAAATTTGCTTTCTCGCCGGCGCCGTTCTCCACCAGCACCCGATGGCCGTGTGCCGTGAGGGTGGCCACGGCATGCGGCACCAGCGCTACCCGGTTTTCCTGCAGGGTGGTCTCTTTGGGAATGCCGATGAGGATGCGGTGCTGCCGGGGTAGCACGTCGAGGGTTTCGGGCTGGGTGCGCAGGTGGGCAAGGGTCTCCATGTGCAGGCTGGTATGGCTTGTCCTAGAAATTAGGTTTACACAAAAAGCAAACGAAAAACAGGACAAAGATGACAAAAGTAAATCATTACGCAATATTTTCATGAACGCGGCAAGGAGATTATACGTGCCCAAATACTGAAGAACACTCGTCGCCATGCAAGGCGGAATTGACAGCACCAAGAACGAGCATGGCGGGAACACGCTCGACTACGGCGGTGACACCTCCCTCGGTAAAGTAGTAGCTAAAAAGATTTAATTCAAATTTTTTCACTTTAAAGTGGTTTTAATTATCTTTGCGCTTGAAAAAGGCGAAAGCTGATTTAATCTGCGTTTTTAGCGCTTGATCTTCATGAAAAGAAAGCATTTTACATCATTTTTTTCTAGTTTTAGAAAAAAATACACTTTTCTCGTATTAAATTATGGATCAAGCGGAAACCGTAGCGCTATTCTTAGAGAACTTTAAAGTGAAATTGGCTATTTGGGAAATTATTTTTCGCAGTGACCGCCAAAAAAACGCCCAAACCCTTGCGGACTTAGAAATTTCGGTCAAGGAAGTAAAGAAAATTTTGGCTGAACTGGTGGTTGAAGACTATTCAAGTGGCCCTCTTTCGGAAACCCTCTATGGTGGGTCAGAAATGTGGGTATTTGGTAAGGAAATAAAAGGCCATGAAAAATACATCAAAATTTCGCTCGGCCTCCCTAATAATCCAACAATTTGCATCTCGTTTCATTTTGCCGAATACCCAATGGACTATCCATTGAAAGATTAATCCTGACTATTCTTGCGCTAATAATTGCATCACCCTCACACATGCAAAGTCCAATCACAGGCAAAGAAATGAAACTGCTGGTTCGTCCAAGCAAACTGACCATTCGGAAAGAGACATTTCCGGTGATGTATCATGTTTGGGTTTGTCAAGACAGTGGTGAAGAATTTGAAGATGAACGTCAAATTGATCTCAACATTCGCCAGGCGACAGATCAATATCGAAGTAAGCATAATTTACCGTTTCCAGAAGAAATAAAAGCTATCCGGGAGCAATATGACATTTCAGCAGCCAAAATGTCGGAGGTGCTGCGATTTGGCATTAATCAATACAAGCAGTATGAAAATGGAGAACTGCCCAGCGAATCAAATGCCAGTTTGATCTTCTTGGCAAGGAATCCTAAAGATTTCTGTCAACTGGTGGAATTTAGCGGCCTCGACCCTGAAGAAAAGGGAAGATTGGTCGAAAAGGCGTTAAAAATATTGGAAAGCCATCCGAATTGGCGAGAATTTGAATACACGACCCATCTATTAATGGGTGAAGATCCTCCAACTTTAGAAAGAGGATTTAAAAGGCCAGATTTGAATCGGATTGGCATCATGATGCAATTTTTTGCCGAAAAAATGACCCCATACAAGACTCAGCTAAATAAATTGCTTTTCTACGCAGACTTTTTGCATTTCAAAAAAAACGGCCGTTCCATAAGCGGTTCCAAGTATAGGGCGATTGGAATGGGCCCCGTTCCAGACAATTTTGACGGTCTGTTCCAATATGCAGAAAATGCAGGGTTTGTTCGGATGGAACATCATGAATACCCGAATGGGAGCATTGGCACCCAGTTTTTCCCTGGTAAAGCCCTAAGTGGCCAGGGAGAAATTCAGGCCTCAGAACAAGAAGCGTTACAAGCAGTTTTTGAACGATTTAAGAAGGTGAAAAGCAAGGATATTATTCAGATAAGCCACGAAGAAGAGGCTTGGAAGAAAAATGCGCCTAATCGAGCCATCATTAGTTATTTGGATGCATTTTTGCTAGAAGCAATATAACTGTCAAAGTATTCCCTCCTGTATTTTTGCCCTTGGAAACCCCACAATCCCTCGTCCTCCCCGAACCTTCCAGCCCCAAAAACTGTTCTCATCCATTACTATTAGCCCAAAGGCAACATTTTCGCGAAAGGGAAAGGAGTTTCAGCATGTCCAAACACGGTAGAGCACTCGTCGCCATGTCAGGCGGAATTGACAGCACCATTACCGCCGTTCTTCTGCACGAAGAAGGCTGGGAAGTGGTGGGCGTCACCATGAAAACCTGGGACTACGCCACTTCCGGCGGCTCCAAAAAAGAAACCGGCTGCTGCTCCCTCGATTCCATCAACGATGCGCGGGCCGTCGCCGTCAAGCTCGGCTTCCACCATTTTATCATCGACATCCGCGACGAGTTCGGCGATTATGTGATTGATAATTTCGTGGATGAGTACATGGCCGGCCGCACCCCCAACCCCTGCGTGCTCTGCAACACCCATATCAAATGGAACTCCCTGCTGCGCCGCGCTGATATGCTCGATTGTGAATTTATCGCCACCGGCCATTACGGCATCATCAATGAATTAGATGGCCGCAAATACATCACCCGCGCCAAAGACCGGCAAAAAGACCAGAGCTATGTGCTTTGGGGTTTGAGCCAGGAGTGCCTGCGCCGCACCCGCATGCCCCTGGGCGTGTACACCAAGCCGGAAGTGCGCGCCATGGCAGCAGAGCGCGGCTGGGACGAGCTCAGCAAAAAAGCCGAGAGCTACGAAATCTGCTTCGTGCCCGACAACGACTACCGGGGCTTCCTGCGCCGCCGCATCGACGGACTCGACGAGCAAGTGGCGGGCGGGCATTTCGTGGATGGCAGCGGCAAAATCCTGGGCAAACACGAAGGCTACCCTTTTTACACCGTCGGTCAGCGGAAGGGTCTGGGCATCGCCCTGGGCGAGCCCATGTTCGTCACCGAAATTCAGCCCGAAACCAACACCGTGGTGCTGGGCCGCGAATCGGAGCTCATCCGCAACCACATGATGGTGGGCAAGGTGAACCTGATGAAATACGCCGCCATTCCCGAAAACGGCCTCGAAGCCGTGACGAAAGTGCGCTACCGCGATGCCGGCACCCTCAGCACCCTGGGCGCGGTGGGCAACGACGTGGAGGTTACGTTCCATGCCAATGTAAAAGGTATTGCCCCGGGCCAGAGCGCCGTCTTTTTTGAAGGCGACGATGTGGTTGGTGGGGGGATTATTCAGGGGAGTGGGATTTGGCCTACGCAATAGCATAGAAAAGTTCGCGGTTGAGTGGCCGAATAAATGCATTCAGTTCTTGCGTGTGCCGCAATGGTCAGAACATCAGCCAATTTTTGGTAGGATTGCGACCGGTTTCGGAGTGTCCACGAGGGCCGCCCCTGCGGCGCCAGGGCATTCACCAAATATGGGCACGATTGCGATGCAGGGGCGGCCCTTGTGGCCGCCCAATTGGTTTCGGGGCATCCCTCGTGTCCGCCCAATATGCCAGGTCAAACAACATCCGTTTTTTAGGTAGGATTGCGACCGGTTTCGGAGTGTCCACGAGGGCCGCCCCTGCGGCGCCAGGGCATTCACCAAATATGGGCACGATTGCGATGCAGGGGCGGCCCTTGTGGCCGCCCAATTGGTTTCGGGGCGTCCCTCGTGTCCGCCCAATGTGCCAGGCCAAAAAACATCCGTTTTTTAGGTAGGATTGAGACCGGTTTCGGGGCGGCCACGAGGGCCGCCCCTGCGGCGCCAGGGCATTCACCAAATATGGGCACGATTGCGATGCAGGGGCGGCCCTTGTGG
>CAZULM010000002.1:0-19465 GCA_964621185.1 uncultured Saprospiraceae bacterium | reverse complement strand
GGCGGCCCTTGTGGCCGCCCAATTGGTTTCGGGGCGTCCCTCGTGTCCGCCCAATATGCCAAGTTAAACAACATCCGTTTTTTAGGTAGGATTGCGACCAGTTTCGGGGCGGCCACGACATGGAGGTAAGTTTCCATGCCAATGTGAAAGGCATTGCCCCAGGCCAGAGCGCCGTCTTTTTTGATGGCGACGATGTGGTTGGCGGGGGGATTATTCAGGGGAGCGGCGTGTTTGGGATGGGGGAGATTTGACCTCCCGCCCTGTTACCGTTTCGGCACTGTCCAAAGGCTGTACGATTCCGATTTCGGGTCGGTTTCCAACACGGTAATATCTTTTTGATTCACTTGAAACACATACCAGGAAGCCGCATGTCCGTACTTTTCAAGGTGCTGTTGTATGGCTGCAGCGGTTGCGGCATCGAAAAGCTGGGCCAGCACTTGGGTCTGGATAATTTCCTGATGATACAGCCCAAACATGTTTTGCTTAAAATGGTAAGGCTGCCCAACAGGTGAAAAGTCTTTTTTTACCGGGTTCATATCCACCCATTTTTTCTGCAAAGTATTGCCTGCTGCATCTAGCACCAGATCCATTTTCGGAAACCTGCGGTATAAGATATTGCCGCTAATCGGATTTATTAAAAACTGTTCGTCGTATTTCCTGACATATCCAGACAAAAACAATTGCTTGTCCGACTTTGGGAGCTCGCCCTCCACTTGCCATTCCTGCGCCCCTGAAAAACTGTACTTTTGAATAAAGTAGCCATCGTCGGTCACAGGACTCCGCCATTCCGGTGCAGTACCTGTGGTGCCATAGAAAAACACTGCCGATCGGCCCCAATCGATCATACAATCCCCAAAAGTGCCGGGGTCTTCATCATACGTATGCCCAGTATTGGGGCTAGGGAACTCTGTGTGCATGTACTCATATTGCCAATCACTCCATTGCAGGTGTTCCTGGCTTTTGAAGCTGCGGTTGACATATTTGCCAGGCTGAAGGCCAATGGTTTGTGTAAAACCGCTCTGCTTCTTTCCCCGGTGGTCAGTTATCACGATATCAAAAGTGACAACGCTATTTTCAAGAGAAACCTTTTTTCCATAAAAAGCCAAGCGCGCTTCATCACTGCCGGCAAACACCCAGTGGTTGACGACTTCGCCGCTTTTCCAACTTGATTTCACTTTTATATAGCGGCTGGATTCGGGTAGCTCCACCGCCATCCGCGCGCCAACAGGATTGAATGTGGCCGGGTTAAGTTCCTGGACAAACAAGCGTACAACCTGCTTTTCCACAGACTCAAGCAATACATTCACTTTTTTCCCCGATTGGAACAAGGCCAGCACAGGCAGGTCGAATTTCACTTCAGCTTTGGCGCCCAGGTCGCCTTTGTAGTTGAAACGCCAGCTATGGAGCGTTTTGTTTTCCAGGTCGTACACCGTAAACCCCGCATTGTCGGACAGAACCTGGCAGTCCCTGGCGATATGTTTGAGTTTATCGGAAACCCAGGTTGTTTTGCCATCAGCAGAAACATAGGTAAGTTTCATGGCGGCCGACATGGCATTGAGCACTACCTGTTCGTAAAACACGGTGCCGTTCTCCCCCAGGCCATACACAAACGACAGGCCACCCATCACCCTGCGCTGCGGCCATGTGAAATCGACTTCGTGTTTTTGCTGTGCAATGACTTCCAACGAAAGCAGGAAGCACACGAAACAAAGAATTTTTTTCATAGAAGTTTTTAGTTGTGTCCTCCACTGTTGTTGGATTGGCCTGATGTGCCGGTACCAGTCGGTTTTGGCGCCTTTTTTACACAATCAAATTCGGTGCTGAACGGCGTGCCGTAAGGCCCCACGATCGTGCCACTTTGCAAGACCAGATATGGCTGTACGGTGTATTGTGTATTAGGCGATAAATTGCCGATTGGGACCACTTGAGGGTTGTTTCCGATTGCCACCGGGGAAATCTGGATAACATTGTGGCTCATGTCGAAAAAGTAATAATAGGCTGTCTCCCCGAAATGATTCAGGATAGGGTTGCCGTTAATGTTCAAGTGTGCCTTTTTGTTGACTACCTTTCCTAACTTGACTTCGCAAGTAGTTTTTAGCACGGCTGTTACAATAATAGGGTCGGTTGCTAATGTGCTGGAGGTTCCATCCTTTTGTCCAATTACCCATATTTTGGTGAACAACAAGAATAACGTGACAGTCATAAATCTCAGGTTTATCATAATTTCTTTTTTGATTGGTGAATAATTCAAGTTCTAGAAGATCTCGGCCCCCCTCCCCCCGAAACTCCGCAATGCTTATTGCTTTGATTTGATGAGTTCCGCTACTTTCTTGTGCAACAGGGCTTCTTCATTTGCCGACAATTTTTGCACTCTCCCATTATCCAAAGTGATCTGGTAATCATAGCCCGTAGCCAGGCAATCGCAGTCATATACATACAGGTAAATCAGGTAGGGCTGTTTGGGGGTACACGTAAATCCTGGGAAGGTGGTGGTAAGCCCCCAGGTAGAATAGCCCATGCTTCCGCCAAATATCGGTGTCCCGCTGAAAGCCGGCGGTGAAATGGTGCTCAGGTTTCCGATCACCCACACGTATTTGCAGGAATTGTGTGGAAGCGCATCGTCACCGTTGGAGATGCTGTTGATGGAGGCGGTTATTTGACAGCTTGTCGGGGTAATGGATTGGTTTTGCACGCTGATCATCACCGTTGATTTAGGCAGTTTTTGCAGGGAAATATCGTCAATAGCCAGGTCGTTGCCGTCGCCTTTGGTCGTTTCTTCCAGGAATATTTGCAGGTTGACACTGGCGGATGTAGCTGTAAAACTGAATTCCACCAACTGCCAGTCGCAGGCTCCTGTGCCAGCATCCACAACCACCCAGCCCGAAGAGCTGCCGGGCGTAGCATCCACCTTTACTTTGGGTTTCACATCGAAGCAGCAGGCGGGGAAGTTTTTCATATACGCGCAGAACTTGTAATCCTGCCCTGGTTCCAGTCCGCCCACATTCTGTTGCCAAATGATGTTCGAAGCATTGCTGGGCTGGGTTGTTTCGCCATTGATCACCAGTACCTTGCTGTTATAGCCCGCTGCACAAAAAGTATGGTCTTTCAGTTGCCATTTGTTGCAGATCGCGGCGGCGTTTGCACTGGTAAGGATGGCATACTGGCCGGGTATTACCGAATTGGCGGCTACGGTGTTTTGATAGCCGTATTGGCTGGAAAAGCCCGTGTTCCCGTCTTCAAAGCTGGGGTTTTTTACCAGGTTTTTCCCATCGCAGCAGTAGGCACCGGTAGATTGTGGCGGGCTGCCTTTGCAATTATAAAAAGTAAGGGTTACCACGCCACTTGCCGTGACGCTGACGTTTTGACTGCCGCCGGATGGGGAATTACAGTACCAGCCACCCTGTACCTGTTCCGTTACGGTGTAGCTACCAGGAGCCAAACCGCTGAAACTGGCTTCTCCGACGCTGTTGGTGGTTTGGGTTTGTATTACCGTTCCCCCGGCGTTGAGCAAGTTAAATACCCAGCCTGAGCCTGGCATTTCTCCTGCATCCGTGATGCCGTTGCAGATTTTGGTTTCCAGTATTTTTTGAACCGTAATAGACCCCGTGTTGGCGCAGCAGGCATTGCCGGCGTTGAACAAGGTGTTGCCGCCCGGTGTGGTGGCAATGCTGCCTTTCAGCACAAACCCGGAATAGTGATGCCCTTTGTTCACCAATTCGGCTTCCAGGTAATAGGTGCCTGCAGGCAAGCTGAGGATTCCGGAGAAGGTCTTGTCTGCATAAATAAAGCCAGCTGGTATATTTACGCTAAACAGAGCAGCACCACCTGAAACATTGTACACGTTCAGTTTCCCGTAATCGTCCATCCTGACCGCGCCGGAAATGAGTACATTGGATGCTTTGCACACACAGAAATAGCGTCGAAACCGCCAGGGCTGGTCGCCGAACATGTTGTCACAATCAAATTCATTGCTGGTATTGGCGGAAATAATGCCCTGTCCGCCGCCATTGAGGTTCAACCATGCCGGAGCGCTCGAAATCGGGGACACCACATTGCAGTTGGGGATGGTAACGGCTGGCGGGTTGGAGCAAGGCGATTCCAGCGGCGGGTAGTTCATCAATTGCCAAAAAGGGTCGATGTTTCCCGCTGCCAGGAAATTGCCCGCAGCATCAATCCCGGTGCTGATGTTCAAGGTTTTACTGCCCGTGCAATTCGGGTTGGGGCATTGTGCGCGCAATGGCAGGCTTAGCAACAAGCAAGCTGCAAAGGCAAAGAAATTTCTCATAATAGTTCGGTGCTCTGGTTAAACAATAGCACAAATTTGGAGGCATACCGGAAGTTCCGGCGCTCCATTTTATACCTGGACAGCCCGGCCTGAAATCTGGTGCATTTTCCGGCAAAAGCGGTTTCGCAAATAGTATGTTGGATTTGTCTGCCAGCAATTAGATTTGCAGGAACTATTTGGGCTATGGCCAATTATGCTGCCGCATTGCTGCTTTCATTTCTGCTGTTTTGGCAAAATATCAATGCCCAAACCGCAGCCCCTGTTTTCCGGCAATTTGGGCTTGAGGAGGGTTTGCCGTCCCGTACCACCCACCAGTTTTTGATGGATGCCAAAGGATATGGCTGGGTAGCGACCACCAATGGTCTGAGCCGTTACGACGGATATACGTTTTTGAATTTCAACGACCGGAACGGCCTCTCTGATGATGTTATTGCCGCCATTGACCACGGCGAATCCGGTGAGCTTTGGGTGCTGAGCCTTTCGGGGAAAGTGTTTTTTTACGATGGCGACAGCCTGCGCCAGGCCGCTTGCACCAGGGTGCTGCAAGGTTATAAAGACCGCTTCCTGCTACCACACGACATTGCCTGGAGTGCCACCGACAGCGCGTTGTACATTGCCCTGGGCGCCCTGGGCATACTCAAAGTAAAACCCGATGGCAGCAGCCACAGCCTGATCCGACCTGCCCGGAAACGGGATTTATTGGCCATCAATCTCGGCAAGCGCTGGATTCAGGAATTCAACAACTACCCCGCTGTTGAAACGGCCGCTGTGCCGGAAAGCGATGCCGGCATTGAAATTCATGAAAACGGAACGCATACCCGGGTAGCAGGGCTCCGCTTTTCCACGCCCAAAATTGCCCGCGCCGGCATGTTGCCCCTGGCTGGGGCGCAATACCTCGCATACCGCAACGGATATTTTTATTTCATTAAAAATCAAGAAGTTGCGCTTGTAATCCCCTTCGGTGAAGTTGTTTCCGATTTCAAAATCGGGCCGGATGGCGCACTTTGGGTTGGCCTCCCCGACAAACAGGAACTTCGGCGCTACGAGTCGACAGATGCCCTGCGGCGTGGCGTTTTCCAGGTCATGCTGACAACAAGCGTCAGGGGTTTTTATTTCGATAAAAACGGCGGTCTGTGGGTCGCATCTTTGCAAGAAGGGCTTTTTTACGCCGTGAACCCGGGTTTGCTGGCAGTACCACAATTTCCGGGTATAAAAATACCCCATATTTCGGCTTTGTGCCCTGGCAGGCAAGGCAAGGTTTTTTTGGGTTTTTTAAACGGGCAACAAGCTGAAATAGACGCAAAAACCCTGGGAATACAGGCACTGCCAGCACAGGAACCGGCAGGCGGCATGGTCAATGCTTGCGGGTGGTCGGCCATGACAGGAGAATACTGGTCGGGGAAACGCGCACTTGCCACTTTTTCAAGCCGCGCCGCAGGGCCCTGGGCGCCCCTCCTGATGCCCGATGCTTCGAATACAGCACCCAAGCCCTGCCCGGCAGCCGGCAGCATCCACTTCAGCCCCGACGGCGGCCGGGTATGGGCCAGCTCAAAAATGATGTTTGTTTGCGTGGATGCCAAGACTCATGCGCTGCTCGATATTTCCACCAAACACGGCTTGAAAGAGTCGTTTGAGGACGTATTGGAAGACAAAAACGGCATCGTTTGGGTGGCCAACGAGCGCGGGTTGTTTCAATGGGAAAACGGCCGCCTGGAGTCGCAGAACCACTTACATCCGGCATTGGCATCGGGGGTCAAGCAATTGTTCTGCCGTGCCGACGGCACGCTGGCCATCGCCACCAAAACCGGGTTGGTGTTGTGGAATGCCGGGAAAAAAGCCTGGGACTTACTCCGGGAGCGTGATGGGTTGCCCGAAGATCAGGTTGGCGCCATAACAGAAGACCATCAAGGGCGCTTGTGGGTGGGAACCTTTTCCGGGGCAGCATACATCGCCTTGAAAAGCGATGGGAACTGGGCGCTTCGGCGTTTCAGCAAGTTCGACGGCCTGCCTTCCAACCAGGTCACCGCCCTGGCGCCTGTTGATGAAAAAATATGGGTAGGCACCGCAGCCGGGATGGCGGTGATCCACCCCGGGCAAATACCGGCCTTGCCCCTGGTCGCCCAACCATTTTTTACCGCCCTGAAAATCAACCAGCAGTGGCAGTCCCGGCACGTTTTTTTATCCGGAACAACGCTCCATTGTTCCTATGACCAAAACAACCTGCACTTCGAATTTGCCAACCTGCCATTTCAAACAGGCAACGAAACCCGGTTCCGGTACCGCATTCAGGCCGACAAGCCCTGGGAGATTACCCTTAAGCCGGAAATGAATCTTTTTTCGCTGGCGCCAGGCCGCTATCAAATCGCCGTGGAAGCGGCCGATGCCCAGGGGGTTTGGGGGGCGCCCTGCACAATTGATCTGGAAATTCATCCGCCTTTTTGGCAAACCTGGTGGTTTCGCTTGCTCGCCGCAGCGCTCATACTGGTGCCTGTGGTGCTTTTTTACCGCTATCGCCTGCGGGTGATGCGCGCGCAGATGAACCTGCGTGAACAAACCGTGGAACTTGAAAAACAAGCGCTCCGGGCGCAAATGGACCCCCATTTTATCTTTAATTCCCTCAATGCTGTCCAGCAGTTTATCCTTACCAACGACCGGATGAAAGCCGCAGCATTCCTGTCGCGCTTTGCCAACCTCATTCGCCAGGTGCTCGACCAGTCGTTCCGCAGCGACATCAGCCTGGAATCCGAAATCGCCTATCTGGAAAACTACCTCAGCCTGGAAGCCATGCGCTACGAGGGTGCTTTCCAATACCAAATCGACGTGGATCCGGAACTTGAAACCGCTGATATCCGGGTACCAACCATGCTGGTGCAGCCTTTTTTGGAGAACGCCATCCTGCATGGCATGCGCGGCAAAAAAGGCGACGGCCACATCCGGCTGTCGTTTGCGGTAGCAGGAAAGCATGACCTTCATATCCTGGTGGAAGACAATGGCGCAGGCATTCAACAATCCAGTAACGAGAAATCACATCAATCTTACGGCGCTGCTCTGGCTAAACGCCGGCTAAGCCTGCTGACCACGCAAGCCGGGGCATCCATTACCCTGGCTTCCCGGCAGCCCCAGGGGACGGTGGTGAAGATCGCTTTGCCGGGGGTAGTCTAGGCATTATCCAATTACCAATGGAGGATGTCCAATGGCCACAACGGCTCGGAGACGGTGGGTGGCATCGGGTTTCTTGAAAAAGGAATGTGTGCTATGTGTCAGAACATCTGCCAGTTTTTCAGGTACGATTGCCACTGCTCACTCGGCCAACCAGTACGCTGCATCAATTGTTTTCGCCCCCATTATCCTCCTGCGAAACAAAAGAAGGCGGCTGTGCCAAGCCCTTGCTTTTCGGAAAAATTCCGTATTTTTGTAAAAATTTGAGCAATGGTATTAATAGATGACAGCATACTTGAATCTGCTAATATGACAGAACAGGAGCTAAAAGTTGAGCTTGCCGTTATGTTATATGCTCAAAAACGTTTCTCTTTTGGGCAAGCCAAAGAACTGGCTGGTTTAGGCTATTTCGAGTTCGAAAAGTTGTTGCACGACCGCAATATTGCATCAAACTACGGAGTGGATGAATTTCAGGAAGATTTAAAAACCATCGAATTCATGCGCCGTGGTAGTGGTCAGTGATACCTCCCCTATAAGCGCGGGCTGTACCGTATCGGACACTTGCATGTATTGAAACTGCTGTTCGATAGGGTAGTCCTTCCAGAGCTTGTTTTTCAAGAATTATCCCAGCTAAGAAATTTTGGGTATGATTTGGAGGAAATTGACAATGCCGATTGGATTGAAGTAAAGTCCGCCTCCAATCATTCCGATATATCCGAATTATTGCTCTATTTAGATATCGGCGAATCAGAAGCAATTGTATTATCAAAAGAACTCCATGCTGACTTGCTAATTATGGATGAATCCAAGGGTCGAAGAATTGCCAAAGAAAAAGGTTTAGTGATAATTGGATTGGCTGGGATTTTGGTAAATGCCAAAAATGAGGGTCACATTGAGTCTGTAAAATTGTTGTTGGATCGCCTTGTTTTAGAAGCAAATTTTAGGATTACAAGGCAGCTGTACGAGTTGGTACTTGGCCAGGTCGGAGAACTGGCTTAATCCTCCTCCGAGAGCTGGTGCGGATTCTGACAAGTCCCGTCATTACCTTCACCACGGCTTCTTAGTCAGAACATCATCAAGCAAAGCAGAAATGTGGGGGTTGTGTCAAAAGGATTGGCCATGAAAAACGAGCCGATTTTAATTTCGTTCGAGCGCTTAGACCTTCCAGGTTTTCAAAACCCGGAAGGTCTTGGCCAAGAAAATCGAAATAAAATTTGGCATCAGTTGCCGTAATAAACCTTTTGACACAACTCCTAGGATAGCGACACGGGCTGCGCCGAGCGAAGCTCGGCGGTACAAACCTGCAGACGCAAGTTCCTACCGTGTCAACGGCAAGCGTAGCACCAGCACCCCGCGCGCCGGAATTTTTACCGATCCATTAAAATCTGCTGCAACCCGGTCGAGTTCCGTTTCTCCGCCTTGCCCGCTTTGGAGCTGCGCTCCGTAGAATCCGCGGATTTTTCCCGAAAAATCAGCAGAGTAACGGGTGTTTCCGACTTTGAAAGCCAGCATTCCTTTTTGCTTCCAGCTCAGGGTATTCTCTGTATCGTTGGGGTTGACCACCACCACCATCAGTTCCTCTTTTCCCGTTGCCGTGGTATGCAAACAGGTTGCTGAAGGCAGCGCCAAAGGGGCATCTCCGAGCGCAAAAAGCGATGTACCTTTTAGCCATTGGGTCTGTCCATCGAACAAATCGCGCAGGTAAGCAAAGCTCAGAAACCCCGGACGGCGCTTGCTTTTGTCGTAAAAACTGGGGTTGTTCACATCAGGAACCATCAGGGCCATAAGGCCACCTGCGAGCAGGTTATGGTGGTGGGCATAGGTGATGAACCCGCCGTTATCGGCCGAATACCGCGCGATTTGCAGCAAGTAGGCGCTGAAATACAGGTTGGCTGCCTGGCTCCCGATGTATTCCTTGAGGTAAGCGGAAAGGTTCCATTCGCTGAGCCAGAGTTTTTTGGTTGGAAATTTTTGCTTCCAATAATCCAACACCTTTGGCAATTGGAATTGTGTTTCCCGGAGCATGGAATCGCGCAGGCAAGCCCAGGTATCGGGCGCGGCGGCGCAAGGGCTGAATTTGACATAATGGTGCCAACTAATGGCGTCGAAAAAATCCTCCCGGGCAAGCGCATCGTTCCAGCTTTTAAAATAGTCGCCATTGGTGGGGTCTTCGCGCACGGGCGCGCCCACGATACCGATTTTCAGCCCGGGGAAATCGCTGCGAAAACGGGCTGTCCAGGCTTTTGCGCGGGCGATGTAGGCTTCCGGACTGGGGAAAGTGTCGCGGTGGATGCCTAAGTAAAGCTCGTTGCCGAGCTCAATGCCTCCGATCGACACGCCCTGGGCCAACAGCCATTGCAAGGCATCCCGGTTTTCTTCGTAGCTGGCGAATTTGATGTTCACCGTAAAGATGGAAGCCGCCTGGGGCTGGCGATTGGCCATGGCGGCAAAAGGCTCTTTCACATTGATACCTGCGGGGTAATTGGATTCTTTGTCAAATACCTCCTGTAGCAATTCTTCTTCCACGTCGGCCTCGGAATGGCCCAATTTAAACTCTCCCTGTTTGAAACCGTACGCCTGGGCATTGTGGTGGTAAAAATTGGCATCCCGCCCACCGGGGAATCGAAAGGAACGCGGCGCCAGGGAATCGAGCCAGTGGGCGGCGATGTTTTGGGTCGATTGTTCGGGCCTGATGTAATAAAAGGTAGAGCCTGTGTTGAACCCGAACAGGTGCTTTTCTACCGGATAAGATTGGTAAACAGGTACCTCCTCTGCTACCGGCGGCTTGTCTTTTTCGCAGGAAAAAAACAACAATGCGGCGATAATGGCTAAAGCCAAGGGCAGGCGGGTGCGCTGCCTGCCGGGCAGCTGAAAAACAATGTGTGGGAAATTGAATCGTTTCATATTAATTTGCTGGAAAATTTTGACAATGTTACAAATAGCGCTGGTCGACGACGAACCTTCAGCACGAACCCTGACGCGCAACCTGTTGGCGGAAAACTTTCCCCAGGCCCGGATCGTAGGCGAAGCAGGCAACGTGGCCGAAGGGTATGCTTTGCTCCAAAACACCCGACCCGACCTGGTTCTGCTCGACATCGACATGCCCGACGGCACTGGTTTCGACTTGCTGAACCGCTGGGAAACCCCACCATTCAAAGTGATATTCATCACGGCATTCGATCAGTTTGCCATAAAGGCTTTCCAATGTGCCGCATTCGATTACTTGCTTAAGCCTTTTGACCCCTTCCTGTTGATTCAGGGTGTACAACGCTTGCTGGAATCAGAACGGCTGCCCAACACCACCCTCCAACAACTTGAAGCCCTGAACAGCACCTTCGAGAAAAAAAGACCCGACAGGCTTCTGATTCCCCACCAAAACGGTTTCCACGTAGTGCCACTAGAAGAGCTGTTGTTTGTACAATCAGAGGGCAGCTACTCCTATATAAGCTCCAAAAACCAATCAAAAATACTCAGTTCCCGGCCAATTGCACAATATGAAGACTTGCTTCCTGCGCATGATTTTTTAAGGGTGCATCAGTCGTATATCCTAAACTTGCGCGAAGTGCGCACTTTTGAGCAAGGCGACTACACGGAAGCGACATTGTCAAACGGCCAAAAGGTGCCCGTTTCCCGCCGAAAAAAGCTTGAATTTGTCGAAGCGCTGCGCAAGTTATCCGTATAGTTTTACCTAAAAACACTTAGCTTTTTTGACAAAATCGCATTCCCAGTTTGAATGGTGCAGATGTACAGGCCAGAAGGCAATACACCCACCGCTTGTTCTGCTTGCAAAGCCCCCTGTGCCACAAGCTTGCCGCCCATGTCCATCAAACGGTATGTCGTTCCAGGCGGGATGTCGCCCAATACCTGCAAACTGTTCCCCACGGAATTGAAATAGCAGCCCAACCCTGGCCAATCGGCTGGCCCATCTACCGCAAGTGCCTGATAGAAGATGGTATCGGAATTCCCGTAGCAATTTCCGGCAATGACATACAGATAGTAGTAGCCCGTGGCTGGCTGCGCCAAATAATTATCGAAAGCAAACAATTGCGAAAAATTTCCCGGTAGGTCTGGTGAGTAGAACCATAACACGGTCGAGCTATTTGAACTGAAAAGCGTGTCTTGGTGAATTTCGATATGCGGGGCGACCGATTCAAAAGTATAAAAATGCTTAACGATCGTGTCGCGGAAGCACGCACTGGAAATCACCGCAACATAATCCCCTTCGTAAACAGGGAAAAGATAGGATGTACCACCACTGTTATGGTATTCAGAAAAGACAAGGGAGTCCATCTGGTACAGCAAAAAGCTGTCGTATGGAATAGGGAACTGTTCTTCATCCGTAACATAAAAATACGCGCCATGGTTCGCATCGCAAACTACCGAATCGCCCAGCAACAAAAAGTTGCCCGATTGGAGAAATTGGACGTATCGTTCATCCAGGATGCTGCAATTGAGCGTGTCAATCTTTAATACGACCAAAAAAGGATCAATGTCCGCAGCCAGGCTGATGGAGGGGCCGCTGTAAAACAGGGGATCTGAGTTTTGGAAAGTATAAACGCTCCAGGTTGAAGCACTGGCCAATAAGGTGGAAAGCCGGAGGGTATCCTCTGGGCATAGGGGCTGGGTATAAGCGGGGTTCAGCTCAACAATAGCCGTTTGGGGTATTGGAACTGCCGTAATGTGCAGCGTCCGTTCTGCTTTACAAAGGCCATTGGCATTGGAAGCCACCACTTTGAGGGTTTGTGTGCCGGCCGCACTGTACATCGTTCCGGAACCAAGTGCCAGGGTATCGTTGCGGTACCATTGGGCGCCGATATTCGAAGTGATGGGCAGCGACGTTCCCGCACAAATCATGGTATCACCCGGCAGACTCAATTGCAGGTCGGGAATGCTGCCATTGGGCGTAAAAGAAAAGCTGGTATCCACCTGGCAAATCCCGTTGTCGAGGCGCAGGCGAAGCAGGTTCAAGCCATCGTGCACGGGAATCAACTGGGAGTCTGACTGGCCGGCTGCAAGGCCATCAATCGTCCATTGAATGGAAGTTTGCAACCCGTAATTCGGGAGAATAGCAAGCACGGTATCGCCGATACAGCGGGGGTATTCGAGGCTTGCCTGCCCGAAAAAAGGGCAGTCTACGATCATAATGCGCGCAATATTGGTATGCACAGGCGGGTTTTGGTCAAAAATAATCCGGGCTGCGTTGGGTATAAACTTCGAACGGGGCGGATTGGGCTTGAAGCCCAAGGAAAACTTCACAAAACCCATGCTACCCAGGAAGTTGGCGTTGCTGTCGGGCAGCTGTATGGCAGGAAAGGTGACGCGCAGCAAACTGCCCTGTTCGAGCACAGCGCGAAAAGGGTGGCTTGCCGACAGGATTTGCAGGGAACTGGCATCCATTTCGGGGGGTAGGTTGTCGAGGATAATGACCTGTGCCGCCGTATCCGTGCCCGTGTTTTGGAAACGAATCAGGTATTCCACCTGGTCGGGCCTGGTTTTGGTAAAATAGGTATCCTTTCCGACGTAAAAGTCGTCGATATTGGCCACTGTCTTGTCATTGGGGTCGTAGGCACAGGTGAGGATGCTGTACAGCGTATCGCGTACCGTCGTCGTATCGCCGCCAATCCAGTATTGAAAGGTGGAGACGATGATGATGGTGTCGCCGGCATGACTAAAATCAGGCATTTTCAGCCCTGAAATCAATTGGCGCGGGTAGAAGGCGCGGAGGGTGTCAAATTGCCACAAAACCTGGTCGGCATCGAAAAAGGATGCCGGGACTGTGGCATAGTCGGGCAGATATTCTACGCCTGCGGGTAAGCGCAGCAACAGGCGTCCCGGGGCATCGAAAGGCGCGATGGTTTCCACATCTATCCAAAGCCGGGCCACTTCGGAGCAGCGATGCCCGCTCAGTGTTTGGTCGAGCAACGCTGTATTACCGCCAGCCAACTGCACACCGATGCTTACCGTATCGGAAGGCACGGCGGTAGAAATTTGAGCGGCGGCCGGGTAAGGGTTGCTGCTGAATTGGAAGAAATTATTGTATGGGCTTAGGAGGCTTACATCGAACTGCCCGTAATTGGCCCCCATGGGAATCGAGAACATGCCGGATGTGTCGGTAAAAGCATATACATCCAGGGGCTTCGCCTGTACCTTGTATTGTTTCAAGGGTGGCTCCCCGGCGCCCTGCACACCATCGCCATTCAAGTCGAAAAAGACCTTGCCAACAATTTGTGCAGGCCCGATCAAGTTGTTTTCCCAGTTGCACTGCTGCCCCCCTTCGATCCCCAGCAAATCAAGGTCGCCGTCCTGGTCATAGTCCACAGGCGCATAATATTCGTTCAAGGGACCCTGATATGCCAAAGGCGAAAAGCCTACTCCGTTGTTAAGGCCGATGCGCAAGTGCGCCCTGTTGATAAGGTCTTTCAAACCATCGCTGTTGATATCGGCCAGAAATGCCGCGCCGACGCTTTGCCCGCCCGGCTGTAAGGTTCCAAATTTGCCATTTGAAAGCCCCACTGCAAAATACAATTGACCGTTCCTGCTCAGTATGGCATCGGGGAGGCCGTCCAGGGAAATATCGGTAAGGCCGATCCAGCCGGATTCCGAGGAAAGGGCTGTTTGTTGCACCTGCGTAAATCCAGTGCCCTGGTTGTTGTGAAAAACCATCAGTACATCCGTGCCGATGCCGTCGCCATTATTCATGAACAAAACCACATCGGGGAATTGGTCGCTGTTCAAATCGGCAATACTGACAACGGCGCTTCCGAAGCTGCCCGCGGTGCTGATGTGGGCACTGCTGACTACCTGCAATTGAGTGCCATCGAATTGCAAATTGCGCAGGGCTACGCTGAGCTGGTTGACTTCATCGGCTACCAGCAGTTCCGGGGTTCCGTCCTGGTTGAAATCGCCGCTTCCGATTACCTGAAAATCAGATGCCCCCCCGGCATTGTACAAAAAGCCCTTGGGAATAAAGGATCCGCCCGATCCAGGGTTGCGCCACCAGGTAAGGTAATTGTACAAAGCCGTCCAGGTGATGACATCCGGGAGTCCGTCGTTGTCCACATCGAACAGCGTATAGTTGCCATTCCAGGAAGCGGGCATCAATGTTTTTTCCGCAAAGACGCCGCCATTGTTCAGGCTGGCTACAATTTTCCGAAAACTGTAATACACCGCATCGAGGTCGCCATCCTTGTCAATATCAACCCAGAATAAGGGGAGGTCTGCATCTTGCGGGTACATTTCACGCAACTTTTCGCGTGGCGCCAGCGCCTGGCCACCCAAATACCGCACCCGGTAGACCCCGCAGCTCGCATGGAACAGCGGGTCGCTTGACTGCACCCACCACAATTCCTGCAAGCCATCGAGGTCGGTGTCGACTGGTACAAATTGAACGCCCATAAAATCGGGAGATGCTGTGATTGCCTTTTCGCTGAAGCTCAGGTTGTTGTTGAAAAACAAGCTGTTGCCCACGGCAATATCCGGGAACCCGTTTCCGTCCATGTCTGGCAATACATCCAGGAATGCCGTATTGCCATAATAACCCGTAGTAGAAAAGCTGAAATCGCCCACCAGCAGTTTGCTTCCGAAATTAAATCCGCCCATGTTTTTGTAGGCATACAGGACATTCGAATGTTTGACCAATATTTCAGGGCCATTTTGGTTGTCGAGATCGGCGCACATCAGTCGGTTAATCGGCTGGAGAATGTTGGTGTTGGATGGCGAAAAATTCAGCGTACCGGCGGGGCTGAAATTGAAATTGCCATCGTTGGAAAAAAGCCGGATGGTCACAGGCCAGGGTATATCGCCGTTGCTGGCCACCATATCCAGGTACCCGTCGCTGTTGAAATCGGCAAAATCCAGGTAAAACAAGTCCTGGTCAATTTGGCGGGAAACTACTGTTGGGTTGGTGTTGCCCCCCTGGTTCAGCAAGTAGGTGATCGCATTGAGGTATGAAATCTTGGCCAGATCCGGGTATCCGTTGCTGTCAAAGTCCTTCACCAAAATTTTATCATAATCGTTGGAAGCGCTCAACAACACCGGCGCTGCGAACGCAGCATTGCCCAGGTTAATGTACAGCAGCAAGCCCTGGCTATTTTCTGTCAGACATACGACATCTTCTTTTCCATCTAGATTCCAGTCCAAAAGCGCCATATCCAAAATCGACTTTGGGGCAAAGCCTGCATATACAGCGGGAAAGGTGTCTACCGCACCTTGATGGTTGAAAAAAACCAGCAGCCGGTCCCGGTCAAAACCTACCATATCGGGATACCCGTTGCCATCCATATCGGCAAAAGAAATATCCTCCGAAAGATTCGGGGTACCGGGCCAATCCTGGCAGTGCGGGATCAGGTAGCTTTGGGCCTGAAGCCAGCCGCTGGTTGAGAGCAGGAAGAAAAAAACTGCGATTCGGGTAGCATTTGGAACAGCCATACAATTCAGGTTTTTGAAAATAAAATCCTCCAACCACTGCTGTGATTGCTGCTCAAATGTAGGCGTGTGCGCCGCTGGTGCGCGCGCGTTTCTTATATTCGGTAGCGATGGTTTTTTATTTGACGGGGATAAGGGCTATGCCTGAAATAATGCGCTGATTTGCCAATCGCCCATCAAGACCACATCCTTTCCGTACCTTTGCCCCGCAAAATTGCCTCCGGCGCCTGCATGACTGAAAAAAAAGACATCCGCTCCCTTTCCCTTTCCGACATCGAATCCTTGTTCGCGGCCTGGGGCGAGCCGCGTTTTCGCGCCAAACAACTCTACGAATGGCTCTGGAGCAAATGCGCCACCGATTTCGATGCCATGAGCAACCTGTCGAAAGACTTGCGCCAGCGGCTGAAGGAGGAATTCAGCTTCCATACCCTATTTGAAGACAAAACCCAGCAAAGCAACGATGGCACCATCAAATCGCGCTGGCTTACCCACGACGGGCACCGCATCGAAAGTGTGCTCATCCCCGTGCCCGACGACGAGCGCTTCACCGTTTGCGTCAGCACCCAGGTGGGCTGCAGCCTTACCTGCGCGTTTTGCGCCACCGGCCGCATGGGCCGAAAGCGCAACCTCGAAGCGGCGGAAATCGTTGACCAGGTGGTGGGCGTGAACCGGCAAAGCCTGGAAAGTTTCGGCAAACCGCTCACCAACATCGTGTACATGGGCATGGGCGAACCTTTGCTCACCTACAACAACACCCTGGAAAGCATCGCCCGCATCACCGCGCCCCCGCCCGCAGGTCTGGGCATGGGCGCCCGCCGCATCACCGTCAGCACCGCCGGCATCGCCAAGATGATCCGCAAGCTCGCCGACGACGGCTACCGCTCCAACCTGGCCCTCAGCCTCCACGCCGCCGACGATGCCAAACGCAACGAAATCATGCCCATCAACGAGAGCAACAACCTCAAAGCATTGATGGAGGCCCTGGAGTATTTCTACATGAAAACCAAAAACCGCATCTCCTACGAATACATCGCTTTCGACGGCTTCAATGATTCGCTGGAAGATGCCGCCCGACTCGTACAACTCTGCCGCCGGAAATTTCCCGTGCGGGTCAATATCATCGAATACAACCCCATCGAAGGGCTTTCTTTTGAAAAATCGGACGAGAACCGGTTGAATGTGTTTGCGGCATATCTCGCCAAAGAAGGGGTGACCGTGACGGTGCGCCGGAGCCGGGGAAAGGATATTGACGCGGCTTGTGGACAGTTGGCGAATAAGTAGCCCTGATAACACGCTGCCGCCGCCTTGCGCTTCGTGCCAGGATGACGCACGTTTCAACTTTTTACAACTACTCTGCTGCACTTTTGAATTTTTTTAAAAAAAAACTTGCACCCTTCAAAATATTCATCGTATATTTGCGATATAAAATCAATCAAGCATGGCCATCAACAAAAAACAAGCCTTTGCCGAGGCGGAATTGACCCTCGCCAATTTTGCCAAATCGATGGGGCATCCCGCGCGGGTGGCGATTTTGAAAGTGCTTGCCCAGCGCAAAACCTGCATCTGCGGCGAGATCGTGGAAGTGCTGCCGCTGGCCCAAAGCACCGTTTCGCAGCACCTGAAAGAACTCCTCAAAGCCGGCCTGATACAAGGCACCGTTGACGGCGCCAAATCTTGCTACTGCATCAACTGGGATACTTTTGGGCAGTTTGAGGCCCTCTTTAAAACTTTTTTTGACAAAACGAACGCTCAACGCTGCTGTTAAGCCCTGAAAGGGCGGAATCATCAACCCTGGGCACCGCCCTGGGAACGCCCTGAAAGGGCGGAATCATCAACCCTGGGCACCGCCCTGGGAACGCCCTCAAAGGGCGGAATCATCAACCCTGGGCACCGCCCTGGGAACGCCCTCAAAGGACACCATCATCAACCCTGGGCATCGCCCTGACATCACACCAATCCATGAACGAATCCATCAAATCTCTCGTCCGCGACAAATACTCAATCATCGCCACCCAGGACAAAAGCACCAACGAAAGCTCCTGCTGCGGCGTAGGCAGCGGTTGTTGCGGCCCTGTGGATGCCAGCGGCACCTACACCATCATGTCGGAATCCTACGCAGCCCTGCCCGGCTACAACGCCGATGCCGACCTCGGCCTGGGCTGCGGCCTGCCCACAGAATTTGCCCACATCCAACCAGGCGACACCGTGCTCGACCTCGGCTCCGGCGCGGGCAATGACTGCTTTGTTGCCCGCGCAGAAACGGGCGAAAGCGGCAAAGTCATCGGCGTCGATTTTACCCCGGCCATGATTGCCCTGGCCCGCAAAAACGCCGAAAAACTGGGCTACAACAACGTGGAATTCCGCCAGGGCGACATCGAAGACCTGCCTGTGAGCGACAACAGCGTAGATGTCGTCGTCAGCAACTGCGTGCTCAACCTGGCCCCCGACAAACCCAAAGTATTCGCCGAAATCATGCGCACCCTGCGCCCCGGCGGCCATTTCAGCATTTCCGATATTGTGCTGGTGGGCGCCTTGCCGGAAGCGCTGCTGCAATCGGCTGAAATGTATGCAGGCTGCGTGGCGGGCGCTATCCAGATGGAGGCCTACCTCGATATCATCCGCCACGCGGGGTTTGAGCACATCAAAATCCAGAAACAAAAGCCGATCCTGATCCCCGACCACATCCTGTTGCAATACCTCACGCCGGAAGGATTGCAGGATTTTCGGACAGGAACGGCGGGCATTTTCTCCATTACTGTTTTTGCACAAAAAGCAGGCGTGAAAAAACGCGGCATTGACAAAAGCAAGCCAATGGTAAAACTTGGCGAAAAAGCTGCTTGCTGCGCACCCGGCTGCTGCGATTAACCCATCGACCATGAAAAACACCATCAGCGCAATGATGCCGGAAGATTGGCCCGACGTGCAGGCCATCTATGCCGAAGGTCTGAAAACAGGCAACGCAAGTTTCCAGAACGAGGCGCCAGCCTGGGAGGAATGGGACGCGGCGCACCTGAAAAATTGCCGCCTCGTGGCCAGGGTCGGCAACAGCATCGCCGGCTGGGCAGCCCTCACGCCCGTGTCGGGCCGCTGCGTGTACGCGGGCGTAGCGGAAGTGAGCGTGTACGTAGGCGAAGCATTCCGGGGCCGGGGCATCGGGCAGGATTTGTTGCAGGCCCTGATTGCCGAAAGCGAATCCAGTGGGATTTGGACCCTGCAGGCGGGTATTTTCCCCGAAAACACGGGCAGCCTGCGCATCCACGAAAAATGCGGTTTCCGACTGGTGGGCCGCCGCGAGCGCATCGGGCAGATGAACGGCGTGTGGCGGGATACATTGCTGCTGGAAAAACGGAGTGGGTTAATTTGGTAATGTGATAATGGAGCGCTGCGTTTGGCTGTGCGGCGCGATCAAGCTTTTTTTCGCCTATATTGAGCTGATTCTACTGGAATACACACCACAGCGTTCAGGTGATTTCGCGCAAATTTTACACAGATTCTGTTGCGCAGATTCGACGCGGATGTGTCTGTGTAAAATCTGTGCGTTTTTTCTGCGTAAAATCGTACGTTTGACTTGCCTTGATTTTTTTAGTTTTGATGGTT
>CAZULM010000001.1:149171-296246 GCA_964621185.1 uncultured Saprospiraceae bacterium | reverse complement strand
AAGATAAGAACTTGCACTCTTTTTTTTGCTTTGGCTGTGAATTATCCGGGTTAAGTCTGCCGCATACTTTTGCCAATCGACCATTTGTGACAGACCCGCAACATCCGGAATGGGCTCAGTATGTAAGCGATTCGGTTACATTGACTGTCAACAACATCGATTCTGTTTTCACCTGCCACCAGACGGGCGATGGGTTTTGCGACACCAACGCCGACCCAACCATCCCCCCGAATGGAAATACCTGTACCTTCACCAATCTATGCGGGGCATTATTGGGGTGCACCCCTTTTGCCAATGACCCTTTGGGTGTGCCATACAACCCTGACCCAACGCTTTTGATGAGCAATTTCCGCACATGCACCACCCGTTTCAGCGCCGAGCAAGTCGCCCAGATGCGGAGTATGCTTGCCATGCACGCTTCTTGGAGCTTTTTGGTGGACGCGAATGAACCGGCATGCCAAACGATTACCAGTGCCAACCATGGACTGATCCTTAGACATTGTGTCGATGTAAACAATAATACCCAAATCAAGCCTATGAAAAATGTGTCAGTTCCTTTTTTGGATCAGGACACTACACTCTGTGGGTCACCGATCGCCCTTACCAATGCAGATGGGAAGTACCTAAATGTTACTTGTGTGTACCTGTATAATGGGGCCGGGTTGTTATCTGTGCTGCCAAATGTAGATTACCCCGCTCCCCTTGAAGGGGTAACACCAGCCGATTTAACATTAATAAGCAGACACATATTGGGTATTGAACCTTTGGCAAGCCCTTTCCAACTGATTGCTGCGGACGCCAATAACAGTGGTTCCGTCACCACGACCGACATTGTTGAATTGCGCAAGCTGATATTAGGCATCTACCAGGAATTGCCGAACAACAGCAGTTGGCGCTATATCCCCGACTATTGTTTTCTTGACCCAGATTTCACGCAGGAATTCTACGGCCCCGGAACATGGCCCAAGCCGTTTTCCGCCGTTTGGGTGAACCCCGAGGAGCCGCTGCTCCCGTCCGGGATGCCCAACCAACGCGTGTACGGCAGCGGCTCCTTGCCCATTGCCCCGAATTCAAAGTCCTGGATGGACCACGTGTCGCTCGACCCGAACGGCACCGGTGCCACAGATGCGCAAGCGTGGTCGTTCTGGGGCGTGAAAATTGGGGACGTTAACTGTTCCGCAGTTTCTAACGGCGTGCAATCTGAAGACCCGGAAGGTTCTTTTGCCGCTTCCACGCCGAGTTCTTTGGCGGCCAACCAGGTTTTTACCCTACAGGTCAAAGTGTTGGGCGACACGCCGGTAAGCGCCTGGCAGTTGGGCGTGGCTTTTGCCGAAGATTCCCTGCAATTGTTGGAAGTGCAAACGGGCAATTCAGGGGAAACCTTCTCCCCGGATAATTTTGGCCTTTCGGAAGCATCCGAAGGGAAATTCCGGGCATTGAACTTTTCAGAAACCGGCGCTGGGCTCAACCTGAACAACAAGTCCCTGTTCAGCCTAAGCATGAAGGCGCTGCACCCGATGGCTGATATTGGGCAACATTTCCAGTTGAAAAATGCCGTTCTGCCCACCAAGTTTTTTGGGGAAACGGGAGCTGAACTTGAGGGCATCAACCTCCAGTTGTCCGTGCTTACGGCTCCAATCGGTATGTTTGGGAACAATGGCAACACCATCAAAGTCAACGATGCGTATGAGGTGCAAGCATACCCCGTCCCGTTTTCAGAAGAGCTTGCTTTTGATTTTTCCCTGCCTTCAGATGCGTTCGTCAAAATCAGTATATTTGACAACCTGGGCCGGTTGATGGCGACCTTGGGCGAATCGAGGGCTAAGGGGCACAATACCATAAGCATCAATTCAATTGCAGGAAAGCCTTCGGGGCTGTATTGGTATAAATTTGAGGCCGGGGCGAAAAGTTGCTCCGGAAAAATCCTGAAAAAGTAACCTTCCCCTGCCCGGGGTTGTTCAATAAGGGCGACTCCTTTTGCACAACCTCGGGCCTTTCTTTCTCTTCCATAATTTCCCGACCATGCGCCTCTTTTTCATCCTTATCCTCTCCATCCCCCTCACCAATCTCCTCTCCCAAACCACCATCTTCGTCAACCAAAACGCAAGCGGAGGCATACAAAACGGCAGCGATTGGGCCAACGCCTTCACAGACCTTCAACAGGCCTTAAACCTTGCTGCCGAAGGCGATGCCATCTGGGTAGCCAAAGGCACCTATTACCCGACCGATGACAATGACCGGACAATTTCTTTCGTGCTGAAACAAGGCGTTAAAATGCTGGGCGGGTTTTTGGGGAATGAGCAAACGGAATCGCTGCGCGATTTTGTGCTGAATGAAACGATATTATCCGGGAACATAGGCCAGCCGGATGGCAGCGACAATTCTTCGCACGTGCTGCGCGGCGAAGGGCTGGACAGCACGACCGTGCTGGACGGGTTTGTGGTCCGGCACGGGAACGCCGACAGCCCGGGCGAGTATGGCTACGGGGGCGGCCTGCTGCTGTCGCCTTCCCAATCGGTGTACAATACCTGCCCCATTGTCCAGAATTGCAGGTTTGAGCACAACTATGCCTTTCAGGGTGGGGCGATTTCAGCGGACAGGATCGATGACGGCTATTATTATGTCAACCCCATAATTCGGAATTGTCAGTTTTTTTATAATCGTGCTTCGGGAGATGGGGGAGGGATATCGAAAACAGGGCCGGCATTATCTGACAGGCCATTTATTATCGAAAATTGTATTTTTGAGAAAAATTCTAGTTTTGCGGGCTTTGGAGGTGGGATACATATCTCTGACATGTATTATGACGCTGTATTTAAAACATGTTCCTTTAGCAAAGATTCAGCAAAATTTGGCATTGGAGGGGCTGTTTTTTTTGAAACAAGAATTAATGCCAGTGATGGCTCAAACTTAATATTTGAAGCCTGCACTTTCAGCGAGAATATTTCCATTGATGGAGGTGGGGTAATGGTGTATGCAAACCCAGTTTCAGGTGTTTCTGGGACTTCATTCAAGGGGAGATTCTCGGACTGTGTTTTTACAAAGAATGTATCGACCAATGGATCGGGAGGAGCTTATTATCTATTCGGATTTGACAAAATATACATGACAGTCGATGCCTTTGACTGCAAATTCATTGGAAACAGGGCATACGAATCCACTATTGCACATATCCAAGGGTCTTCCCAAGGCAACGTGAAAATCCACATAAGGGGTTGTGAATATTATGACAACAGGCGCTTGGGAAACCCAACTGACAATGCCTTCCCAATACTTTGCGGCCTTGGCGGTTCCGGTGGGGAACTTAACGCGGTCATTGAGAACTGCCTGTTTTCGGGCAATGGTGGCGGGATATCCACCGTCCGCAGCGGCAACCCTGGCAAGATGAACACCCTGATCACCAATTGTACCTTCTACAACAATACCGGGATTATCATCAACAAAAGCGTTTTCCTGAATTTCGATTGGATAAACAATTATGTGATCACCACCGTGCGCAATTCTGTCATCTGGGAGCCTGCGGCCAACCTTTGGAGCATGTTCGGCGACAACAACGCTACGGTCAACTTCCTTAATGGTTACGCTGTCGACCACAACCTATTGAGCCTGGATTCTTTCCAGGCATCCCCTTTCGGGCCGCACAACATCCTCCACAAGGAGCCACTTTTCGTGGATGCTGCCAACCGCGATTTTCGCCTGCTCCCCTGTTCGCCAGGGGTAAATGCCGGGGAGAACATCGTGGTTGATACCCTAGGACTGGCCTACGACCTGGACGGCAAGCCCCGGAAAACATTCGGCACCGTTGATATGGGCGCGTATGAGGCGCAGGACAGTTGTTTTGTTTCCTCAAGCCACGAGCCGTTGGAACCTGATTGGGAGGCCGTTGTATGGCCCAACCCGGTTGCTGTCGGCGAAAAATTGGTCGTGGATTTTTTTGGGCATTGGCCCAGCGAAGCACGTTGGCAAATTTGGGATAGCCAAGGGAGGGTAGTTTCTGCCGGGGAAATGCCGCTGAATGGGCTAGATAAGCGCTGGCTCCCAGCGCCGAACAGGGCAGGGGTGTACCTGCTGAAGGTTTGGGATGGCCAGCGGGCTATTGTAAAAAAAGTTGAGGTATTGCCTTAATACCCAGTAGGAATTGCCAAATTACTTTTTCTTCAGTTATTAGCGGGCAACTTCGCATACCGGAATGTTGTTCGAAAAAAATATGTTTAGCAGTTTACTCTGCTCCAAGTTGAAACCAAGCTGCCGAACGTTATTGTCCTTTAATGATTGTAATGAGAAAACGTCAAAAATTCACCGTAGAAATCCCCAAACCTTGCACCGAAGACTACAACCTGATGGCCAAAGCCGAGAACGGCTGGTTTTGCCAGGTATGCGCCAAAGAAGTGCTCGATTTCAGGGACAAATCTGATGCCGAGCTCCGCGAAGCATTCAAAAATCCGGGCGACCAGCCATGCGGCGTATATCGCCCGGATCAAGTTAGGCGCCCGCCATCGGGCAGAAAAAGCTGCTCCGTCTATTCCAATACCTTGAGAGCGCTCAGTTTGGTGCTCGCAGGGGCATTGGCCGGAGAGGGTTGTTTTATGGGGAAACGGATGGAACCTAAGGGCGACCAAAATCATGACAAGATGGAGGCAGTCGCCGATTCAACCCACCTACTTACCATTCCAAACGGTCAATGACCTTCCGCACTTCTCCCTTTTGTAGGATTTCAACAGCATTGGTTTGAGTCATTAGTTCGTCTATGTTTTTGCCCGGGTGTACTTTTTGGAAATACCGCTCAAACCAAGGTTCAAGATACTGGTTCATATCTGAATACACATCTACCGTCATCACGTTATAGGGCATGGAAGCGCCAAATGGCCATTCCATCTGCAACATAAACCAGCCTTTCATAGTGCCGTCTTTGACCCTGGCAGCGTGAACGGGCTTCCAAATATCCTGCTCCATCTTGATGTGGTCGTCAACGGTTTTTCCCGCCGGCGAGCTGAAATAATTGAACACGGCGATGGTGCTTTTCCCAATGTCTTTGGCCGCTACCAGATCAACCCCCGACCAAACCTCGACTTTTACCATGCTGCGGATTTCGTTGGTCCTTTTCACGAGGTCTTGCTCCTCGGGCGTCAGCAGCGATTGCCAATCAACCACTGGGCCGTTATTATCCATAAAGGCCGCCAGCTGCTTGCGGCCACGAAGGCCGTTTCGCGCAACATAATTGTATTCACAGTTAGTGCCTGCCGGGGAAATAACGCGGAAGACAGACCAGGAATCGAGCAGGCCCGCTTTTTTGCTGGCAAGGTGGAGCTTCTTGTAGGCCTTCTCCATTTTTAGATAGGTTTCCTCCATGCCGGGCGCGACTTTCATGTAGGCATACACCTGGTAGATGGTAGTGTCAGGGTCGGTTTGGGCTGAGGTGTTTGTGTACTGGAGGCATAACGTTGCCAGCAGGAACATGATGGGTGATTTTTTCATGTTGAATTGATTTGAAAGGTGAAACAATGGTGCATTTCAAGAAACCTTATCAAAGGTTGCCTGGGGCAAAGGTGCGGGACAAGCCAGGGTGGTAAGCCCACATGATGATGTGGGGGAGGAGGGCGTTCACGCGAGCCTCGGCACCCGAACGAGCACACAAAATCCACCTTCTCGCTTGATTTCCAGGGTTCCGCCCATTTTTTCTGCCCGCAACCGCATGTTGGAAGCCCCAAGGCCAGTGGTCTTATAAGTTTTTTCAGCCACGGCGCCATTGTCGAAAACCTGCATTTCCAGGCCGTTTCCCCATTTTTTCAAGGCAATTGAAACGAAATCTCCATTGCTGTGCCGGGCGGCATTGGTTACGGCTTCCTTATAAATGAGGTACAAGTTTTGCCGGATTTGTGTCGGCAGGTTTTGTTTGAGCGGCACATTCTCTACCTGGATGTCAAAGCGGATGTCGCAGGGTGTAAGGGTTTCTTCCGCGTGCTCGCGCATGCGGTCGAGCAGGTTTTCGAGCTTGTCCTTGCGGGCGTCGATGGCCCAAACGGTGTCGCGCATGTGCGCCATGGCGTCGCGGCTGATCTGGCTGATGCGCTGGAGCTTACCCTTGTCCTTCTCTTGCGCGCTGAGCTGCAGGGCTTCCGACTGCATGGCCAAGCCGGCGAGCATGGTGCCCACATCGTCGTGCAGGTCGCTGGAGATTTGCACGCGCAGGCGCTCGATCTTGAGGGCTTGCTGGAGCCGGTACCAGAACCAGGCGTACAAAAGCCCGGCCACGCTGACGGTGCAGAGGAGGTAGAACCACCAGGTTTGCCAGAAAGGCGGGTGGATGAGCAGTTTCAGTCGGCGCGGCTCCTGGGAAAGCACCCCGTCGGAGTTGGTAGCCCATACTTCGAAGGTGTATTCGCCCGGCCTCAGGTTGGCGTAGCGGACGAACCCCAGGGTTCCGTTGGAGACGGAATCGCGCTCAATGCCTTTCATTCGGTAAAAATATTGGTTGGTGCCTGGCGTGCTGAAATCAAGGGCGGCAAATTGAAAAGATAGGGTGTTTTGGGTATAGTTCAATTCCAGGCGTTGTAAAACACAAATGTCGGTGCCCGTATTGAAAGCCGTATCGTTAACAAACAGGCGGGTGATCTGGACTTTTGGTTGGGTATTCAGCAGTTTGATGGCTTCTGGGTGGAAAGTATTGATGCCGTTTTGGGTGCCAATCCAGAAATCACCAGTTGTGGTTACCTGGAGCGCGGCATTGGGGCTCGTGAGGTTGGAGAGCAACCCATCATGGGTATTAAAGCGCTGCGCTGTTTTGTCTGCGGGGGAGTACCGCACTATGCCATTGTTGCCTGTCAGCCATAAAAAACCTTGCTTGTCGGGCAGGATTTTGTAGTACGCCTCGTTGGGGCAACCATCCGTTTTTTCGAGCAGCAGCGTACCTTGAAGGCTTTCAGGGTCAATGCGATAAAGCCCCTTGGAAGTAGCAGCCCATACCAGGCCATCCTTGGTTTCGGCAAAATTATTGCAGTCGCCAACATCGAACATGTCGGCTATTTTTCTTGCCGGGCTATTCTTGATGTCCAAAATAGCAAGATGCCTCAGGTTGTCGGCTATGAACAGCCAACCTTTTTTGTTTTCAAAAATCGCTGCCACTTCTTGCAATCCAAAAATTTGCGGGTCGAGCCAGGGCAACAATTGGATTTGCTTGCCACTTTTTTCTACTTGAAACACCTTTTTCCCTTTGGCGACCAATCGGGTGCCGTTGGCAAGCCGGAAGTTTGCCCTGATGTTTTCGGCTTCATTACTGGCAACACCAAAGAAATTCTTTTCCCTGAACTCGAAATGCTGTTTGTCGGCTTTCCATTCAAGCGTATTGGTGCCCGATATCCCCCAGAGGCCGGCAATGGGGTCTTCAAAAAAAAACTCGATTTCGGGCAAGTTGAAAAAGATATTGGGTTGCGCTCTGTTGTCCAGCTCTTTAGTGTGCCTCAATATCTTGCCCTGAGTGTTCAGCTGGTAAGCTCCCGAATCGCGGGTGCTGTACCAGATGCTGCCGTCTTCCGCTTCAAACAGCGCGGATGCCAGGCTGCCGATGGTTGGCCTGATAACCTGGAATTTGTTCTTTAGCAGGTGCGTAAACGCTATGCCGCCGCCTGGGCCTGACAGCCAAATGTTGTCTGACCTATCGCGGTATAAGGCCGTGATTTCACCAGGTTTTATTGTGCCGGGCAATTGCGGGTGGTATTGAATAAGCTGCAAAAATTTGTTTTGCCTTTTGTCGAATACCAAAAGCCCGTCCACACAAGCTACCAGCAACCGGTTTTCATCCAGTGCCAGCAAGTCGTTCGCCATGCCAAAATCAGGTGACACGTTTGGCGCGCGATCCAGCATGATGTAGGTTTTGCCGCTTTTTTGGTCGTATTTTCCCAAGCCGTTGTAGATGCAGGCCCACAAGACGCTGTCGCCTTCTGGCAGCATGTTCGCTACCGGGCTGGAGCGCCTGAGCCTGCCATCTGCGAAGCGGTCAAATTCGACAGCCTTTGTTTCCCAGGTACTGATGTCGGTTAGTATCAACCCGAATTGATCATTGGGGAGCAGCCCCGTTGCAATTTTACGCACACCTCCATTGACATCGGTAACTACAGAAAAGCAGTTTCCCGCCAACGGCCCGAGCAGCTTGTACGACTTCGTTTTTATGTCGAAAGTGTACAGCTCGGCATTCCCGCCGTTGGTTGCCTGTACCCATATTCGGGCATCTTTGTCCATATAGAAGGCCTTGAAGTCCTTCGGTCCACGCAAGCCAAGGGGAAAGAATTCGATGGTTGCACTGCTGCGTTTGTAACAGGCAAGGCCTGAAAAGGTGCTGACCCAGAGGTTGTTGTCGGCATCTTCGAAACAGCGGCTACTGATTTTTTCTATGTTGGCGGAAGGGTTGCCCGTTGTATTCAGGGTGAAATGCTCTACATTCCGACCATCGAATCGGTTTAACCCTTCGTCGGTGCTAATCCAGGCAAAGCCAAAAGCGTCTTGAAAAACGGAATAGTTCTTGGCATGTTTCAACCCATCATCCTGAGATAGATGGTGGAAAGACAGGTAAAGATCTTGTGCAGAAATTGCCAGAAGGCGGCAAAAAAGCACGAAGATTGTTCCGGTACCCCGAAGATAAGCCATGAAAGCCGATCGTTCCATGGCACAAATATGCCAAATTCTACCAGTATTTTAGTGCTTTGAAGGTTTTGCCATAACTGTTTTTAAAGCCACATTCTTTTAGGCAGAACTTAAAAAACAATGTACTACCAAATGACCAAGTATTTTGTTGTGTCCATGATGGGCTGAGTGTTGACACCTGGAACTGGGTCGAGCATGGCACAGCCTCCTTTTGCGTTTGGGCAGGGGTTGTCGCAGATGATATGTATGGGCAGTTCTCCAGGTTGTCCGCCGATGCGGTTCAGTCCATCTGAAGATACGGCAAGGTGGGTCATGAAAGTAGCATCCAGGTCCACGATGAAGAAGTGGATGCCAATTGCCGCAGGCACGAGCAGGTTCTCAATGGCAGCCCTGCTGAAAAAGGACGAAAAGTTGAAACGTTGCCTATCCGCCGCAGCGCGGGCTTCTTGTGTATGATTCACCGCATTGGTGGCATCAGTCATGGTAAGTTGGAACTCAGGGCCTCCCTGGGTGGTGTTGGAAATAAAATAACCTTTCCCGCCGGTATCGGAGCGCAGCTCGCCACCATCGGGCGTAACGCCTACGACGACCAACTGCCGCAAGCCTAGCGTCAACCCGCCGGCGTTGTAAAATCGCAATCCAACGCAGTTTGGTTGTTCTAGCAGGTCTGCCAGTTTTTCTCTGGAAAAGGATCCCTGGAATCGATCTTCATCCCGCAAGCCGTTTTGAAAAATTTCTGAGGTAATGGGTTCTCCTGTGTGTGTTGCTTCATAAATGTCCATGTCATTGTTATTTTATGGTGATCAGATTTTTCCTTCGATGGATTTGCGTATCACTTCGGCCTTGCTATTGACTTCCAACAGCCGGTAAATATTCTTGATATGGTCACGCACGGTATCGATTGAGATACTGAGCTTGTCAGCGATGAGCTTGTAGCTAAGCCCGTCCACCAAGCCTTCCACGATCTGCTGCTGCCGGGGCGAAAGAATGTCCTCTTCCTTGCGTTGTTTGGGCATAAAATGCTGCACTACTTTCCGGGCAATGGAAGGCGACATAAACGACCCGCCGCGATGGATGGTGAAAATGGCATCCTGGATGGTGGGCAGCGGGGTGCGCTTGGTGATGTAGGAGCAGGCGCCGGAGCATAAGGACTTGAAAATCTTGTCGTCTTCCTCAAAGGTGGTGAGCATCACTATATCGGTATCGGGATATTTTTTACGGATATGCCGGATACCTTCAATGCCCGACATGCCGGGCAGACCGATGTCGAGCAGCAACAAATCTACTTTGGGCAGAAAAGCAGGTTTTTCCGCTTTTCCCAAGAAATCTTCCATACTGCTGGCAACGATGCTGAATTGCAGCGCGGGGTGGTTGCTCAGGTACGATTCCAGGCTTTCACGGATAATGGCGTCGTCTTCGATGATGGCAAGGTGAATGTTTTCCATGAGGCAAAGGTAAGGGGGCAGTTTTTTTACCTGAACCACATAAAGATGTGGCCGAAACAAAACTTGAAATATTTCCTTATAGGTGGTCTGCAATTTCGAGTATCACAAATCCATTTTTCTATTGTTAAAACGGTTCAGAAGCAGACCTTGCTCTTTTGTAAACACCCCATAATCGATAAAAGCCGGAATCCATGTCAAATCTGAATAAACAGGCCTGGTAAAAACAAATGCTTCCGGGTTGTTTTGGCAGTACCTTTCCATTGCTCTGAACAGCTTCCCTTGGCTCGACCAACCCCGATTGAGTTCTTTTAGCTGTGGATATAAATTTTGATCCAGGTTTCCATTGATCTTGTGGGCGATAAAATGTCCCTTATCGTAATCCTTGTATTTTTCGATTTTGGAGAACTGGCCGATAAAACCCTTCATCCGAACATGATCTCTTACTTCATTTGTTTCGACGGCCTTTCCATAGGCGCCAACAATCCTCGCGTCTCTATCCATTTCGGCGCTGCTTGAAATATCAAATAGATAATCGTATCCATTGATTGTAATCTCAACTACATCACAGCCAAATTCATTAAATTTGGCGTGATAATCATGAACGAAATAAGCTGAAATTTCAGTTTTCAAGAACGCAACGCACTCGTCATAGTCACTGCTAGGCAGATCAGCGAAAATCTCATAAAATACTTTTAGGGAACTTTCCATGGTTTTAAGGATTTGAGCACAGTTGTTTCAACAAAGATAAGGGAAAAAACCTGCCATACGGGGATCAATTCTCTTATCAATGCCTGAAATGCCTTACCCCCGTCACTGCCATTGCCATCCCCCGCGCATCACAGGCATCTACCGAAAGCTGGTCCTTGATAGAGCCTCCCGGCTGCACCACTGCCGTTATTCCCGCTTCGTGGGCAATTTCCACACAATCGGGGAACGGGAAGAAAGCGTCGCTGGCCATAACAGCCCCAGCAGGGTCGAAGCCGAAGCTTTTGGCTTTGGCGATGGCCTGGCCCAGCGCGTCCACGCGGTTGGGCTGGCCGCAGCCCATACCGATGAGCTGGTTGTCTTTCACTAAGGCAATGGCGTTCGATTTGAGGTGCTTGCAGCATTTGGCCGCAAAGAGCAGGGCTTCGGTTTCTGCGGGGCTGGGCGCGCGTTGGGTGACAGTTTTGAGTTCAGCAGCGCTTTCCATCTTCAGGTCGGTGTCTTGCTCTACTACGCCGTTGAGCAGGCTGCGGAAGGAGCGTTGTTGCACATCAAACTTTTTGATTTTCAACAAAATGCGGGCCTCCTTTTTTTTCAGGTGCGCCAGCGCTTCTGCTTCAAAATCAGGCGCGACGAGCACTTCGTAGAACAGTTTGTCGATCGCTTCGGCAGTAGCCAGGTCAATGGTGGCATTGGTGATGAAAATGCCGCCAAAAGCCGAGGTGGTATCACATGCCAGGGCCGCCTGCCACGCCTCCAGCACGGTACTGCGCTGGGCTACCCCACAAGCATTGGTATGCTTGAGGATGGCAAAACAGGGCTTGGAAACCTCGAATTCGCGCATCAGTTGCACCGCAGCGTCGATGTCGACCAGGTTGTTGTATGATACAGCCTTGCCGTTTAGTTTGTCAAATACCTGGTCGAAATCGCCGAAAAACACGCCGCTCTGGTGCGGGTTTTCGCCGTAGCGCAGCACTTCTCCGTGGTGTATGGAATGTTTGAACGCCAGTTCTGGGCTGTCTTTGTTGAACCATTTGAAGATGGCTGTGTCGTAGTTGGACGTGACTTTGAAGGCGCGGCGGGCAAATTCACGGCGGTTGTTATCGGTCAACGCACCGTCTTGTGTTGCAAGCAGGTCGTAGAACAAACCGTATTCTTCCATGGAAGCCACCACGGCCACATCGCGCCAGTTTTTGGCGGCAGCCCGGATCAGCGACACGCCTCCAATGTCGATTTTCTCGATGATGTCTTCCTCCGGGCCACCTGCCGCAACGGTAGCTTCAAAAGGATACAGATCGACAATGGCACAGTCTATTTCAGGAATATTGTATTCGGCGAGCTGAGCCAAATGTCCCTCCTCGCGACGGGCAAGCAGTCCGCCAAAAACAGCAGGGTGCAGGGTTTTTACCCGCCCGTCGAGGATGCTGGGGTATCCCGTGAGCGATTCCACGGCTGTGACCGGGATGCCCATTTTTTCGATGTAGGACTGGGTGCCGCCAGTGCTGTACAAAGTGACGCCCAGGGTGTGCAACTGCTGTATTATGTGGTCGAGGCCGACTTTGGAATACACAGAGATCAGGGCTGATTTGATGGGCTTGCTGTTGCTTTTCGACATTAAAATTCTGTTGAATGACCCTTTTGGGGTGGTTGACAAGTGTGTGGGCGCAAAATCGCCGAAGCGGCGCAAAAGTACGTTTTCGGCGTGGCAGTTCGCAGTCTTCAAGTGGTTGTTTGCTTGCCCTTTCCAGTTTTTTGGCGGAAAAAGTATCGGGATTGGCGGATTTGGAGGATTTTCAGGCTTTCCATTGCTTCTCTCGATTTTTCCTTAAAAAAGAAGCGTTGGAGGTCTTCCTGCTCAACCAAAAAAAACAGGGCGACACCTGGCCCGTTCATGTTGGCCTCATGCGTGGCTACTCTGCCACGGGCGACCTGAAAAAAGCGCCCGAATCCAAAATTAAAAAACCCACTTATCAATCCTCACTACTGGTTTCGGGTAATCGCCCAGGCCCAATTGCTGTCGCTCGGCTGCATTGAATTGGTCGGGGCGGTGGGTCTTGTCGGGCGGCACGTTGGCGAATTCGGGGCACCAGTGGCGCACGTAATCGCCGTTGGGGTCGTAGGTTTTGGCCTGGGTGAGGATGTTCACTTCGCGGTCTTCGCGCGGGTCGCTGCCCACGCCGGCCACGTAGTTCCAGTTGCCCCAGTTGCTGCAGGGGTCGTAGTCGATGAGCAGGCTTTCGAAGTATTCGGCGCCCATTTGCCAGTTCACTTTCAGGTCGCGCACGAGGAAGGCGGCCACGTTTTGCCGGCCTCGGTTGCTCATCCAGCCGGTGCTGTTGAGCTCGCGCATGTTGGCATCGATGAAGGGGATTCCGGTGCGGCCTTCCGCCCAGGTTTTGAATGCTTCTCGGTTGTTCTTCAAATGGCGCAGGGGCTTGTTCTGAATGCCCCCCTTCAGGAAAATCCGGTTGCCGTGTTTTTTCCCCATCAGCCGGAAAAAGTCGCGCCAGAGCAGTTCGAAAAACAGCCAGTGAGTGCTTTCGTTGGCGACGCGCTCGCGTTCGTAGCGCTTGAGCTCGTGGTACACCATTTTTGGCGAGAGGCAGCCTTGCGCCAGCCAGGGCGAGAGTTTGGAAGAGTAGTCGCCGCCCAGCAGCCCGTTTCGGGTTTCCTTGTAGGTGGCAACCAGGTCTTTTTCCCAAAAATAGTAGCGCAGGCGCCGCAGGGCTTCGGTTTCACCGCCTTTAAATGGCAACGCCGCCAGGAGGCTGTGGCCCAACGGCTCATGGCCAAACGATTCCAGGCTTGGGATTTCGCCCGGCTCGATGGTTGGAATCAGCGGTGGCAGGGAAGAGGGGGCTTTCATGGGTTCCCGCACTTGGGTGACGCCTTCGTTCTCTTTTCGGAACTGGAAAAAATAGTCGGGCGTATGCTGTACGGGCATGGGCAGGTCTTGGGTATGGTACAGCATTTTTCCGCGAGAATACACCAGTTCGACCCCAAAACTCCAGAGCTTGGATTCCAGCCCGTCCTGCACCAGCACTTCTTCATGGGTGCGCTCTCGGTTGCAGAACACCCAGGAGGCTTTAACTTCTTGTGCCAGTTCGGACAGTATGGTTTCGGGTCGGCCGACGCGCACAATGAGCTCCCCCCCGATTTTCCGCAAATTCTCCCGCAGGTCTGTGATGCTTTCGATGATAAATTGCGCCCGGAATTTCCCTGTTTTTGGGAAGCCGAAGCGGGTTTCGCCCATAAAAACCCTCTCGTCAAAAATATAAACGGGCAATATGTCATCGCCCATCCGGAGGGCATCGGAGAGGGCTTCGTTGTCGTGAAGCCTGAGGTCTTGTCGGAACCAAACAATAGCGCGGCGTTTCATGGGTGTATAAACTTTAGGTTTGGTCTTTTGTTTGGCAGGAGCATTGATTTTATCCGCAAATTTTGACTGCCCATGCTTAAGTTAGGGAGGATACCGCGCAAAATCTCGTCAAAGCCCCTTGACCGCGAACTGGGGTTTGGCAAGGCGATCACCGCCAACAGCCGCCTTATGAACTCCGACGGTTCTTTTACCGCAGAGCGGGAAGCGGTAAACTACTGGGACAACGCCTACCACTACTTGGTTACCATTACCTGGCCCAGGTTTTTTCTGTTGGCGTTGGCCTTTTTTGTTTTGATGAACCTGTTGTTCGCGACGCTGTACTTTCTCATGGGCGTGGAGCATTTCAGCGGCATAACCCCTGGCAGCCCCCTGCACAATTTTTTCCAGGCTTTTTTCTTCAGCAGCCAAACACTCACTACGGTCGGTTACGGCCATATCAGCCCAAGCGGCATGGCGACCAGCGTGGTGGCCTCATTCGAGTCCTTTTTGGGCCTGCTCACCTTCGCCCTGATCTCTGGCTTGCTTTACGGCCGGTTTTCGAGGCCGTCGGCGCAGGTTGTTTTCAGCGAAAACCTTTTGGTGTCGCCGTACAAAACCGGCCAAGGCTTGATGTTCCGCATGGTCAACGCCCGAAAGAGCGAGCTGATCGAAACAGAGGTACAAGTGCTGATGGCATTCAACCAGAGCGACAACGCGGGCAATACTTCGCGAAAGTTTTATCCCCTGAACCTTGAGATCGCGAAAATTTCATTTTTCTCCCTGTCCTGGACCATCGTGCACCCCTTGACCGACGACAGCCCGATCATAGATTTCTCTGAACAGGACTTGATAGACGCCAATGCCGAGTTCATGGTGCTGGTGAAAGGCACCGATGAAATTTCACAACAAGTGGTGCACGCCCGTCATTCGTATGCTGCCGAACAGATTGTTTGGAACGCCAAGTTCTCGCCCATACTCCAGTACAACGAAGCCGGGCTGCCGAAGGTAATGACGAGCAGGGTAGGGCGGTATGAGTTGGTTGATCGTTTTTAGAAGCCCAACAAATCCTCCGGCACATCCACCCCCATTGTCTCCATCTCCGTGATGCCGACGGCGATGCGAAGGCCGTTTTCCAGCCAGCGGAGCTGTTCCAGCGATTCCGCTTTTTCGAGCGGGCTGGGTGACAGGGCAGCGATGACCTGCAGGGTGTCGCGCCTGAAGGCGTACAGGCCGATGTGCTTGTAATAGTCGAAAGCCGCTATCCAGTTTTCTGCTGCTTCACCCCGGAGATAGGGAATCGGGTGGCGGCTGAAATAAATGGCTTCGCGGCTTGGGGACGCCACAACTTTCACCACATTTGGGTTGAACAACTGGGTTGGGTCGCTGATTTTTTTGGCGAGCGTGGCAATTTGGTGTTCCGGGTTCTGGAGCAGGGTGTCGGCCAAAAGGTCGATCTGCTCGGGCTGGACGAAAGGCTCGTCGCCTTGCACGTTTATGATGATCCTTGCTTCCGGGAATGCCCTTGCTGCTTCTGCGCAGCGGTCGGTGCCGCTCGGGTGATCGCTGTGGGTCATCATGGCCTGGCCGCCGGAGGCCAGCACGTGGTCGAAAATACGGGCATCGTCGGTGGCCACAACAGCGGCCTGTACACGTTTGGCTCTGTTCACCTGTCCCAGCACCCGTGTGATCATCGATTGCCCATCGATCATCGCCAGGGGCTTGCCGGGGAATCGGGTAGAGGCATACCGGGCGGGTATTACGGCAAGTATTTCTGCTTTTTGTGCGTTAATCATTTGTCAAATGCCAAAATTAGTGTGATTGAGCGCCAGAGGTTTTAATTTTGCGGGCGTAAAAGACCGAACAACTATGAGAAAATTCATTCCCCTTTTTGCCTTGCTGTTTTTTTTGCCGGTTCAAAAAAGCACAGCCCAGGATTCTTTTGAGCCGCTGTGGCTGCTTACATCCCGCGACTCCGTGCTGCTGTTTGTTGAGCATGGCAACAAGTACGTCCAGCACACGGTGAAGCCAAAACAGACGCTTTTTTCCATTGCCCGGTACTACAACCTCGGCCTGGAGGAACTGCTCGACCAGAACCCGGCGCTGAAAAACGACCCTTCCCTGCGTATCGGGGCACAGCTGCGGGTGCCGATCCCCAACAAGGCCATACGGCGCTACAAAGGTAAGGGATTCAAGGCGGTGGAATATGCTTGCATCTACTACGTGGTGCAAGCCGGCGACAACCTTTACCAGATCAGCAAGCGCTATTTCGATATGCCCGTGGATTCCATTGCTCTGCGCAACCGGCTGAAAGGCAACAACATAAAGCCAGGGCAACGCCTGCACATCGGCTGGATGGGCATAGAGGGCGTGCACGAAGATTGGCGGCCCAAGGCGCAATCCGTTGATTCTGGCACATTAGCTTCCCGCTATCTCGCTGAAAAGAACAGCCGCAAAGAGGTAGAAACGCAAGGGGTCTGTTTTTGGCAGAAAGACAGCAAGGAAAAAGGCGACTTGTATGCCCTGCACCGCAGCGCCGCTATCGGCACCATCATTTCGGTGCACAACCCCATGAGCAACCGCACCGTGTATGCCAAGGTGATCTCGCGCATCCCCGATGGCTATGAACGCAACATCGAAGTCATTCTCTCGCCCGAGGCCGCGCGCAAGCTTGGCGCCTTGGACCCGAGGTTTTTTGTGAAAGTTAAATATCTAAAATAATGAACAAATCAAGTTTCCCGCTCTTTGCGCTTTTTATCCTCACGCTTTTCGCCTGTAAAAACGAAACCTCGACCAATACCGACCCCAACCGCCCGCCCAATTTTCAGGCCGGCGATGTGGCCAGCCCCACAACGCTTGCCGGGTTTTGGATCAACCTCGATTTTTGCGCACGGGCATCCCAGTACGGCTCCGTGCTGCAAACGATGAACAACTTTCACTTGCCCTATGCCTACGCATTTGCCTTCAACCCGGGAAACCCGGACAGCGTGACCTGTTACAATGCCTATGAATCCTGGAATTTGCCTGTCAAATTCAAGCAGGATACACTTGAATTGATGGGCGCCGTGCAGGGCAAGTCTATCTTCTTGAACTACCACTCCCAGGGAGAAAAGGACATGACGATGTTCGACAATTCAGCCGGTGTAACGAAAATGGACAGGTTCATCAAGTCGAGAGCCGGCACCAAAGATGGGTATTCGGCATTTACGACCGCCTTGAACCACCATCTTTTCAGTGGGGTGTTCACGCCAATTGGCAAAGGCAGCGGCCAGAAAGTCAGTTTCACGCCTGGCGGGTTTTTACAAGGGGTAAAGGAGTTTGACCGCTTTGAAGTCTGCACGGGCGGCGATTGTTTTGTGGCGGGCCAGGACATCGACGTCGTTACTTTTTACGACGCAAAAAAAGGCAAGGAAGCATCCCAAAAGTTCTTTGGCTACCGCTACAACGGCCAAAACGACACCTTGTCTATTTACAACATGGTAAACACGAACCCTGAAGAAAAAGGCGGCTACAAGGTGGGCCCCCTTGCCTACAAATTTGCGCGGCAAATCAGCGCGCCGGTGATCGTGCAGCCTGTTCAGCAGAAACAACAACAGCAGTAGGCTACAAAATCTTTGCCTTGATTGCATCCCAGCGATCGAAAAAAGCTGGGATGCAATCGCCGCACAAATCGCTGGAGCCGTTGAACAAGACGCAAATACCGATGCCGTCGCGGCGATTGAGGGCGATTTCCCCGCGGAAGCCGTTGACGTAGCCGCCGTGATAGACAATGGTGTCGGCGCCGTGCTGGAGCACCCGCCAGCCCATGGCATAAGCGGCGGCGTCTCTCTTGATCCATTGGCCCAGGGTGCGCCGCTCGCTCCCGGTTTTGACGACCGGGCTGAACACTTTGTCCAAGATTTCTTTGGCGATCACCTGAGGTTTGTGGCCCAACAAAACTTTCAGCCATTCCCCCATGTCGGCGATGCTCGCATTTACCCCGCCGGCAGCAGTGGCGTTGTAGTACAGTGGCGAAATGTTGTCGGGCCGCCAATAGCTGCCCGTCCAGAAATGCGGCAAAGCCTTGTCGCTGCAGCCCTGGATGCCTTGGAAGTCGCAGGAGGCATGGCGCAATCCCCCCGGTTGAAGGATGTACTCTTGCAGCAATTGTGGGTAGTTTTTTCCAGTGCGGGTTTTCATCACCTCTTCGACCACGCAAAAGGCCGCATTTTGATAGCTGTAATACTGTCCCTCCTTGCCGCTGATCGGCGCTTTCGGCAGGTAGTCCAAAGCGATAGCCCTGGTGGACATGCCCCTTTCGATCAAGTTGGTATAGGCATGGTATGGCAGGCCTGTGGTATGGGAGAGCAAATGCCAAAGTTTCATCCGTTTGGCCTGCTGTTTGTCGCGCAAGCTGAATTGCGGGAAGCCTTCCTGCACGCGCTCGTTCCAGTCGAGCAATCCTTCCTGCACCAATATCCCCGTCAGCACCCCGGCAAAGCCTTTCGATAAAGAGCCTATCCTGAATACCGTATGTACACCCACAGAATCGTCGGAGCCAACCTGTTTCACCCCAAACCCTTGCATAAGGACCACGGAATCTCCCTTCACGATCACTACCGCTGCGCCCGGGGTCTGGGTAGCCGCCATGCCCTCGGAAACGTAGCCGCGGTAGCCGTTCAAAAAAGCGGACATATTGGTGTCAACAGGTTCTGTATAAAGGGAAGGCATATTGGCTGGCGGATTGGATGCCGCGTCGCTGATACAGGCAGCAATGCTCAGCAATCCGCCCGAAAAAACCAAAATGAAGAGAACCCGGTAGATAGATCTGTCAAACATGGAAGGCAAAAAAGATTGAAAAAAACTGGCTGTTGGCTATACTTACGCAATGCAAGTCCAATTATTGCGATTATGAGCAAGCACAAAATTAGGCGGAGAATTCCTAAACAACATAGACCTGCAAGGCACACCCCTACAGGTCCATGCCTGAAATATTCTCATCACTCATCATTCATCACTCTCGCCATCGTGGCCCCGATCTGTGCCGGCGACTCCACCACGGTGATGCCGTTTTCGGCGAGGATGCGCATTTTGGCGGCAGCGGTGTCGTCAGCGCCCCCGACGATGGCGCCGGCGTGGCCCATTTTGCGGCCTTTGGGGGCTGTTTGCCCGGCGATGAAGCCCACGACCGGTTTTTTGTTGCCGTTGGCACGGATCCATTTGGCGGCTTCGGCCTCGAGCGCGCCGCCAATCTCACCGATCATGATGATGCCCTGTGTTTCAGGGTCGTTCATAAACAGTTCCACGGCTTCGCGGGTAGTGGTGCCGATGATCGGGTCGCCGCCGATGCCGATGGCGGTTGAGATGCCCAAGCCGGCTTTGGCCACCTGGTCGGCAGCTTCGTAGGTGAGTGTTCCCGATTTTGAGACCAGCCCAATAGGGCCGCGTTTGAACACGAAGCCGGGCATGATGCCCACTTTTGCCTCGTCGGGGGTGATGATGCCCGGGCAGTTGGGGCCGATGAGCCGTACACCTTTGTCGGAGATATAGGCTTTGGCGCGCACCATGTCCTGGATCGGGATTCCTTCTGTGATGGCGACGATTACCTTGATGCCGGAAGCGGCGGCTTCTATGATGGCGTCTGCTGCGTAGCCCGGCGGCACGAAGATGATGGAAGTGTCGGCGGCTGCTTTTTTCACGGCATCTTCTACCGTGTTGAATACGGGCCGGCCCAGATGTGTTTGGCCACCTTTGCCGGGTGTTACCCCTCCAACGACATTGGTGCCGTAAGCGATCATTTGTTCTGCGTGGAAAGTCCCCTCTTTGCCTGTGAAACCTTGGACGATGATTTTGGAGTGCTTATTGACTAAAATCGACATTAAGTGTATTGTTTGAGAGATAATTTGATTCCTGAAAATTGAATTGCAAAAAAGGAGGCTGAATTCCGCATTTTTACCCGCCAAAGCTTTAGCGGCGGCGGGCCGTCTTCCTATTCGTCCTTGATGATAAAAACATCTTCGTCGGAACGTTTCATATAATAGTGCTCGCGGGCGTATTTTTCTCTCATCTGGTCAAAATCTTCGGCTTCCTCGCGAGCTTCCTTGATCTTTTCTTCATAGAACTTGCAGTCGTTTTCCAAGCGTTGTTGTGCCCTGTGGAGCCGGAACTGCGTCCATACGCTGTGTTTGTCTAGGAAAACCAGGATAAACAAAAAGATCACCAGCGTGAGGTAGTAGCGGTTTTGGAGCGGCGCAGGCAGCCGGGAGAAAAGCGATTGCCAAGGATTTTGTGAAAACGCCATGATGCTGAAGTTTAGGAGGCACAAAAGTACTGTGTTTTTGGAGATTGAGATGCTATTGGGGCATTATCCTTGAAAAATCGTCGGTTTTTGCTGTGCCCGCCTATGCCGGTGCCGGTTTTTGAAATGCCGGGTCAAAATTTTTCAAGGTGACCAGCAGCGCCAGGAACACATTGTACAGCACGTTCATGGGGAGCTGCAAAATGGCTTCCTGGAAATAGCAGGCAACGGCCAGCATGAAGCACCAGGTAGTGATGCCCGCATAAAGGGACTTGATCAACGGGTCGCGGCAACGGATGAAATAGTACAGCCCCGTGCGCAGCACCACGTAATGGAAAAGGGTGTACAGCAACAAGCCGATCCAGCCCAGTTCCACGCCCATGCGCACGAAGCTGGAATCGTGGGGGAATTTTGCCAGTTCGGATTCGGGGTTGAACCTTTTGCCCCAAACCCCGCAACTGCCTAAGCCGCCGCCGATGGGGTGGCTCTGGATATAGGGCTGTATCTTTTTCTGATTCTCTAAGCGCAGGTTCATGGAATCGTCTTTTGTGGGCTTGAACGCCGATTGGATGCGGTAAATCACCCCGCTGCTGGTTGACTTCAGCACAAAAACGGTGCCCAGCACGGCTAAAATGCCCCCGACGAGCAGCACCCGCTTGCTCAATATCAGCCCGGCAAAAAACACGGCGCCGATGGGCACCAGCCCAAATGCGGTGCGTGTGCCGGTATAAGCCATTGCCCAGAGCGCCGACACCATCATGACCGAAAAAAAAAGCTTATGCGCTTTTTTGGTGCCACCGACGACCATGACGGCGCAGAAAATGCCGAAACAGGCCATCAGGATGCCAAAGGTGGTGGGGTCGTAACAAAAGGAGGAGATGCGCACCAGGCCCCATTGGTTGTAGAGCTGGTAGCGCTCTTCGTCGGCCATCATCCAATTGGTCTCCATGGCGCTGAAGCCAAAAAACTGCTGTTTGAGGCCATAGAGCGCACTGATGAAACAGAGGCCGATGATCAGCTTGAGGATGGCCAGAGCACTGCTCCGGTTTTTCATGAAAGCGTAGGCGCCGATAAAGAACACCACCTGCTGTATCGCTACGCTGCGCACGGTAAACAGCCACGCCAACTTCGATTGGGCTTCCGGGTTCAGCACTTGCATCACGTTGTAGTAGAGCCAGACAAGGATCATGTAGCTCAGTGGAAATTTTGCAAAAGCCCAGTCCCGTTCCTTGATCTGCCGCAGCAGTATGCCTACCGTGCTGAGCAAAATCAACAGGTCGAGCAGGGTGCCGAGCGGAATAGTAGTGAATTTCAGCACAAAAGGCAGCGCGAAACCAACGAATACCATCAGCCCGATGGCGAAACTGACGTTGAACAGACAGAAAATGGCGAACGGGATGCCCAACAACCCTGCAAAAAGGGCAACGCTCAGTTTTAGCTCCAGGGTGGAGAGGAAATAAGATACTGGCAAGGTTGCGAGGAGCAGCAAAGCCAGCGTGACGGGGCTGCCGAGCCGTTCTGTCCCAAGCTGTTGGCCCAGCCAGGATTTCAGTCTCCCAAAAAAGGATCGGTCACGCGGTGTGAATAGATCGTCCATCCCTAAAAAAACAGCACTTTGAAACAAATACCCAGCAACGTTACGATGATGAACAAGTGCATCATCGCCTCAATAAATCGCTCGTGGCGGCTGAGCGCTGTTTTGGGCTGTTTCATGCTCAAAAATGAAAATATTGTAGCGCAACCACGTAAACTACCAAAAACAGGTGGAACAGTTCTGCAAATTGGCTGCGCATGTTTTGATAGGTCATTGCCAGGAAAATAGCCGCCGGGGTACACATCAACACAAATGCTTCCCAGCGCCAATCCGGCCGCAAGAGTGCAATGCCGGTGCCCATGAAAAGCACCCAGTACAGCACCGTGTTGCATTTTTGGGCGTGCATCGCCTTGTTGCGGGCAAAGGCGCCGAAATTCAGGAGGAAGAACAAGAGCAACAATACCAGGAACCCGCCTTTCAGCATCATTTCATTGGTCAAAGCGGTATCAAACCGGAATAGCTCAAACAGCTTGCCCAATTGCCGCGCCCGAAATTCAGACCCCAGGTCCCGCCAAAAATACCAAAGCCAGGCCAAAAACAGCGGCACAATAAAACCGCTCACAAACGCCACCTGGTCCCGGAAGTTCCAACTCCGCATCACGCCGATGCAGATGTACAAGGCAGGGGCCAACAGGATCGCCTTAGGATAAAACAGGCTGCCAACAGCGATCCACAACGATGTGTCGAACACCAAGACGGCAGATTTTGGCGATTTGTAGGTCTCATATATCCTGCGTATGGAAAAAGCAACAAAAGTGGCTGCAACGAGCGGCGGCGACAAAAACTGAAAATCGGGCAAAGCACTGGCCGTCAACGCATAAGCCATGCCAGGCAGCCAGTTGCGGTCGCCCATCATCCGGTAAGCATCAGCCAAGTTGTTGACGATCAACGCCTGACAATAAACAAGCGCAGCGGCAGCTATGGCCGACCAAAAATTTGAACCTTGAGCCCAGCCTAACAAGCCCTCATATACAAAGCCCGCATCCGACATGGCCGACGGCGGCTGGATATGGCCCAAAATGGCTGCCAGGTGCAGCAGTCCCACATACAAAACTAAGGTGATTGCGTTGGTAAACTGGATGTTGCGAAATAAAAAAAGCACGGCAGATGGTTGAATGCAGGCGCTAAGGTCGGAATTTGTACCATGATTTTTTTGATTATAAGATTTTCAGGATGGATCATATTGATTGTTAAGGAATTACTTGCTGTTACTTTACCTGTGAAACAAAGGAAATTCCCGGCTGCTGGGATATTTTACGGTTCTTTGCGCACACATTTGTCACCAATAACGCAAATATTTCAGCAATGCCAGTGCTTGAAACACCCATAGCCGGACTCCTGATCTTCGAACCCAAGGTGTTTGCCGATGAACGCGGCCACTTTTTTGAGAGCTACAACCAGCGCGTATGGGAGGCTGCCGGCGTGCACTACGTTTTTGTGCAGGACAACCAGGCGAGGTCCACCCAGGGCGTTTTGCGGGGGCTGCATTACCAAACCGGCGACATGGCGCAGGCAAAGCTGGTGCGCGTCACGGAAGGGGAGGTGCTGGATGTAGCGGTCGATTTGCGGCTGGGCTCCCCCACTTATGGCCAGTGGTATTCCATCCGGCTGTCTGCCGAGAACAAGCGCCAGCTCCTGGTGCCGCGCGGCTTCGCGCACGGGTATCTGGTGCTGAGCCCTGTGGCGGAATTTTGCTACAAATGTGATAATTTTTACGCCAAGGACATGGAGGGTGGGCTGCGCTTCGACGACCCTACCTTGGCCATCGATTGGCAATATGACTTGTCGCAAGTACTTGTATCTGAGAAAGATATGTCATTGCCTTATTTTGGCAGTCACAAGCCTGCCTGATTTTATGGCAGTGGCGCCGTACCTTTATGCGAATTCATTGCCTGATGCCTAAAGCGAATATCGTTGCCATAAGTTTGCTGCTATTGCTCGCCGCTTGCTCCAAACGGCAAGTTCAGGAGCCAATACCGTTTGACCCTTCGCAATTGGAGTACTTCCCATTGCGACCTGGACATTATGTCGTGTATCGCGTCGATAGCCTTGTGTTCGATCCCTCGCCGGCAGGCATTGCCCGCGATTCGTCCAGCACTTTTGTTATGGAAATAGTCGGCGACTCGCTGCTCGACAACACCGGGCAATTGCACTTTGTCGTCGAACGCTACGAACGCAAGATGGTAAACGAGAATTGGGAGATCAAATCGGTCGGCAGCGCCAGCCGCAACAACGCCCAGGCGGTGCGCACCGAACAGAACCTCCGCTTCCTGAAAATGGTGTTCCCCATGAACAAGCGCAGTGCCTGGGACGGCAATCTCTGGATCGACCAATACCGGGAGATCGAGATCGCCGGCGAGCGCATGAGGCCCTTCGTCAATTGGGGCTACAAAGTGGATTCCATCGATGTGCCGGTTTCTCTCGGCGGCTTCGATTTCGATTCCACCCTTGTCATCACAGAAGCCAACTACACCGATGCCATTGAGCGGCGTTTTTCAAGGGCGCGGTATGCCAAGCATGTCGGACTGGTGATGCGGGAGCAATGGATACTCGATTCACAATACTGCGCCCAAAATCCCATTCCCCCCGACTGCCTCACCCGCCCCTGGGAGCTGAAAGCGGAAAAAGGCTATATCCTCCGCCAAACAGTGCTTGAATTCAACTGATCGCAGCCCCCCATTATCACATTATCCCATTATCAAATTATCAAATTAGAAAAATGGCTGGCAAGGAACAACAATACGTCTGTATCGGGCGCACCCGAAAAGCCCATGGGCTCACGGGTGAGATCAAAATGGGCATCGAGGAGCAGTACCTGGAAGATTTTATGAAAAACGAGCGCATCTTCATCGCAGTGAAGAGCGCTAAAATCCCGTATTTTATCGCCAATGTGCGGGGAAAAGGTGAAATGATCGTCAAACTGGAGGAGGTTGACAGCCGCGACGCCGCCCAGATGCTCCAATCCAAGGAGCTGTTTTTGCGCGAGCAGGACATTCTGAGCGACGACGAGCGCGAGTTCGAGATGCCCGACGATTCCCTGGAATACGAAGGGCTAGTGGGGTATTTGATGCTTGACAAAACCCTGGGCGAAATCGGCATCATCGACGAGGTGCTGGAAATGCCGCAGCAGGAAATGGCGTTCTTGCGCTTCAAGGGAAAAGAAGTGCTGATACCCCTGAACGAGCAATTTATCGTAGCAATAAACGAAACCCTCCGGCAAGTGCTGATGGACCTGCCAGAGGGCTTGCTGGATGTATGAGCGCGGCCAACTACTGCTCGGGCACCTTCTCGCCCGGCGCGTAAACCGTTTGCACTATCTTGTTGGAAACGGGTTTCAGGGAATGCAAGTATTGATACAGCGCCTTTAAGTCGGTGGTGTCCATGGTGGCAAAGCTGCCCCAGGGCATTGGCGAGGTCTGGTGTACGCGGCCTTTCTTCATCCGGGTCACAAAGGTGCTCTCTGACCAGTCCGCCATAACCCCCGTCTCTTGATCCGGCGTCAAGTTTGGCGTGATAAAGGAGAACCCGCCTGAAAAGTCGTCGGGCGGCATCACGAACCCTCCGGCGAAATCGATGCCGGTGAAGGCTCCCGTTTTCAAGTCCCTTTGGGTATGGCAGCCCTTGCAATTGGCGACGCTGTTGGCAAGGTAGGAACCGTATTCAACCGTCGGCCCAATGGCCACTGATTTGGGCGGCGTTTTTTTCGGGCCTTCGGGTTTTACCAATCCGAAGGCAGAAATTGCCTTTCCCAGGAAAGTCAATTCTGAGCGCGGCACGGGGTGGTTAACTGGCGCCTGTGCCCTCAAATAGGAGATAATCGCCGTCAAGTCCTCGTCGCTCAGCTCTTGGAATGGCATGAACGGGAAAAGGGGGTGGCCGTCTTTGTTCACCATGTACCGCAAAGCCCTTGCGATCTCGTTGTCTTTCCAAGAGCCCAAGCCTGTCTCCATGTCAGGTGTCAGGTTGGGCGCCCTGAACGTGCCGGGATCGATGGACAGGGTCCAGCCGCCGCTCAAGGGCATCTCTATTCCTTTTTCAGCATCGGCGATTTTGTCCATGGGTACATGGCAGGTAGCACAGTGCGCCGGGCCGAAAATGAGGTATTTGCCGCGGGCAATGACGGCAGAGTCCTGGCTTGCGGTGATATCGGGGTAGGGTGCATCGTACTTTTTGTCCCAGGAGCCAAGGATAAATGCTACAATGCCAAGGATAAGCACCAAGATTGCGATCAGGGTGCGCAAAAGGAATTTTTTCATACAGAGATTGTACGTTTGGTTAACAAAATTGGGCGTACAGCTCGTCGGGCGACAAGCATTTAACTCCCGTGCTTTCAGGGGCTAAGATATAAAATTTTGAAAACCTGTCGAATTACGGTGAAATCCCCGCTCGTATGCACCGTTTCGCCGCTAATAGTTTCTAATGAACAAATCCATACGTACACCCCCGGATTTACCAGTTGCCCGCGATAGCTGCCCTCCCAATTGCTGGGCTGTTGGGGGGTAAATCTTTTTGTTAAAAATGGGTTTCGACGGGTGAATTGCCAATAGTTTGCGCAGAGGATTTGTACATGCACCCAATATTAGTCGCCCCGAATTTTCGAAAGTATAAAAAGTTATGGAAAAGCCCAGTATTTGTTTATACTTATTGGCCAGACCGCGAAAAGCGGTCAGACCAAGGGCTGTCGTCTGACCGCTTTTCGCGGTCTGACGAATAGGTATCGACAATTTTTACCCTAAAAGGGCTACAGCGGCATTCTTTAGTTGAAATGCTTCGCGAAATTCGGGATGACTTATGTCTCACTCCGCCGCCAGGCCAAGCCACGGAACAGCTTTGACAACTTTTATACTATGATTCGCCTGATTTTGGTGATTGAGTATGATTGATTCAACTGATTCTAAATTGATTACAAAGATAAGCATGCACAAAACCAAGCGGCGTGAGGTATATTTGAAGTTGTCAAAGCGCGACCAAGGCGCTGAGAAACCTGCGGGCAGCCAATAACCTCGATATGTTTTTTGAAAAAAACAACATCTGCCCAATAAGCATTCACCCGCCAAAACTGATTTACAGGTCCACTAGCGGATAACAGTAAAATCACCGCTCATTTTTGCTGTATTTCCATCGATGGTTTCGAGCGAGCATGCCCAAACATATACCCCCGGTGGCACCAGTTGCCCGCGATAGCTGCCGTCCCAATTGCTGGGGCTGTTGGGCGCCAAATCTTTCTGTTCAAAAATGAGGTTGCCCCAGCGGTCGAACACTTGCAAGGACGGTATGCGCAGCACTTCCGGCCCGACAAATACGCTCAGCTGCGCGTTTGGCCCCGTTTGGCCCAGGTGAATGGCGTTCGGCACAAACAACCGAACCCCTTTGTCCACTTTCATCTGCAGCGATGCGCTGGCAGAACAGCCATTCGGGTCGAAAACCGTGAGCGTGTATTGGCCCGTGTTGTCCGCAAAAATATAGGTGGCAGGGCAGCTTGGGCAATCCACGCCTTCCACCGGGATCCATGTTGCCACCGCAACCTGGAAATCTGCCATTGGCTCCACCCAAACGCTGTCGCCGTAGTGCAGCGAAACCTCTTGCAAGCCTAAATCGAGCTGTAAGGGGCTGCCCTCCAACACTTCGATATCCTGGCTGATGGAACAGCCTTCCGCGTTCGTGGCCAGCACCGAATAGGTGCCTGCCCGCAGGCCCGTCCAGGACACAGGCAACCCGTTGTACAGCTTGGCAGGCTGGCTTTGCAATTCGATTTCTATTGGCAGGTAGGCTGACAGCACGCTGTCAACCCGGACAACCCCGTCCCTGCCCCCAAAACAAAGCACTTTTGGGGAGGAAGCCAACAATTCGAGGCCCACGTACTGTACATCGGTGATTACTAAGCTGTCGCAGCCGTGGTAATTTGACAAAACAAGGGTGTCGATGCCCGCCTGGTTTTTGTCGCAGCTTTTGGCCGCCAGCGCTGTCTGGCTGATGGGTGCGAGGCTGGTGCTGGTTATGACCAAACTGTCACAACCAGCCGCGCTCAGCAAAATGGTAGTGTCGGTGCCCACCTGGCTTGGGTCGCAATTTTTTACGAACAATTTGGTGACTGGAATGGCGCTCGCATCGAAGGTGGTCGTGGTGATGACCAAGCTGTCGCAGCCCAGGAAGTTGGATAGCAACAGGGTGTCGATACCGACCAGGTTGGGGTTGCAGGATTTTGCCGACAATGAAGTCTGGCTGCTCGGTGCGAGGCTGGTAGCCGTGATCACCAAACTGTCGCAACCCGCCGCACTTGTCAAAATGAGGGTGTCGATGCCCACCTGGCCCGGGTCGCAATTTTTTACGAACAGCTTGGTGATCGGAATGGCGGCAGCGTCGAAGCTGGTGGTAGTTATGACCAAGCTGTCGCAACCAAAATAGTTGGAAAGCACCAATGTGTCGATACCGATCAGGTTGGGGTTGCAGGATTTTGCCGACAATGAAATCTGGCTGCTCGGTGCGAGGCTGGTAGCCGTGATCACCAAACTGTCGCAACCCGCCGCACTTGTCAAAATGAGGGTATCGATGCCCACCTGGCTCGGGTCGCAATTTTTTACGAACAGCTTGGTAATCGGAATGGCGGCAGCGTCGAAGCTGGTGGTAGTGATGACCAAACTGTCGCAACCGAATTGGTTGGACAGCACCAGGGTATCCACCCCGATGAGGTTTGGGTTGCAGGATTTTGCGCTCAAATTGGTCTGGCTGCCCGGTAACAGGCTGGTACTGGTAATGACGAGGCTGTCGCAGCCTGCCGCGCTCGCCAGAATAACTGTGTCTGTGCCCACTACATTTGGGTCGCAGTTCTGGGCTGCCAGGTGGGTGACCGGTATGGTCGAGGCATCAAAAACAGTGCTGGTAATAACTAAGCTGTCGCAACCTGCCAGGCTTTGAAGGAAAACAGTGTCTCTGCCCACGGCCCCAGGGCTGCAAGTCCCGGCGGAAAGCTCGGTAATAGAGACAGCGGTGGCGTCAAAGGTGGTGGTGGTGACCACGATGCTGTCGCAGCCGAATTGGTTGCTCAACAGCAAGGTATCAATCCCTACAAGGTTTGGGTTGCAGGATGTTGCCGACAAGTTGGTCTGGCTGCTCTGCACTACGCTGGTGGTAGTGACCACGAGGCTGTCGCAGCCCAGGGCGTTTTGCAGCCATAAGGTGTCTTGCCCCGCTGCCGAAGGGTCGCAACTTGTTTGGGAGAGCTGGGTTAGGCTTGTCGTCAGATATTGCAAGCTCACGTTGATGATGCTGTCGCAGCCGTTGGCGCCGGCATTGGCTAAAATTACTTGCCCGCTGGGGTTTGCCTGATTGAAAATCTCGGTCCCGACCAGGTAAGTTTCGCCCGGGCAAAGCATGGGCTGCAAAGTCGTGCTGGCATTTATTTGTGACACCTGCACTGTATCGGTCAACGTACAATCGCCTGATTTGATTTGCACCCAATATGTTCCGCCAGCGTTGACGCTGCGGGTCGGGGTGGTGCTGGCGTCGTCCCACAAGTACGTCGCGCCGGAAAAAGTAGCGTCCAGCACTGCGGTACTGGTGTTGCAAATCGTGGCATCTGGCAGGGCAAAGCCCGTCAAATGGTCGGGCGTGGTAAAGTTCATGCCGACAAAATCGCTGGTGTCGTGCGGGCAAATACTGCGCACCCGCATCTCGTAGTCGCTGCAGCCCGGCAGGTTGTCGAACTGTCCTTTGGCGGCAGTAACGACGATGTCTGTCCAGGCGGGCGTGCCTGTTTTCCGGTACTGGATATGGTATTTGGAGGCCGACTGTGGCCCTGCCCAGTCGATGATGGTGCTTGCCGTGCTGTTCTCTGTCAAAACTAAGTTTGTAGGCTCGGTACAAGGCGCTTCCGGCACGAAAAACGCCGTCACCTCCCCATTTTGTTGGAAAGCGAGCAAAATAGCGGCGGCAAACTGGTCGGGCGCGAAGGTGTTGCCATTTACCTCCCAATGGTCGAACAGCCACCCTGTGCCTGGCTTGGCCTTCAGGTCGATGTTCACGCCCCCGAAATAATCGCCGGTGTAAGGGTAAGCTGTTGGTGTGATGGTGTTCACCTTGACATTGTTGGGCGAGCCGACGGGGGAGATTTTTACGGTCAGCTGAAACGGCCCGGTCACGTCGTAACAATCCACGATGCCGTTGTCGATCACCTGGCAGCGCGCATTGATAAAATCGCGGATTTTTTGCACGTTGTTGTTCCATCCGGCCACCGTGCCGCCCCAGCGCGCGCATTGCCGCGCCATTTCGGGGGCAATGGTGTTGGTCATGGAGTCCAGCAAGGCGATCATGTTTTGGCATGAAAGGGCGGTGTTCAGCAGGTCGGCATATCGGTTCACGTACAGTGCTTTGAACTCTGGGTTGTTGAACAGCGCCATCAGTATGTCGATATGGTTCTGCGGGTCGCCGGAATTTGGTATCTGTTCCACATCGCAGGGGTCGGCGAATGCAGTGGTGTTGGGGATTCCGGTGTAGTTGGTATAATGCCCGAAGGTCGCGTCCATATCCCAGAGGGTATAGCGCCATTTTTTGGCGCTCCCGTTGGGGTCGCGGCCCCGCCACCAGGCGGTATTCCAGTTCAGCCAGTCCTTGCAGACGCTGTGCTGGTTGATGATGATGTAATCCACGAGGCTTTGCAGGTCGAACTGCTGCTTTACAAAATCGTAATTGGCCGGAACAGCCATGTCGTTGCCTAAGATAAAGGCTTTTAGGGCATACCAATCGGTACCGGTGCCGTACTCCAGCCAGGTGGCGCCCCAGGTCTTTATGTAGTCGATGTAAGGTTCGTCCTGGTCGTAGTAATAGGCCGTGAAATCGGAATCGTCCACTTTCTCCCGTGCATCATACACCCCCCAATAGGCGCCGTTCACGTACAGCACACAGGATTTGTGGGTGCGGCAATCCAGATCCAAGCCGCCGTGGATGGCTAAGGTATGAACGTAGGAATCGCGGATATGGGCGCCGCCGTTTTGGGCGGGGTAGTTGTCGTTGGCGGCGGCTTTCAGGATGAGGCGCTGGAACTTGGTCCGCTTGCGCTCGGCGAAAAACTTGTATTTCAACTCGTCCTTGTAGCCCATCTGGTCGCGCGTGATCCAGTCGATGCCGCGCTGGTTGTATGCCCAGGAGTCGTTTCCGTGCTTGTTGAACTCCCCGTAAGCTTCGTCGGCGAGCACCTGGTTCTCATAATATTCAAAGGAGCCAAAGGGGCGGATCTTGTTGCCGCCCATCAGCGTCGCAATATTGTCGCCGGCGATGGAAATGACGGGGATGGTGTGGGTGACGTTGATGAAATAGGTGTTGAACAGCACAAATCCGGGCAATATCTGCCCGTTGGCGCTGAAAGCCCGGGCTTTCAACACGGTGGTCGTGGCAATATTCAACGGCGCTGAATAAAGGGCAGAGCCTGCGGTGGGCTCGGTGCCGTTGGTGGTATAGCGGATAGAAAAACCGGCGCCTGTGCTCAACCCGATGCTGATGCTGCCAGGGTAAAAGCCGCCGTCGAGGGTGGCCGTCACATTTGGGGCATAAGCGGTGAACGCGCTGGTGACATTGGCGCCGTTGGGGGTCGGGGTGAAAAATATCCTCCAATTGGCACTGCCGTTCGGGGAACGGCCATAGCTTTGGTCGCCCTGGTTCGGGATGGTAAAGGTGTAGCTATCTGCCAATGTGCCATTAGGCTGGCTGAGCAGGATGGATTCGCCCTTTGTCTGACTCAACTTGAAGTTGGTATGCAGGGCCGCCCCGGCCACTTTGTCCTTGCCGGAGCAATAGACCATTTTGTAGCCCCCAGGAGCAATGGTTTGCCCGTTCGGGATCGCCCATTTCTGGGGTTTTCCCGGGTTGTCGCTCAAAAACCACCCGCTGAGGTTGACGGGAATAGCACCGGTGTTGTACAATTCAACCCAATCTTCCCTGTCGCCGTCGCTGTCCACTATGCCGTTGAGGTTTGCGGCGGAGACCTCGTTTATGACGACTTGTGCGGATAATGAATGGGTGACAATCAGGAGGGCGAGGAGTAGCAGTTTGGCCATCTTTGTAATTTTATTTGCAGGAGGGTCGAAAGGTAGCGAAATATGAGTCATCCCGAATTTTCGGAAAGGAAAAAATCGTGGAATAGTGCAGTATTTGTTTATACTTATTGGTCAGACTACGAAAAGTGGTCGGGCCGAGGGCCATCGTCCGACCGCTTTTCGCGGTCTGACGAATAGGTTTTTACAATTTTGCCCTACAAATGATACCACGTTATTCGGTGTTTAAAATGCCTTCCAAAATTGGGGATGACGCATGTTTTTCCCAATTCGATCCGCTCCAATAAAAGCAAGATTAGGTCAGCCCGGTTTCCGCTGCCGCGCGGCAGTGGCTTCTGTGAGCCAAAGCAGTTCTTTCCACAATCTATCAAAACGTTCATCCATTTTTGCTTTTTCGATGGGCTTGCCTTCGGCATCAAAGCTGTCTTGCACGAAAGAAACCGGGAAACGCTCTGGCACGACCACTGCTGCCAGGGAGATACAAGCAAGCCGGAGTTGCGCCAGGCAATCGAGGCCGCCAAATGGGCCGGAGCTGACGGTAATGATCCCCACAGGCTTATGGCTGAGATGCCTGGGCGGCAAATAGTCGAGCGCGTTTTTCAAAGCGCCAGGCATCCCGTTCTTGTATTCCGGGCTTACAATAAGCAAGGCATCAGCGGTGGCGAGCTTGTCGAAGAACTCCGCCATGAGCGGGGTTAGAACCGTCGTGCTGGTGGTGCGCTCTTCCAGTACGGGGAAGTCGTAGGTCGTCAGGTCGAGCAGGGAGGATTCGATGGCATCCATCGCGTTCAGCCGCCGCAGCGCGTATTGTGCGACGCGGCTGCTGAGGTTGCCTGTGCGGCGGGTTCCGTGGAGGATGGGTATGTTGAACATGGTGGTTTAGGCAAGTGTTAAGGCTATCTTTTCATACTCTTTCACGTATCCGGAGGCCATTTTCAGGTAATGGAAATTGTTCATGGCCCTTTCGCGGCATTGCTGTGGGGATATTTTTTGAATATTTTCTACCGCTGAAATGTACTCATCATTGTTTCGGCACAAAAAACCCACTTCCGGGGAAACTACTTCGGAACAGGCGCCGTTGTCGCTGCAAATAACCGGGGTGCCCGACATCAATGCCTCTACTGCTACTAAGCCAAACGATTCTTGTAGCTGGGAAGGGAAGAGCAGTGCCCTGGCCCCGGCGAACAGCTCGGCTTTCCTTTGTCCGTATATTTCCCCGACGAATTCAACCCCCTGCGCCCGGCACATCTTGGAAAATTGCTCCTGAAGGCCTTCGTCTTTGCTCGAGCCGGCCACCACGAGCTTTATGCCCAGCTTTTGCACCAACATCAAGGCCGTGTTCAATCCTTTGGCCTCGGCCCTTTCCAGCCCGCCAACAAGGAAAAGGAAATAATCGGACTTGCTTTCTTCGTAGAAAAACTCTGAAGGGTCAATTCCATGATATACAAAGCGCTCGCTGCCGAAAAAACTGGCCTGTGAACGTGAAACAAAGACTGAATGTTCCAGTACGGAATCCGCGATCTTATATTTGTACGCCGCCATGTCGGAGGGCCCGTGATGGGTGCGGATCCAGGGCTTTTGGGTGTTGTTCACCGGCCCGAAAATCAGGGTGTCCTGCATGTGGTAAACATCTGCGTCGGCCATCGGCGCATCAATTGCCCGGATACCCGAAGGAAGGGGCTCGCGCAAATCATTTTTCAGGTGGTAAAACACATCATGGCCGAGCTCTGCAAGGCCCTTGGCCATTAAATCCAGGACGATGCAGCCAGAAAGCCCACCGATCCGTGCAGGATACTGATGATTGCTTGAAATATAAATGCGCATAACCGAGGTCGCTATGAATAGATATGGGCCTGTGGCACAATACAGGCATCTTTGTGTTGCAGGGAAATCGCATGGTAGGCCCAGCCACCCAATTTTTTTTTCAATTCCGTGTCAAGGCCCAAAAAATGATAGCTTTCTGGCCAAATCTCCAGCATCGTTTGGTATGAAAACTTCCCAAGGTTGAGTTTTGGGTACCGCTTCTTTCTCCAGGGGAACAATTGATGCACCACCAAATTGCCGATCTTGATCACCCAGTTAAAGCCAATAAGCGCCCCATCGACCCTGTATTCTACAATTTGCGAGAATGGATGGCTGGTGATATAGGAAACAAAGAGCTCAAGGTGGTTTTCCTGGCGCTGAAAACCCGAAATGTCTTGGTTCCACTCCAGCAACACGGCTTCGTGCTCCTGGGAATAACCTTTCACCAGCAATACCGTTGTGCCCTTATTAGCCCTCCTCGCCCTTTTCCATTCCAATCCGGCTGCCGTGATGCTTGAGTTGGTCAAAACCCGTCCTTCTACCAATACAAGCCATGAAAGCCCATTGTGCCAGTACCCCGAATTAAACTTGTCGGCTATCTTCTTCCCACAGTTTATACTGCCCGGGAACTGGTCTGGTTTGGCGCAAAGCTGGCAAACGTTGCAATGACTGGGAGGCCCCATAATTATTTTCTTGGTGTTGTCGAAGGTGATTTAAACAGGCTGCTCAAAGGAACGTATCCAATTCCGGAACATCAAGCGCTCCCCGGCACGGGGGTGGTTTGAAAGCGCGGTCCTGCCATGCAGCGTCCGTAAATTGTCAGCCACCATAAAATCTCCCTGTTCGAGCAAAAACTCGATGATGCGCGGGGAGTTTTCGATGGCGTCGCCCAAGGCATCAAGGTGTTTCACCGTGCCCTCCGACAAGGGGCTTTCCAGCTGTTTTCCCGCGGCATCTATGGTATAGCGCCGCCACCGCACCTGTTGGTCGGGAAGGATGGGGCGCCAATGCACACCGCTGCCTAAGTGTTCGGCCATTTGCCAGGGCACTGCCTCTGCTTCTGTTTGGAGCAATGCGGGATAGCCCATGCTTTCTGCAATCTCCTGCCGGACAGCCTCGTGCGTGATCAACCTGGAGCGCCCACCGCCCATTGGATCGGGCCGATGGCACAGCATGGTAATAAAGCCAGGTGGCTCCGGATGATCGGCGCCATCGGTATGCAGCAGCTCGGCTTGGACCAGGCCCTTGGCCAACATATCCGTCGTAGGGCTGATTTGGTGCACAAAACGTGTCCGGGGTTCCTTATGGGGGGGGACAACAAAATCACCCAAGCCCCTTGCTATGGATAAATAGAGCCGCTTCTCTTCGTCAAATTTCAGTCCGCGAACAATGACACAATAAGGCGCTTCGCTGACCCCTGCTCGAATAGCCGCTATGACTTTGTCGAAGGTTGCCGGATGCTCGTTCCGTACCCCCCGGTAAAGGGATAACAGAACCTCCGGGTCGTAATAGGCTAGGTCGTCCCGAACTGGTTGCCTTTCGGCAGCTTTTAACAGCATATCTGCATCCTCAGGCGGGATGGCAATAATGGAAGCATTTGGTAGCTTTTCCATGCTTATATTTCGTTTGTTTTGTCCATAAAAAGCCTTTCAATATTGTTGGCATCGATAAAATTATGAAAGGTGTCCATCATTTGGCATTCATAAATATTCATTATGGCATGTTTGTATTCCAGCGATTTTCCCATGATCGTTTTTTCGTAAATCAGGGAATGGCTATCGGTTAAAACTGTCCTGGAATATGGGATATCATCCAACAAGAAAACCTTATAGCCATGTCGCGCAGCGAGTTTTTCGCCAACGGCCTTCACCACCCTGTGGTCATAATGTTGCTTTTCCCCAAAAGGGTTTTGAACGACGATGTTTTGTATGTCCAAAACCTTGATGGTGTTGTAAATTTTATCCAGGAGCGCACCTACGAGGGCTTCCTCCAATGGCTGTAAAGGGTCAAAGATCACATGGCCCAGTTTTTTTTTGCAGCAAGGCTCCATCAAGGCAAGGTATTCCATGCCCAGTTCCTTGGAGAAAGCCAAATCCTCGTTATACCGGACAACGCTGGCTGGCTCATTTGGATAAAGTGCCCTGTTGACATAAGGCGCAGAATCTGAATCGCCAAAAATGGTGAACAGGAAATAAGGCTTTGGCAATACATGGTCCTTGATAACAAAAAGGCCCGACATCACCGTGTCGTCTGGGTGCGGAGATAAGAAACAGGTGCCTCCATTATTGAACAATTCCTTACTGTTTTCCATAAACAATTGCGGCGCTTCCGAGCTGCATTCCGAGGCTTTGAGTCGAAGTTTATCCGATAAAATTCGCCCAGGTATTTACCGACAAATATAAAGGACAAGCCTTGTTTATATGCACTTATTTTGTTTTTTTTGTCAATATCATTTGCTGGAAATCTGTAACTTGTTGCCCTCATTCCAAACAACTAATCGACGGTAAGCTGACACCTATACACCACGCCGCTTGGTTTTGTGCATGCCGATCTTTGTAATCAATTGAACATCAGTTGAATCAATCATACTCAATCGCAAAAATCAGGCGAATCATAGTATAAAATGAATGATATTAAATCCGGCCCAGACTACGACCTTGCCCCGCCAACCATGTCAAAACCATTCGAATGGTTGGTGAAAAAGCCAAAGAGGCCCATCTTAAAGCAAGTCGCTGAAATTGACCGCGAAGAAACGCGCAGCGAACAAGCGGTGCGGGTAAAAGGGGCCAAAGCCGTCCTTGTCAATTACGGCCTGATACAGCACGATTTTCCCTTCCTGCGCAAAACGGCGTTGACAACCCAGTTCCCTGGCTTGAAAAACCTGCCCGCTATGGATCAGGAGGCCGAGATCCGCCGCATTATTGACACCTGGCTGGTGGAAAACACCGCTTTCGTTTCTACGGCCCAGGCTGCGCAAACGGTGGTCAATACCGAAATTCCATTAGGCGAAGAAAAAACACTGGCTTTCCGCCCGCCCGATTATGGTCGGGCAATGGTGTTTTCCTTGGAAGAAAATGCACGCGCTTTGGGACAAACACCGCCAGGCTCCGGCCTCCTTGATGTAAAAGGCGTTGGCGTGGCGCCCGATAAAACGCCCTCGGCAGACGACCACAGCAACGGCCTCTTTGAACTGGGCAGCGCGTTTGCCGAAATCCTCATGCAGCAGATCATCGAACGGGCTTTCCGGCATGCGGGAGGCATGTTCGATACCTTGCCAAACTATGGGGCGATCGACTTGGGCTTCGACATCATTGATGGAGATGGCGGCCAGCGGCATGCGGGGCTGCTGGTGCGCCGCGCTCATGTAAGGCAGTGGTCGGCGGGTGCATTCCCGGCCGGCCCCCTGGAAGAAAAGTATATGATGGAGATAGAATTGTTGTTGCGCAAATACGGCATCACCTCAACTTGTGCCGGCACGACCTACACTTTGTGGGAATCGGGGGGGCAATTGTATTTTGTCAATAAATTCAGGCGTGAGATTGGGCAGTTTACTGCCGATGCAGAGCAGTTTATCAGAAGGAAATTCCCCATTGCTGAAAAACCTGTCTCTATACAAGGAACCAACGTACAGCTTACGCGCAACTTGGACAAAAATCCCCCTAAAACGACATTGGTCGATTTTACGCACTATGAAATCATCGATCAGTGCTGTAGCGCAGTGTATGTCTCCATGCACAACGGGCATTTATTCCTCGGAGATACCATTTTACATCCAGACGATGTCGGTTTTGTGCATCCTGATCCCCAATTGGCCATACCCTTCCGTGCGAGCGGCGAAGTTGGCTGTATTTGGGGTTACCCCAACCCATTGCGGAAATCCAAGTTTATGCGGCTTTGTTTTCAAATTGCCGAGGATTATCGCGCTGGAAACATTAGCAGGATTGACGTTTCGCTGAAATTGGGCGCCTATTTGCAACAACTGACCCAGCACCTTTATGTGCCGGGTGCTCCCAATAAAAATTCGCCTACAGAAGTCTCTTCATAATAGTTAGTGCCAGACACTTTGTTGAACAGGTCGGAATTTCCGATGCTCCAGCCATTGGGCGCCAGGCCCATTGCCGTTGCTACCAGGTACATGCTTTGAAACAGTACCCCTACGTGTTTGAGGGTGTTTGCGTAACTCAGCGTTTGGTATTTCCAGCTATTTCTGGCAAAGCGGGATGCCAAAAAAACAATAACCTGGGGCGCAAAATCAGCTTTGTTGTTATAATTGGTCGATAGATATAAAGCCTCCGTCTCTGCGGATTTTTGTTGCACCTGAACCAAAGCATGTTCGACGGGTTCATACCAGTAGAATCCTTCCGGAAGCCCAACGCAGGCTTTTATCAGGACATACAACTCAATTTCATTACTTCCCCCGGCATTTGGGTACGGCCTTTGTGCAATGACGTATTCATCTTTTGGGTACATGCCCTTTATGCGGGCTACCCTGAAAAAAAACTCACCCAGTTCTTTAAAATTGATGGCTGGAAGCCCATGCTTCTTGTTGGATTTTCGAAGCTCCATGGCTTCGTAAAGGGTGATTTCTTTTTGTTTCAACGATTTGACATCCGGTTTGGGGAGAAATATTTTCCCCTCGTGGCTATAGGGCTTATATGGTGGCGGGGGCGGCTGGGAGAAACGCAGGGAGCGCCCAACCGCATTGTTGTGCCGTCCCAGCCTTGTGCGGCTGTGAAAATACAAGTCGTGAAACTCCCAGTATTGCAATGCTTCCCTTTCTGGCTTATTGGCTTCATTTTCCATCAAGACAGGTTCTAAAAAGCCGATTGTCACCAACATTTTCATCCATTGCAACACGATGCCTGAAGGTTGCTGTATTGTCCCCAAAGCCTTTTCCCCGCTCAGCGGCCTGGAAAAGGCATGCAGCAATAACAAGATACCTGGATCCAGGACTTGCAGGCTGCAGCATAACAAGGGCGACTCCAAAACCCAGGCGCCTTCATCGCGGCGCAGCAGCGCAAAACGCGAAAAAACATAGTCCCTGAAAATTTCGGCATCTATTTCCTCCAAACAAAATTCGGGAGACAAAGGGATGATTATGGCGGCGGCGTTTCCATTGACGGGCCATTCCCAGCCCAGCAACAGGTTCTGCATCAAAAAATCGAAACATTCTTTAAACGCGCCCAGGCTTTCTGCATCAACATTTTGAAGTTCTGATTCGATTGTCGCAATCGTTTTGCCTTCAAATTCTAGCCCCTGTAATACGGCAGCAAGTGCCGGGCGCTTCACAGGCAGGGCAATTACTTTCCCCGGCATCCTGGCAGATGTGATACCGTTTTGAACGCTTATTTGCCACGGCGCTGCGATGCGCAGGGCCAAGGTTTTCTGAAACTGGGAAAGTGCCATAAACTGGATTTTGAAATTTGATGCGCGGCGCTATCCATGCGCAACCGAAACGCACTTGAAATGAAAAAGCCCAGCAGAAAAGAAACATGATCGTCTTGTCGGCTGGGCTTGCTTCATTGCTGACTCTATGCACACGTCCAATCAACGGCCACGCTCAGCGGTTGGCTTGGCGCGTTCAGCAAACTCTGCTGCGAACGCTCCCCCTTGCGTGACCATCTGTGCAGCTTCTGCCGTGTGAAAGCTCGCTTTTGCCGTGTGAAAGCTCGCTTCTGCGGCATGGAAGCTGGATTTGGATGCGTGAAAACTGGCTTCTGCCAGGTGGAAGAATGCGCCGCCTTTTTCGGCTGCTGGTCTTGAAACTTTTGCTTGTTCGGCGGCTTCTGCTGTCCTGCCTTTTTCTACTGATTTCATAATGAAAAGATTTAGTGAAAAAAATAATGTTGTCAAGTAAAATGCTATCGGCAAATTTTGCCGGGAAGTTCAGGTGGCAGGGATGACAGGCCGCTGTAACCTGACCTCTTTCCCAAGTTGCTGAACGATTGAATCCCTTATTTGCTGCGCAACCTGGCGCATCACCTCGATCGGCTTCCCGCTGGGGTTTTCAATTTCTTGGTCGGGGTTCAACACCTTTACTTTGTGCGCTGCCGACGGAAATTTTTTCAGTATGTCCATTTTTTGCAGTTCGCTCATGCACCAAATAATGCTGGCATTCTCAACCTGGTTCAACCTTAGATTCTGTGAGCGGTGATGGGGTACGTTTACTGCCATCTCTGTCAGCACTGTCGCCGCAAAAGGGTGCAAAGGTGTGCCAGGTTTTGCCGCTAAGCCGGCGCTGATAACCCGCACCGGAAAGTCAGGGCTTTCCATATTTTCCAAACCCAACATCTTTTTGATCTCAGCGCTGCAAATGGCCTGGGCAATGGGGGAACGGCTGGTGTTCCCTTCGCAAACGAATATGTACAACTGCTGTAGGGACAATGTTCTTTTCAGCCTGCGCCAATCATTCAATATCGGGAAGCTCAACACCAACAAGGTGAGGATAATGATCCCCGCGCTAAGCAACTGCGTGTTGTTCACCATGTTTTTGCCGAGGAAAAATGTCAGGGCAAATGAGGCAATTACCCCAGACAACAAGCTGGAACACCTGTTGATCGGGATGCAGAAGGTGTTTTCCCGTTGATCGAGGTAAATGCGGGTGCCAAAAATGTAAAGTCCTGCATACAGGAAACCGATCAACAATTCGGTGCCGACAAAACTTGAGCTGAACATCGTCAGGTAACCTTCGCGGAGCAACAGGAACGATTCGTGCATACCGGATGCGGCGAGAAGGATGGGCGCGACCAGCAGGGCGACACTGGCCACAATCATTTCTTCCGAAAAATACCGGTAGGTCTGGTTCCGATCTTTCGATTTTGCGTGCAGGGTCATGAAACGCAAGCGAAAAAAGTAGCCTGTCAGGTAAGCGCCGATGTTGATGGCTACAACTGCACTGAGCGCATATCCTTTTTGGTCGGCCAAAGCAATGCTCAAGGCTAAAAAGCTCATCGCCAAGGCTACCCAAGAGTACCAGTTTACCTTTCGGTTGAAAAATTTGTCGATAATGGGCGCCAGTATCAAAACGCCCCCGCGCATCAGCAACAGCGAGAACACGATAGAAATGCCGCTAAACGTATAGGCGAGGGTAGTGGTGGCAATGATCACAGCGGTGGCAATGCCGGAAAAAAAGGTGTGCCGGCTGCTGGCAAACGGGATGCGCAATCGCCCAAGCTGCACTGTTGCTGCGTGTTTCCACCAACCGGTGAAAAAAAGGATCAACTGGAAGGTGATAAAGGAGCCTACCAACACGGTGGGCAATAGATGAAAACCAGAAACAGGGCCAGACATCCCAGGCAATATGCCTTCCGACAGGGCCTTGACCAAGGCGCTGTAAGGGATATAAAACAGGAAATAACCAAAGGCCATTACCCAGATGTTTACGCTATGCTTTTCCAGCTTCATGGTGTACTCCGTTTTCTTTTGAATGGTTGGCTTTTGCGCCATTTTCGGTTGTTTGTTTGAAAAATGACACGTCGTGTTCCAGTCCCAGTACCGACTTGCCGATGGTGGCCAGAATGTGGTCGATGTTGTCGTGCCGGACGTAAAATGACAGGTCGCGGTAGATGCGCTCCAATGGGCTGGGCCTTATCAGTGCTCGGGCTCCACAGGCATGGATGCTGTTTTCGAGCACTTCTTTTGCCAGGGTTTCCAGGAAATAACGGGCCTCGCTGCCCGCGAGCTTGGCCTGCTCAACTTGCCCAGTTTCCCAAAGTTCGGCCACGTGCCGCAACCAAATCTTGCCGGTTTCTATGTTGATGGCCATTTTAGCGATGCGTTGCTGCAGGTATGGGTCATTTTCCCGGTGCTGTGCCCTGGCGTACTCCAGGGTATATTCAAAGGCAGCGATGGCCCCGCCCATGAAAGTGGCGCCATAATGCGGGGAGAAGCGTGTTTGCCAATCGTCGAGCAGGTACACTCCCGGTGTGCCCAATAAATTTTCTTTGGGGATAAACGTTCGGTCAAATTTGACCAGCAAACTGACGGAACTCTTCATGCCCATAGGGTCCCACCAGGTGTCGTCGCAACTGATGCTTGGGTCGCTCATGTCGGCTACCAGCAACAAAAGACCTTCTGGGGCTGCGGTGGAATGCCTTGCGCCGCCCCTTCCCGCTAAATGGACCAGCAAAATGGCTTTGCCTACCCCAGGGGCGCCAGAGCAAAAAACCTTGTTGCCATGAATAACATACCCACCAGGGACTTCCTCTACCTCAGTGCCAAACTTTTTCTTTTCCCCGGGCTTGGGCAAAAGCGGTTCTCCGCTCCAGGCCGACCACAGCTCGCCTTGTTCGACGATGCCCGGCGCCCAGCGCCGCAATTGCGCTTCCGTGCCCAACCGGTCTAACAACAGCAGGGAATTGGCATGGCCTTCCCAGCAACGCGCCAGCGACATATCGGCCCTGGCGATTTCCATGGTCATTTGCCAAAGCGTGTGTATGTCGCCACGGTGGTGGCCAAGCCCAAGTCCGCCATATTCCTTGGAGAGGGTAGGCGCCAAAAGGCCATGCGCATGCAAATCCTGGAAGTTTTCCCATGGGAAGCCAGGGTGCTTGTCGTATGCAGCAGCCCTTGGCGCAATTTTCTCCTGTGCCAAATGCCGCAGCTTTTCCAAACACTGCTTATGATATGCCGTGTTGCTAGTATCCATGACTCATCGTTCAGATTTTACAAAAAATTCCCGGGTAAAATAGGCTTTTTGGCCTGAAGCGGATGTTACCTTGTGGAGGCCGCCGATCACCATCAGTCCCTTGTTCTCATTGGCGCAAAACAGCGATTCTATGGCTTCCGAGGCATATCGGGCCTCGAACGCGACAAATTTTCCAGGGTCTTTTTCTTCACCATACGTGGACAGGAAAATGTTTTCCCAGCGCTTGGGGCTGAAGGTCGTTTCGGTTTCCATCATGAGGTTTCCCTGCGCTTCGTACAGCCTGAATTTGATCATGGTTTGACCGGTTTTCAAGGTATTTACCCAGGTACCCAGATATTTTGAATAATCCATAATGCCTTATTTTCTGACGTAAAATTCTCTTTGGATATAATTGTGCCGATTGCTGCCGTCCTTATAGGTGGTATAGGTGGAGATCGTCAAAAGGTTCTGTTTTTCAATCCCTGCCAACAGTGTTTCGCAAAACCCAAAATCATAGGTGGCGATAAAGCCCAGGGCTTGCGGGGATTCTATGTTGGTGTTGAACACACTTATTGGCGTTAAACCCCAATCGCAGGGCTCTGGCGCGCACGCGCCATAGGCACGCACATACCATTTTGAGCCTTGCTCCAAAATATCGAACCGGGAAATGTGCTGCGGTTCGTCGAGCGCGTTATACCAGGTTCCTATCCATCTGCTGCCATCATACTGCACAGATTCCGGCAATTGCTCGCTCTTGTCATCTATTCGGTTGGATTTCAATTCGTTCATAATCAAAATTTCTTTGTGCTCAGGTTAAAATATGTTCCGCTTGTGCTTCAAATGTATGTTGGAATGCCAGGCCTTCTGGCATGCTTGTGCCGGTCATCACTTCAAATTGCCGGCGAACCTGGATGACCAGCACTTCCCGCCCATCTACACACCCAATGCCTCTTGCCCGCAAGTCCGCTACCACCTGTGTTGTGTGCCTCCCATAAGCATAATCAATGAAAACGGCGTCATTGCGCAAATACACAGGGTCAAACGGCCTTTCATGAGCTTGTTTGCCCAAAGGGGTGGCATTTACCAGGATGTCAAATGTTGCTGGATCAAGTTGTTGCAGCAGCTGGAAAGGCACGTTCAATTGCCGCGACGCAAATTTGCCCCGTTCGGGGCTGCGGTTGAACAATACCACGCTGGCGCCAGCGCCCATCAAGGTGGCCGCGATGGCCCTGCCTGCGCCCCCACAACCAATGACCGCAGCCCGAAGCTGAGCAGGGGCTACTTCGAGCCGCTTGAGCGCTTCCAGGATCGCCAGAGGGTCCGTGCTGTCAGCGACCCAGTTTTCGCCCTGTTTGCTCAACAAATTGCAGGATTGGGTGGCCCGTGAAATTGGGTGCAACACCTCGTCGGCTATGTCGTACCCCGCCTCCTTGAATGGGGAAACCACCGTCAAGCCACTGAGCTCAAAACCCAGGGCTTTGAGCATCGGCGACTGCACGAGCCGCCGGTGAAACGTCTCATAGTTGTCGATCTGAAACGGGACAAAAAAACTTTGGATGCCGAGTTCACGGTAAGCTGCATTGTGCAGCCTGGGCGATAAGGAGCGAAAAACAGGGTTCCCTGCTATGCCAAACAGCTTGTCGAACCTCGGGATTTCCGGTAACCCGTAGTCTTCTATCAGGTTTTTCACTGGAAACGCCCCGTCAGGCATCGGGTACTCTTCCAAGGTGGCATATACTGCTGGCGACCCAAACGCGGGCGCAACCAGCCGCGTCCAGGCGCCCAAGGGGCCCGTGGAATAGGCGATGACATCCTCCCTTCCCAGTTTTTTCAGGAGCGCCAAAACGGGGAGCTCATCGCCCGATTGCCGGGCTTGTACCGTTATCTTATAGTAGCGCGCTTCAATGGCGGCCATTTGCCAAAACAAAACCTCCAAACCCGCTAAATCCGATGCCGGGACATCTGCGGCGATCATGCGGCAGCAAGGCGGGATGGCCTGCAATATTTCCACATCGGTATCGCGCCCGAACTGAAGTTCCACAAAATCGAACAGTTCTACTGCCTGCTCCAAAATCAACAACTTGACTTCAAAAGGCATTGGCTTGTCGCCAACAATACCTGTTTTTTGGAGGCTGTAGATTGTCCTTCCAAAAGAAATGCCTTGTTGCGCAAGGGATTCTGATGCCAACACTGGGTTGCCATAAACTTGACCCCACAAGCTTCCATCCGTGGGCAGCTTGCTCGCATAATCGCAATGCTCGTTTTTTTGCGGAGCAGTGGTAATGAAGATTGTTTTCTGTACAGGCATTTGTATTATTGATTATCAAGGTTTCGGTCGGCGACTACAGCCCTGCCCTGGTCAAACTTCGGTTTTCCACATCCAATTCCAATAAAAACACTGCGGTACTCCCAACCCTTTTGTTTGGGTGGAAGCTCAAATCGGGGATCAGGCCATTTTTTATGGTTGCCCCGTTTTCAATTTCCTTAACCAACTTTTCGCGGCTTAGCTCCTGGCCACAGGATTTGAGCTTCTCGATGAGCAAATCTGTGGCTGCCAGGCAAATCATCTGGATGTTTTGGGCATTTTGGACCAGCCCGTACTGGTGTTGTATCTCGCGAAAATGCTGGTAACCCTGATCTGTAACCTGGTCTATCCAGGTGGGGTAGGCCAGGGTTACTCTTTTGTTAAAACCCGCAGGCGCAGCAAAAACCTGCTTTCCAGCCCTGGTGCCAGGTGCAAAAACTTTGGGAAAAAACTCTTGAGCAGCGAAAGCGCGCAACAAATCAGCCAGTTCGGCGCCGCCCAAAAACAATACAGCAGTATTTTTCTGTGCTGAAACAGTTCGTGCCAATTCGTCAAGCGACATGCCGGCCTTTACAAAAACTGCTTCCAAAGACTTGGTGCCCCTGTTGCTTGCCTGAAGCGCGTCCACCAGTTTCCGGTCTTCTGCATTGTCGCCACAAACCAAAGAAATGGGCCCATTTGTGTTGGCTTTTTCCAGCAAGGCTTCGAGTTGTTCCTCAAGCCCTGGCAACAAAAAAAACACATCTTGTTTCGGCATTCCCATCAGTCTTGTCGTTTCTGAGATCGCAGCACACACCGGGATTTTTTCTTGCTGCAAGTAGTCGAGTAGCGCCTGGTTGTTGGCGGGCCAGAAACTGCATCCCAGCATAAAAGGCTGCTCTTTTCGCAGCATTTCTACCACAGACACTGTGCCGGGTGCTTCCGAATAAAAGGCACAGGCAATGCTCCTTCCATAAATACCGCCTGACTTGTTCAACTGGTCGAAACGGGCCTGTATCAGTCCGGCAGAAGCCTTGGAAATTTCGCTGTCCATGCCACCGGGTGGAAGCAGGCAAACGATTTTGATCTGCTCCTTAGTCAAGCCTTCGTCCTGGTCGGTTCCCAGGCGTTTGATGTACGCGATAAGGTCGGCCATATCTGTTGCTGACATGTTGTACCGGGGCATCATGGCGCTCAGGGAATTGCCACCGGGGTCTATGCCCATGGTGATGGCCTTTTTAATTGTTTTTATGTCGTAGGGCGGGTGTTGCCGACCTGTTTTGTTCGCCGATTGGTAATTCCGGGTAAGTGTTTCCCAGCGGATGTCGCTGGGTTGCACCCCCCCCTCGGCGTTACCTTTTCCTTGTGCACCGTGACAGCTCCCGCAGGGCAGGGTGCTCGCAGGTACTTCCATGCCCGACAATACCGCAACGACCGGCGTGTTGCTGGCTGATTTCCCGTTCAGGAATATTTGTTTGCCCCTAAGCTCTTCCGCAGACAATGCGGTGTCAGCGGCAGGCTGCGCCAACGCTGCACAGAAGCCCAGCAAAAAGGTGGCCCACAGGCATATTTTGTTACTTTTGGTCATTGATAACAGTTTCCAAAACGCTGTAGATTTCATCAGCCCCAGCCAGGCCGTTTGCTTTTTTCCACAACCTGGTTTTGGTGTTGCCGATCAGCATGATGGCGTTATGGCTTTCACGGGTTTCTGCATATTGGCCCAGTTTCTTGAGCACAAAATCCACGTTTTCCTTAGGGCCAGTCAAAAAATACCAGCCGGGTTTGGCTTCAAATCGTTCGGCATAGGATTTCAGGATTTCTGGCGTATCATGGGTGCAATCGACTGAAATGGACAAGAGCATCACCTCCTTGCCGAGCCGCTCGCCCAGGCGCTCCTGGATTTTTCCCAGGCTGCTGGACATCACGGGGCAGGTACCCTGACATTCTGAAAAAAACACGTTGATCAGCACCACTTTATCCTGCATCAGATCGCTGAAAAAGCGATGCTCTACCCCGTTTTGGTCGGTCAGCCTGGTATCGCTGAAATAGGCCAGGTCGCCTTTTGCGCTTGGGCTTTCCGGGGATTCCGCAGTAGGGGTTTTGGGCAGGTAATTGCCAATAATGGAGGCGATTTTTTCCGGCTCGGCCAGCCCGTTGGTGCGGATCCATTGGTCGTCGCCGTCTCTACCTACCAGCAATATGGGGGAGTGTTCCTCTTTCAGCGGGGTGAATACTTTCAAGACTTTCAGCAGGTTGTCAACCGTGCTTTTGTTGCCTGTGAGCATTGTCCAGCCAGGCCCGGCGTTGAATTTTTCCTGCCATTCCTTCATGCGCTCCGGCGTGTCCACCGCTGGGTCGAGGCTTATCGAGATCATGGCCAAATCATGCCCGACATGGCTTCCCAGGAGCTGTTTTACTTTGCTGAAATTGGCGCCCATAGGCGGGCATATCGTTTTGCAGGTAGTGAAAACAAAGTTGATAGCCACTGTTTTGCCTTTTATCAGGTCATAAAAGCGGACCGTTTCGCCGTCTTGTGTCAGCAGTTCGGCATTGGGTATTTTCATACCCCCCATTTCAATGATGGCATCTTCCGTTGCTCCGCCCGGCAGGCAGCAGGCGGCTTTTTTCTGGCCGTGGACAACACCCGTGGCCAATATTATGGCCAATATCAGGGGCAGGCAGAGGAGGTGTTTGTTCTTTTTCATGTTGAGTTTTTTATTTTGTGTCCTTCAAAGCTTCCATCAGGATGTACTGCGTGTTGTTAAAATCCAAACCTTGAGAGACACAGGATACGTACAAAAAATAGACGCCCGCCATGGGAAACTGAATGGCGGCCTCATACACGCCGGGGACTTTTTCATTTTCTGACAATGAAACCCTTTTGCTCCATTGACCTGAATTGGTCAGGTAGAGCAATTGCACATCTTTCAGACCGACTACAGGTTCAGCCTTGTCGTGCGGGTGCAGGGCAAAACGCAGTACCATGTCTTTTCCCACAGGCGCAGAACGTTCGCTGAATATCGGCGTAGTTTTTAAGGGGCCTTGTTTGGCGATGGTCCGCGCCAGCTCAATGTTGCCATTGCCCTTGACATCTACTTCAAAACAATGTCCGAGCATTGGGGCATTGCTGTAAAACGCCAAGCAATATTTGCCGGGAGCGCCCAGTCGGGCAATGGTTTCGTACCGGCCTGGCGAAGTTTCTTTGAGGCTGCGGTCTACCACCATGACGGCGACTGGCCGGTGGCTGTAGTTGCTAAAGTTTCCCATGGGCGCCGCCATGCCCTCTTTGTAAAAATAGATGGATTCATCCAGCGGGTTGGCGATCACCATAGAATTGCCGCCCGGAACTGGGGTGATGCCGTCGGCTAAGGGCGGGTAGGGCGTTTTGCCGGGCGGGTTGTCGCCGCCGGGGAAATCCACCACGGGTATTTGTTTGCCTTCCGTGCCAACGGCTGCCAGCGGCACCATCAGTACCGTGCCGCTCCCGCGGTGGCGGATATAGGCTATCTCATCGCTGAAAATCACCTGGTCAGGCATGGATTCCATGACCCCGCGCTGGATGACCCGGTTGCTGGCGGCATCGAGTATGTAGAGGTAATCATTTTTGGGATTGACGGCAAAGCCCAGCCTGCCACCGGGTGCGAAGCGGATGCGCGAAACGCCCGCCCCGGCCGGGATGCTGTGCCTCACAGACATCGTTTCAATATCGATGCAACTGATCGTGCCACCTTCCTGATGGGTAATATACAAGGCTTGCGAGGCAGTTGACCAGGCCATAAAACCAGGGCCATTGGCAGTGACAATATCCCCCCTTTTTTTCAAAGCGCCTACGTCGAGTACGCTGACGGTGCCTTGTTGGTAATTGCTCACAAACACATGGCGATTGTCGTCGTCTATTACAATGTCATGTGCGCCGCTGCCCGTGGGAATATCTGCCACTACATTCAAGGTGGCCGGGTCCAAAACCAGCACCCCGGATTGGTAGGCGGCGCCTTCTGGCCCCTCCTGGCAAGCTACCCACAGGTAGTGCCCATCGGGCTGCATTACCATTCGGTCGGGCGGGAATTTGGTGGCAATAAAGCGAGAGATTTTCCAGGTCGCGGTTTCAATTACGGCGATTTCCCGGGCATCAGGACACGACACGAAGATGCGGCGCTTGTCCTTGCTCAATACCCAGTCTTTGCCCCGGCTGTGCAGTTGCAACAGGGCGAGGAGCTTGGAGCCGCCGTAGCCGAACAAAGGATCGACCACGGTAATGGTTGGGTCTTCATTCAGCGCAAGCACGTAATAGGCATTCAGGTCGAGGTCGGCTTTTCCGAATATCCCGCCGCTTAAAAAAGTCTGGATTTTTTCTCTGCAGGCCTCGGGGGCTGCAATGTCAGCGGTTTCATCCAGTTTCATCCAGGCAGCCGGGAAGGCCCCTGAAATCGGCCGTTTTGTAGCGGTGTCAGAAATCTGGAAAGAAAAGCGCACATTGTCCCCTTCTTTGAAAATGCCTGGAGCTGGAATGGCATCCAAATGCTCCAACCGGAAGTCAACGCGCACGCCGTCCTTTATCACGGTGCCGAGCGGTGCTTGCGACAAGGGGGTGTTGTCGGTTTGGCAAAATAGGCCCTTGCAAACCAAACAAACCAGAAAGGCCGGAATTCCGGCCTTTCTGGCGAGCATGTAAATGGCACTTTTCATCAACAAATCCGGATTTAGCGGTTCTTGTTTCTAGATGCTGCGTTGTTCTCGTGCGGCAAGTTGCCCATCCTGATAAGCCTTTCCATGTGCGGGTTGGTAGCCTGAGGCTCCGCTTTTTTACTTGCTTTTTTGGGCTTTCCTGGAATCTGACGCGCTTTTTGACTCAAAACCAGCGGTTTTGCACTCACAGTGCCGCCGCCGTAAGCGTTGGCCTTCAAGCTGCGGGTTCCGTAAACCATACTTGTGCCGTCAGTCGATTTCACCGTGTATTGGGCGCCCATGTTCAATGGAATGTTGCTAAAAGCCCATTTCCCGGTAAATTGATCGACAGGGACAGGAGTGCCGACCCTGTTGTTGCTGGCATCGTACAGCTCCACAAAAGGAGCGAACGTATTTGCCTTGGATGCGGCGCCATTGCCCAGAGAGAAATTGACGGTGTTATTGCCCGTTATGGTCCAAATGCCTCCAGTCTGGCTGATGGTATTCACCGTTGGCACGTCCGCAGCGTCCGTCACCCGCATCAGTCCCCAGAAACCACCCTCGGTGGATTGCGTGGCTAAGGAACTGTACAGGTAGTCGCCCGGCACCTCGAACTCGCCCCCAGCTTTGTCGAGCAAAATTTCAAACGCGTTGAAAGCACCTATTTGGCCTTGCGAGCCTTTCCACTCCGACATAGGGTTGTATCCAAGTGTCATTGAACCGGGGCCATAAGGCTCTTCTTGCCAAACGTGACCGTGAAGCTCAAACACTGCCCCGTTGCCGGAACCTTGTGCGGTAGGCAGGTGCAGGCGCACCGGCGTACCTTTTTTAACGGCAAATACAGGTGTTGCTGGCTCTCCGCCAAGCTGGTTGGAAAATGCGCTGGTCAGGTCGTGCTGAAAAAGTTTAGGGCGCTTCCCGGTCGCGTTGAATCGATAGGCAATGTTTTCTGAGCCATAGTTGGCTGCATTCATCAAGTCATTGTAAATCAGCACAAATTCGCGGAATAACAAGCTCCCAGCTTTGTTGTACACCGTGGCGGAAGCCCTGGAATTGATGTCCTCCACCCAGGTTGCGCCTGCCGGCTCTATGACGAGGGCAGCTTCCATCCCAAAGCTGGGTTGCTCCAAAATATCTGCAGGTTGAAGCACCACGGCGCCAAATTCGACAGGTTCGGGTTTGGAACTGCCATCGGGCTGCCGCTCCCATCTCCCGGCGTACCAGGTATAGGTTTTGCTGCTGCCGCCACTGACAACCGTTTGCTCCGGGTTCAAGCCAACAGTGGCGCCATCGCTGTCCGTAACATCGAATGACAACAGGGTAGGGCTCAAGCCCACCGTAGAAGATGGGTTCAGGTTGAGGGTAAGGTTATTGGTGATCCCTAAGTTGCCATCTGTTGGCTCTGGTGACGACCCGATTTGGTTTTCCAACGTGAGCTTTATGCAGTCGCCTGCATTGAAACGCAGTACCAGCGGCTCCACTGGCACGCCTGTTTTCAAAGTACCGTCGGTGTTCAAATCAGATTTCCGAACAAGGAACAAACCATTGTTTTTGGAAATTTTTTGGTCTGCATTGAGCACCAATGGACCTTTCAAAGCTTTTTGCGATTCCACCGCGACGACGGTTTCAGTTTTTACGGGTGCGCCGTCGGGGCAACCACAGGATTTGCCTTGCATCCTTGTGCTTGTGCCAGGGAGGTTGTAAGGCAAAGGCGCCAGGTTTTGTTGCTTATTGCTGTTGTCATAAGCGCGCATGATGCCCCAGGTGCCGTATTGCATACCCGGCAAACTTGCGCTGGGCATGTACAGGTAATCATTCGTGGGCTTGCTGGTGGTGGGCAATTGGAACAACATCTCAAAATGCTCCGAAATGCCCATAGATTGTGTGGAGCGATACCCAGATACGGGGTTTGAGGGCTCGAACAGCCAGTTGACCCCGTGAATGTTAAAATAATGCGGCTTCAAATGAGCGCCAACCAATGTCCTGACCTGGATTTTATCGCCTTGGTATGCCCTTAAAAGGGGTGTATAGGGGTCACCAGGCCCCATGTTCGCGGAAATAGGGTTCTTGGGGAATGTGAAGGAAGAGCCAGGACTAATCAGGGAACCCCCTGCCGGCTGTTTGTTGAAGTTCGGGTTTGCCCGGTCTGTTCGGGACTGGAAACCGTAGGCTATGTCGCCGGCCAGCCCACGCACGGTAGCGCCGTTGATGCTGTCAACCCGAAGTGGCACCGGCTCGTTGCGGTAATTCACCGAATAAGCGCCTTGAGGTCCAGGGGAGATCAAGCCGATGCCGCAACAAGGTCCGTTGATGGCATAGTTGGCGTCTTGCCAACCGGTGTATTTTGCGACCTGAGTTAAAAATGCCGTATCATTGAATACATTTCCGGTGTTGGGTATGGCAGGATAAGGATTGATCGCAGATTTGCTTTGGGCGGTGTAAGCCAGGGCAAGATCCTGGAATTCCAGCGCAAATTCGCGGTAGCTGTCGGCCTGGTTGGGCAGGATGATGTTGGCCTGATAGCTGGTGGGGCCACCATCACTTACTTCTTTGGCGACGCCGTTGACCATTACCTGCCGCTTTTTGGGTTGCCTGTTTGGCAACATCTGGCCCATGGTTTCGCCCGTGATTGGGTCAATCCAGGTGGAGTTGGCAGGTTCGACCAGCAGACCTGCGTACAAGCCCACCTGTTGGTGCGTAGAAGGCCCAAAATGGTCGTGCGTGAACACCGTGCGCAGCGTTTGGTCTTCATGGTGGTTGTTGTACAAGGGATCGGCGTACCAACGCTGTATCGTCGTCTGTGCGCCGTCCCATTCACCGCTTGCCGGTGGGCGGCCCCATACCGGGTTTGGCGGCTTCAACTTGAGCATAGAACGGGTTGGGGACAACAAGGCGGTATTGTTGATGGCCCCGTTATTTAAAGCGTTGTATTGGTAAATGCCACCGGCTTTGTTGATGGCTTCGACGCGCTCCTGAACGATGCCGGGGCTGAAGGTGCCGTCCTCATAATTGAATCCGTTGGCAGCACCGTCAGAAGACGTCACGTCAAATTTGACAAGGTGGATGTGCTGACCCAAAATGTCCGTCGGCGTGCGCACCTGATAATCGTCCAGCTCATAGTAATCCGGCACCAGGTTGGTATGCCAGTATTCCACGAACTCAAAGGTATTGGCCCGGAAAAAGAAAGGCTCTGGCGGACGGATGCCATCTAATGTAGCGGCCACGTCGCCCCAAAGCGTTATCATGCGTTGCTGTGGGTAGTGCCAGCCTTCCTTGTTGAATACGGCATCCATCTGGATATTGGCTGCCTTGTAGATGCGTTTTTGGCCAACGGCGTGCCCATCGTCACTGATGGCGGGGTCTGCGAACGGCGCACCGGCAACCGGCGGAAGCCCATTGTAAATATAGTTGGCGGGCTGGCCTTCAGTTGTTACGGTCGGGTGCGCGCGCTTGGCATGGGCCGCCATAGCGGTCTTTTCCACTGCGGTGCCATCTTCCGGCAATTGAATGGCTACTGCTTCACCCATTATTTTGGTCCAGTCGGTCACAGAGTGGTTCTCCCATTTTACTTTGCCGCCTACAATCACGTGCCGGGGCAAGCCGCCATCCAGTGTTTCGGGGCGGCCATTTAAAGTATCAACGGCAAAATCAAGCGGTGGGTGTGGCGGGCGGCGACCTGCCACCCCAGGGATAAAGAAGGGGTAGCCTGGGTTGGTGGATGGGTCTGTCACGATCACCTGGCCATTTTTGTCAATGGATACCGACCCAGGCGCCGGCGCCATCGGGAGGGCTGGCAGCGGCACCAATCCCGGGATCGGCGTACCGCTGAGAATCTCCGCATCGGGCAGGGCGCGGGCGCCTGGAGCTATTTCCAGGTTTTGTACGGAGCTGTATTTTGTGCCAGCCTCGAACACATCGTGCACCCGCCACATGGCCCACATGCCGCCGGCAAAGTGCGGGTAAAAGTGGCAGTGGAAAATGGCGTCCCCGACTGTCTGGTTGCGGTTGCCGCCGCCGTTGTACACCATTTCGAGCGTGTACGACTCACCCGGGTTCAGCACCTGGCTGTCTAAGTAATGGCCGTTGTCGCTGTCGGGCGAGTGGAGCCATTGGTGGGCATGTTGGTGGTGTACGTGCGTTTGGATACCACCACCGTGCAATACCCGAAACTTAACGTGGTCGCCGAGGTAGCTGTGGTAAACATTGGAGGGGTCGTCGGGATACAATGCCTTTGTGGCTTTATAGGTATAGGGTTGTGGCGGATCGAAAGAAGGGTCTTTGCCATTGGCAGTTTTATAGACGCCCATAGCATTTTCCAATTGGCCAACGAGGCTGTTCAACACCAGCTTGTCAACCCCGGCCACACCAATTTTATCAACGGGCATTCTCTCAATGGGCTGATTGGGAACCCCTTTGTTTGTTTTCCAGGCTGTGTTGGCAGGCACATCGACCACCATAGCAGGGTCGCCAACTGCCCAGGCAGAAAGGAAGAACTCTTCATACGCGCACTCCAGGCAATCAGCAGCCGGGCCCACGCCAATCCGGTTGGCATATATTTCTGCCCCGATGCCGCCTGAGCCGTAGTTGATGGAAAAAGCGTCAGCTCCGGCAGAAACGGTGCTTTGTAAATTTGGATCAGAAGTATAACCGATCGGAAATGCCTGAACCGTGAAGGGCGATTCGTGGTAAATGGTCACAAACTCCCGGAATGGCTGGGTGCGCTCCGGGGAGGCTGGCACGTTGAAATAGTCGGGGTCGTTTTTATCATAAGGGAAATACCCGCCGTTCGGCCCTGTTATCAGCGCAGTCAGGTCTGTGTTGACCAGTTCAAAACGATTGTTGCCCTTTTGTTGCAGCATGTTGAGAATTGGCAATCCCCTGCGGCCCACATCCCAAAAAGTATTGGGATACACTGCATCCCAATTGATGATCGGAAGGCCTTTGTCGGGGGTGCTTGGGTAACCTTGCGCATCCACCCACCGGCTTGTGGCCATTGCCAAATCTTCATTGGTAACCTGGCTTCGGTAATATATAGCGCCTTCAGGCTCTACCACGACGCCGCCAAAAAGGCCAGTCGAATTCTGGCCGTTGCTGGCATTGTTCTCGCCAATATTGTCGGCGCCAGGTGTGATCAGGAACACGCCTTCTTCAGCGCCGTAAAACCGATAAGTTTTGGATCCGCCCGGAGGAACGCCCCCTGGGTTGGCCTGGGAGTTGTCATTCGCGCCTACCCAAGAGGCATCGCTGTTGATATCGCCTACCAATTCGAGGCCCGCCGGGTGAAACGCTGCTGTCCTTGTCCTGTTGGTGACTGGTTGGCCACTTGGGTTAAAGCTGATCAACATGCTGTCAACTACCTTTTTTACTACGGTATCCCTGTCAACATAGTTGAACTGGAAAGGATCGTTGGCAACATAAGGCGTGAGCATATTCGTAAAATGCACCTCCAATATGTCTCCCTTGTTGATTCGGATGACGATGGGCCGTGGGCGCTTAGAGTTGCGCAGTTTTACATTACCGGGCACAAGGTCTTTTGCGGGGTCAATTCTTACAACATCTCCTAACAAGGCGAATACAGTACCGGTAGGTTGTTGGGCGCCAAAACGGTTGTAAAAATAAGGTTGGTCGAGGGCCACTACATTGGCTACAATGGTGCGGCCTGAGGCACCTGGAGGTGTATTCTGACCGGTGGCGGCGAAATTTGGCAGCAAAAAAAAGACAAGCATCGCTGCCAAAAGGGCATAGGGGTAGCGGAGAAGCAGAAGATTGTTCATCATAATGGTTTTAATAAAAAAATAAAATAGCGCAAAGGGCGCAGCTCTTTAGGGTAAAAAAGCGCGGTTGCCAATAAAAAAAAATATTTAATGGAATGCAGAAGACAGGGCAATATTAACAGATATTTTTATGAACTATGATGTATTTCAAAAAAAATTAAAAAAAAATTAAAAATGTTCAGCGCCGCGGATATTCCAGTCCACTTGGTTTGGCTCGGCGATAACATCAAATAAGCCCTGCTCCGGCTTCAATGGCAACGATGTGCGCACCCAGGCTGGTTCCGAATTTTTTCTTGTAATTTTCGGCACTTGCTTCGATGAAATGCTCTGTCTGGTCTTTAGCTATGATGTTCAAGGTGCATCCCCCAAAACCGCCGCCCATCATCCGGCTGCCCAGTACAAATTCCATTCCCATGGTTTCCTGTACCAAAAAATCGAGCTCGGGACAGCTTACGGCGTAATCCTGTTGCAGGCTTTGATGGCACTGGTACATCAGAGCGCCCAGGCGCTGAAAATCGTTTTTTTCCAAAGCAACCGTTGCCTCCAATACCCTGACATTTTCGGAAATAACATGGCGGCAACGCTTAAAAATTGTGGCAGGGAGTGCTTCCCGGAATCCCTCCAGCATTTCAAGCGTTACATCGCGCAAGCTCATCACTTGCGGAAAATATCGCTGCAATATGGAAACACCCTCGACACATTCCGATCTCCGGGTATTGTATTCTGTAGCGGCCAGGCTGTGGCTTACATTCGTGTTCAGCAGCAACAACTGGTATTCGCCCAAATCCAGCGGGAAATAACGGTACTCCAGCGAACGGCAGTCCAACAGCATCACCTGCTCCTTTTTGCCCATCATACTGGCAAACTGGTCCATGATGCCGCATTTTGTGCCGGCAAAATTGTGTTCGGCCAGCTGCGCAGCTTTTATTAACTGCCATTTGTCGAAGCCAAGACCGAACAGTTCGTTCAGGCCGACCGCTAGGCTGCAAGTCAGCGCTGCCGATGAGCTCATGCCGCCGCCGATGGGGACATTGCCCGCAAACTGCCCGTCGAATCCCTTGATGTTCGCCCCAAGTTTCTGAAGCTCAGCAACAACACCCATGACATAGTTGGGCCATCCATGGTTGAGCGGCTGAAAATTGCCCAGATCAAAAGCGTGATTTTCTGAAACATCCAGCGCTGTGATGTTTACCCGGGCTTCACTGCCGTTTTCCTGTACGGTAAATACAGTCTTTTTATCGATGGCGGCAGGCAGCACAAAGCCTTCATTATAGTCGGTATGCTCCCCGATGAGGTTTATCCTGCCGGGAGCTTGGGCGATGATGGTTTTATGGTTCATGGATGCGCATTAGATGGTACATTTATTCATTGCAATTTTCCCAAAATAGTTGTTTGGGTAGGTGTGCCAAAGGTAAGCCGTGCAACACGGAACTTTGCGGATGCTAAAATTTATTGCCAAACCCAACCTGCCGCCTGCCTTATGCTGTCTGGCATGTTGAATCAGCGTTTGTACAAACGACCTACCTTGAACACAAACACATCTTATCGTATGAAATACCGTTTTATCTGCCTCCTGACACTTTTTTCCGCAGCCCTGCTCAGTGGCTGCCTGCGCGATGACTGTACCTCCGAACGCAGCTTCGTCCGCTTCGACCCTGTGTATAAATCGCTCGCTGATATCCGAGCCGGTGTGAAGGCCGAATCGCCGAGAAGCCTTCAAAAGCCCGGAAAAATTTATGCATTCGGCAACTACCTGTTTATCAACGAAAAACAAGAGGGCATCCACGTCATCGACAACAGTGACCCGAGCCACCCGCAAACCATGGCGTTTTGGAACATCTCGGGCAATGTGGACATGGTGATCCGTGGCCAGTACCTCTACGCCGACCAATACATCGACCTGCTGACCATCGACATCAGCGACCTGCAGAACCCGCAAATTGTATGCCGCGCCGAAAACGTTTTCCCGCTCTTCGGTTTCGACCCTGCGAACGGCTATATCGTCGATTACAGCCAAACGACCGTTACCGAAAAAGTCAACTGTGAAGACAGCCGATCGGCCCAACCTTGGTTTTTAGAAAACAACTCGATCTGGATCGACTTTGCCGCATTCGATGCAGGGGGTATCAAAAACAACAGCTCGGGCCTGCCTTCAGGTGTCGGGATAGCGGGCTCCTTTGCGCGTTTTGGCTTAGCCGACCAGTTTTTGTACACGGTTGACAACTGGACGCTGCGCAGCTGGTCGCTGGCCAACCCAACTTGCCCCGCCAAAAGCGATTCCGTATGGCTCGGCTGGAATGCCGAGACCATTTTCCCCTGGAAAGACCGCCTGTTCGTTGGCTCGCAAAACGGGGTCTTTATCTTCAACAACAGCAACCCTGCCAGCCCAAAACTGGAGGCTACCTTCAACCATGCCACAGGCTGCGACCCCGTCGTTTGCGACGATACCCATGCCTACGTCACCATCCACGACGGCACCACTTGCAACGGCACCTTCAACCAATTGGACGTGATCGGGATTGAAAACCTGCCCAGCGCCAGCCTGTTGAAAACCTATCAGATGAAGCGGCCGTTCGGGCTTTCCATCACCAACGAGCACCTGTTCCTGTGCGACGACGGCCTTAAAATTTTTGACAAGACCAATCCCTTGGAGCTCAAGCAACTGTCGCATTTGAAAAATATCAGCACCTACGATGTGATTGCCTTTACCGACAGTCATTTGCTGCTTGTTGGCGACGACGGTTTTTTCCAGTTTGACGTGAGCGACCCGGCCAACCCCAAGCAGTTGAGCTTGATACCGGTTTCTCGATAAATTCCACTGGTGCCGCGCGGGTCTGTCGGCAGGCTTCGCGCGGCACCTGCAAAACCATATTAGAATGAGTTACGTCAAATATTCCATTCTGCTGCTGCTGTTTTGGTATTCGGGCGCCCTTTCAGCCCAAACAGAAAAGGGAGCATGCGAGGATATAGTTTACCTAAAAGGGGGCTCCGTCCTTCGGGGCATCATCCAGGAATACTATGCTGACAGCAATTTGGTCATGACCAGTTGGAGCGGCGCCCGCTTGCAGTTCCCTTCCGCCGCCGTGAAGCGCATCGTGCAAAAATGCGCTGGTGACGGAAAGGCCAAGACTCCGTTTTCTCAGCGCCCCTATTCGTTCAGGGAAAGCGGTTGGTACCATGCCACGCGGTTTGCGGTACTGACAGGCGAAAGCGGCTTCGGAATAGGCTTGCAGCACAGCGCTGGCTACAAAATTGACCGCTTGCTTGGCCTGGGGCTCGGCATAGGACTGGAAAATTTTGGCCTTTTTGACGGCAACACCGCTACTTACCCCATCTTTGCAGAATTGCGCGGATATTTGATGCCCAAAAAGATCACGCCTTTCTATGCCTTGGGGGCAGGCTATGGCCTGTCCAAGAAATACAACGACAGTTCCACCTGGGGAGGCGGCAATGAGCGCTGGCGGGGTGGCTGGATGGCGCAAGGGCAAATCGGGTATCGGATCGGCAACAATGCCTGTGTACATCTCGGCATTCGATTTCAGCACAAAACTCGCTCTTGGGTAAACGAATGGTGGGGCATGCGAGGAACAGACAAAATCCTCCACAAACGCCTGGAATTCGGCATCGGCCTGCTGCTCTAATAATAAAACCATAAACCCTTAGCCCTGAAAGGGCGAAATCATCAGCATCGGGCGCCGCCCGATGAAAACGATAAAAAATGGCCATATTCGGCAAGAAAACATACACGGAACAAGAGATCGTCAGCGGCTGTGCCGCCAACGACCGCCGCGCCCAGGAGGCACTGTACCGTCATTTCTTCCCGGAAATGCTGCGCATGTGCCGCCGATACACCCGCGACGAGGACACCGCCATAGAAATCGCCAACAACGGGTTCTTGCGCGTTTTCAAAAAAATCCACCTGTTCGAGTTCAGGGGCAGTTTGGAAGGCTGGATTCGGCGGCTTGTTTACCACTGCATGGCCGATTATTACAGGAAAAACGCCAAATACCTGCATTTCCTGGTGCTGGATGACCACGACAGCAGTGTTGCGGCAAACAGCCTCGACTCATTTTATGAGGCTGACATCCTGAAAGCCGTGCAGACTTTGCCCGCAATTTCCCAGGAGGTTTTCAGGCTTTATGCCATTGAAGGCTACAGCCATGCAGAGATCGCAGAAAGCCTGAAAATGAGCGAAGGCACCTCAAAATGGCACTTGAGCACTGCCCGCCAAAAACTGCGAGAGCTGATTACCCGTGATGGGGAGCTTAAGCCAAAAAAAGTAAAGTACTCCTAAAATGACACCTGCGCGATGAAGGAAGATATAAACAACAAGACTGTTGACAAAGCCTGGGTTTCCATGAAAGCCTTGCTCGACCAGGAAATGCCGACCAAGGGCCAACGCCGCCGCTTTATTTGGTGGTGGTTCGCCTTGCTGTTGCTGCCATTGGCTGTGGTTGGCGCCTGGTATTTGAGCACTGGCATGGCCGGCAAAAATCAACCCATCGAACAAGAAACAAACCAGCCTGCCATGCCTTTTGCCGCAGATTTGGGAGCAGGCCAGCTAAGGGGAGCCTCCCACCAGCAGCATGCAACAGAAAGCGAGAACCTTTCCAATAAAAAATCACCGACATCTTTTTATGCCAACCAAGTCGGGCATCCAAGCAGCAAGCCTGAAATCACGGAAAGCCTGATCGGGGGGCGCACAGGAAAAATTGAATTGACCAGCCCGGGAGGGATGCCTGCCGAGACGGACATTGTACAGCAAGGGAATTTGAACCTTGGGCAATCGGTCGCAACCAGCGCAGGGGAAACTAAAGGAATAGGGCAGGGCTCCTTCAAGATGACCACATTTGCAAGCCTGCCATTGCCAAACCGATCTGCCCAACAACAACGCCCTCCAAGTGTCGCAATACCTTTGGCCATTGCGCCTCTTCCTGACAATGGGCTGATTACGCCGGCAGAAAACCAAAGGGGGCTGGCACTTGGCATCAGCACAAACATCGGTACTGAACGGCTGAAGGCATTGAACATCATTGCAGGTGGCATGGCCGTTCATTGGCAGCCAAGTCGGCGCTGGGGCATCAGAAGCGGCCTGTATTATGCGCGATATTCCCCGTCCTCAAAGACCCAGCCAACCACAACGCTCAATTATTCCCAATATAACGAGATTTTGAATGCTGATTTTGAAATCCAGGATCTGGCGGGAAATACCGTAAACCCCGTAACTACCTACTTTGGGCAAACCGATGCCATCGTAATCCCTGTCTCGAAGCTGGAAATGCTCGAAATGCCCCTATTGCTATCATACCAATTGCCTGATGGGTGGAAGCTGTTCGCTGGGATGGCGGGCAGTTATGTTGTGGACTCCAAAGCCCGGGGAACTAGCTATGCCGCCAACAGCTTGCGGCTAAAGGCAAACACAGATATGGCAATAGAAAGCCTGAACAATTTTGTGACGGCCAGCATCGATCGGTGGAGATTTGATTTGCAAGGCGGCCTCGGCTTAAAGTTGGGGCGGTATTGGGAGTTTGGCTTGTTTGCCAAGCTCCCCATTCAACGGTTGACTGGGGCGAGCGAGCCTGTCCCGGTAGGAGCAAACTCGTTTCTTGACCTGTCCGCTGTCAATCTGAGGAACCGCTTGCCCATGACGTTTGCACTACAAGCGAATTGCTACCTGGTTCACAAATGAGCTTTATTGGCTTGTTATGCGCAATCGATCTCAACGGTAAAGAACCCGGCAGCTTCAACTACTTTGTATTGGCCCGGCAGCATTTTGTTGAACCGGGTGTTCAACTGACTTTGTATTTCAACAGGCAGCGGACACGCTTCGCGCATGGACAGAACGCCCTTCCAGAAATGGTGGCGAAATAATTTTGTGCAAAGCAGGGAGCGCATAAAGACCAGAGAAATGCCTTGTTTGTCTGCCCTTTCGACCAGAAATGCCTTTGTTTCCTGACATTGCTTTTTCCAGCTTCGGATGTGCATACCGTTGGTCCCAGTAATTTTACATATACCAGTACCCTGGCAGTCAGCACTGGGAGAGCCAAAGACTACGTCGCAACGGATGGCATGTTGGGCAATAGGGAAAGGCATTTGGGTCAGTGGGTCGCGAACTGGGATGCAGTTGCTCGCGAGCAGCATAGTGTGTACCATAAGTGTTTGCCAATAAATCGGTGAAAGATGGATTAAATGGCGCAGCCTGGAAAACGAAGCGAAACCAAAGGGGGAGGATTATGCTGCTGACAACTAAATGGAGGGAAGGCAAGAATCGTTCCAATTTGTTATGGAACGAGGCTTTGAGCGGTGCTTACCAGCAAATATCGTCAATAAGCGGCAATAATTCGTGCCCTTTCATGGGAAATTGCTTTAATCTGACATATAGAAGGCATCGTCAGGTGTAAACCATTGTTTTGCATACAAGGTTCATAAGCCAGCTTCTTGCAATATGCGCATGACTGCTTCAATAATATCTTCCACCTGCGGCTTCGAATGATAGTCGCCGTCCTGCCCATAGGCGGGCCTGTGCGGCTTCGCTGCAAGGGTGACCGGCGCAGAATCCAGCCAGCGGTAACCGCCTTGCCTTTCAAGCACCTGTTGCAGCATATAGGCCGAGGCGCCCCCTTCAAAGTCTTCATCGAGGAATATTACCCTGTTGGTTTTTTTTATGCTGTCGAGGCAAACATTGGTCAGGTCAAAAGGCAGCAGTGTCTGCACGTCTATCAGCTCTACGGAAATTCCCCTGGTGTTGAGCAGTTGAATGGCCTCCTCTGCGACCCGGACCGAAGCGCCGTAAGTGATAATGGTAAGGTCTTCTCCTTCTTGCAGGATTTCAGGTTGGCCCAACGGCACGGTGAAGGTGCCCACATTGTCGGGCAGGCGTTCCTTCAGGCGGTAGCCGTTGAGCACTTCCACCACAATGGCCGGATCGTCTGAGCGCAGCAGCGTGTTGTACATCCCGGCAGCTTGGGTCATGTTGCGCGGCACGCACACGTGCATGCCGCGCAAGGAGCCCAGCATCATGCCCATGGGCGACCCGCTGTGCCAAACGCCCACCAGGCGGTGGCCGCGGGTGCGTATGATGGCCGGTGCCGCTTGCAGGTTGTTGGAGCGCCAGCGGAGGGTGCACAGGTCGTCGGAAAGGGCAGAAATGCCATAAAGCAAATAGTCTAGGTATTGGATCTCTGCAATGGGGCGCAGGCCGCGCATGGCCAGCCCAATAGCCTGCCCCATGATTGTCCACTCCCGTATCCCTGTGTCAAATACGCGTTCCATGCCGTACTTCTGCTGCATGCCCCGCAAGCCCTGGTTCACGTCGCCGATATGGCCCACATCTTCGCCAAAGACGAAAATGGCAGGGTCGCGCTCGAAATTCTGGTCGAAACAGGCGTTGAGCACCTCATACCCGTCTCTAAGCGGCGAGCCATCGGAATAGGTGGCCGGTTCCACGTCGATGTCGAGCGGCGATTGGAATGTTTGGCTCAACAGGTTTTGGGAGTAGAACAAGTCGCCTTCAATGCGCTCCCGGTTAATGAACGCTTTCAAATCCCGCGCTTCTGGGCTTTCAATGTCTGTCAAGGCAAAATAAGCCCTTCTGGCAGCCTGAGCCAATTCGTAGCGCAGCGGCTCCCGTTTTTCTTTTAGCGCAGCCAAGGTTTCTGCCACCATGCCGACGCTTTGCCGAGCGGCAGGAAGCGCCTCCAACAAGCCAATAAGCTCGACTTTGAATTCGGCAACCTTGTCGTGATAAGCCCGGTATGCCCGCGCGGCGGCTTCGCTGACCTCGCGTTTTGCTTCTGTTTTAACCTGTTCGATTTCAGCTTCTGTGGCCAGGCCGCTTTCGACCATCCATGCTGCCATGCGGGTATTGCAGTCAAATTTCTCCTCGAATTCGAGCCTTTCGGCAGATTTATAGCGGCGGTGGTCGCCTGAGGTAGAGTGCCCAAGCTGCTGTGTCACCTCCTGAATGTGGAACAAGGCCGGGCGGTGGGTTTCCCGCATTTCAGCGATTGACTTAGTGTACAATTCGCAAAGCCCTGGATAATCCCATGCTTTGCCTTTATATATCTTGATGCCGCTGTCCGACTTTTCGTTTTCTGCCTGAAAGCCCTGCAGGGCTTCGCTGATGCTTTCTTTGGTTGTCTGGTATTTTTTTGGGACTGAAATGCCGTACCCATCGTCCCAAACACTGATGGCCAAAGGCACTTGCAAAACACCTGCGGCGTTGATGGTTTCCCAGAACACGCCCTCAGAGGTGGAGGCGTCCCCGATGGTCACAAATGCCACTTCGTTGCCATTGTTGCTCAGCTCGCCACAGATAGCTGGGTTTTCCCGGAATTTCTTGGAAGCAAATGCCAGGCCCAAGCCCCTGGCCATTTGGCCGCCCGTCGGGGCAATATCGGAGGTGATGTTGTACCTGTTCTTCAAGTCCAGGAAATTGCCGGCTTCATCAATAAAAGCTGTGGCGAAATGGCAGTTCATTTGCCTTCCGCCAGAAAAGGGGTCGTTGTATGGGTCGCCGTACAGCTGCGCGAAAAACTCGTCGAGTGTCATCAACCCCAAGGCCAGCATCAAGGTTTGGTCTCGATAGTAACCTGAGCGGAAATCGCCTTTTTTCCAGGCGCGGGCCATGGCAACTTGGGCAACTTCTTTGCCGTCGCCGATGATCCCAAAATTGGCCTTGCCCGTCAGCACTTCTTTACGGGCCATGATGCTTGCTTCCCGGCTAAGGCAACACAACCTGAAATCGGCAAGCACCTGTTGGCGATAGGAATCGGTAAATGTGGCGGAAGGATCGTTTTTTCGTGACAATTTCGTTTCAATCATAATTTTATTAGAAAGGCGCACAAAAGTAAGACGATTTCCCCTAATTTTGCCCCCCGAAATCAACTCCACCATTTATCACGCAACTTAAACAGGCTACCGACTCATGTCTACCGACCCGAAATTGAGGTACAGCGACGAGGATTTGCAAGAATTCAAGGCACTGGTTGACGCTAAATTGGCGCAAGCTCAAGAAGAATTGGCTACCACTGAAAGACAGATAGCTGATCTGAACGAAAATGGATTTAACCAACAAGGCGGCGACTGGTATGATGACAGCACCGCGCATACCGACCTGGAAATGCTGCAGCGGATGCTCACCCGGCAGCAGCGCCATGTACAGGACTTGAAAAACGCATTCCTTCGGATTCAGAACAAGACCTATGGGATATGCACCGTGACCGGTCAGCTCATCAGCAAAGAGCGCTTGAAGCTCGTGCCGCACGCTACCAAGAGCATCGACGGCAAAAACATGAGCAACTCCAATGCGCCGCGCGAAGTCAGCAGCAGCGGCAGCGGCGATTACTTCCCTGGAGCTGACGACGATGACCGGCCTTCTGGCAAGCCGATCGGCGACAAGGTTCGGCTTTCCAACGGAAAGCGCCCACCAGCCGCTGCCGGCGAAGACTGGGAAATAGACAACGAAACCATGGAAGACTCCGGCTACCAGCGCCGGAAATTCGACGACGACGACGACAATTAGATTCCGTACAATCCAAAACCAATTTTAAGGTAATGCGAGCCGGCTCATTTTTGGGCCGGCTTTTTTTTGAGTGTACGTCAAAAGGGGTTGGGCTGCGGCACTGATATACGATCAAAAATGTCAATGGAATGGCAATACTTGAAGGCGGCGCTTTTATTAGCCGGCATAAGAAAGAGCTATCCCGGATGGAATAGCTCTTCTAAAAGTATCTGTATTAACAGCCAAAATGCCTTAAAGCAAAGTGGCCATTATAAAATTAACTAAGCTTTTGCCTTTTTGGCTTTAGCAGGCTTGGCAGGAGCATCTAAAACTTCTGCTTTTGGCGCAACTGATTTCCCGTCGATCACATCTTCTTTCAACAGATCGACCACGAATGCCGAGGCTACGAAGACCGAAGAATACGTTCCAAAAAGAACGCCGATGAACATACCGAAAGCAAAGCCTTTGATCGCCCCGCCGCCAAAAATAAAGAGCAGCAGCACCACAAATATTACCGTGCCAGATGTGATCAAGGTCCGGCTGAGGGTCGTGTTGATGGCCATGTTGAACACCTCTTGCTTCGGCCTTCCAGAATAATTGGCCATGAACTCACGGATACGGTCGTAAACGATTACCGTGTCGTTCACCGAGAAGCCGATAACCGTTAGGATACAGGCAATGATAGCCTGGTCGATTTCCAGGGAGAACCAAACGTTGCCGTGCAACACGGTGAAGAATGTGAGCGTAATGAGCACGTCGTGGAAAAGGGCCAAAACAGCGCCAAGGGAGAACTGCCAACGGTTGAAACGGACCAAAAGGTAGAGGAATATCAAGCCTAATGACCAAAGTGCTGCCCAGAACGAAGAGTTGCGGATATCGTCCGCCACCGTTGCCCCTACCTGGCTGGAGGCAGTGATGTGGGTGCCAAAGCTGTCGGTCCTTTTGAACGACTCGTAATCGACGGTGATGCCGGCGGCGGTGATGCCCTCGTGCAGTTTCGCCGTGACGCGCTCTGCCACATCGTCGCCGCGCTCGTTGATCAGGTATGGCGTGGTGATGTTGTAGGTGTTGTTGCCGCTGATCGTCTTGATGATCGTGTTGCTTCCAAATGCATTGGTCAGCGCGCCATTCAATTGCTCGAGGCCAACAGGCTGGTCAAACTGCACATTGAACGAGTAGCCGCCCTTAAAATCTACGCCCAGCTCAAAACCACGCTGAAAGTAGGATGCCACACCAATCACGATAATGGCGACGGAGAAGATATAGGCATATTTGCGCTTGCCGATCCAGTCGTAATTGATGCCGACCAGCCATTTTTCAGACCAAGGGAAGCTGTAGCTGATAGAGCGGCCTTTTTCAATCCACCATTCTGTCATATAGCGGCCTACCAATACAGCGGTAAACATCGATGTCAGGATACCGATGGCCAGTACCGTACCGAAGCCCTTGATCGGGCCCAGACCGAAATAAATGAGCACGATGGCAACCAGCATGGTGGTCACGTTCGCGTCTAGGATGGCGGGCAAGGCACGGGAGAAGCCTGTGGAAACGGCTTTGCCCATCGGCAAGCCGTCCCGCAACTCTTCACGTATGCGTTCATATATTATTACGTTCGCATCAACGGCAGTCGCCAAGGTCAATACGATGCCCGCAATGCCTGGGAGGGTAAGCACTGTGCCCAAAGAGGCCAGTGTGCCGAGGATGAAGAATATGTTGGCCAGCAGTGCAATAACGCTCACCCAGCCGCCACGGTTGTAGTAAGCGACCATGAATAAGCACAGGAACAGCACCGACAATAGCATCGTAAACAGCGACTTGTTGATGTTCTCTTCGCCCAAGGAGGGGCCAACCTGGCTCTCCTGGACAATGTGTGTGCCGGCTGGGAGCTTGCCCACTTGCAGTATCTGGGCAAGGTCGGTAGCCTCCTCCAGCTTGAACCCGCCAGTGATGGAAGAATTGCCGCCGGTGATCGGGTTGATGACCCTTGGTGCGCTCACGACTTCATCGTCGAGGACGATGGCGATCTCGCGGTTGCCGTTGTTGGCAGCTTTTGTGGTCATCTCTGCCCAGGTGCGGGCGCCTTCGTTGTCCATCTGCAGGCTGACGGCAATGTCGCCGGTGGTAGGGTCGGGGTTGGCGCTGGCGCTTTTCACAACGGCGCCATCCAGCGGCGCGCGGTCGGAGCCGGGCAGCTTTTTAATGGCATACAACTCGTATTTCCCATTCAAGGTAGCCAAGGAGGCCTCGGTTTCGCCTTCTACCGGCTTACGGCTGTATCGGAACTCCAGGTTGGCCGGGAACTTTGCCTTCACGTCTTCCCGGCTGAAATAATCCGAGAGCACGCGGATTTTGTTCTTGTCAACCCAGCCAATGACAGCATTGCCGCCCTGTTGGTTCAAGGCGATCAAAGAAAGCAGGGGCCCCGCTTTTTGTTGTGATGGGTCGGCGGCTTTGTCCACTACTTTCATCACTTTGGCCTGGGTAGAGTCGGGCTGGCCGTTGGCGCCGATTGGGAACTCATAAATGGTATCCTTAACTGTAAGTGCTGCTGTATCGCCACCTGAGCTCAACATCAGGTCGGCATCGGTGAGCCCTTTGAACACACCCTCGTCGGTGATGCGGTAGGTGTCCCAAAACTCAAGTTTGGCCTGGCTTTGGAGCATCGTGCGTGCGCGCTGCGGGTTTTGGATGCCCGGCAGCTCCACCTGGATCAGGTCGCGCGCGGCATCAAGGCTTACGTTTGGCTGCACAACGCCTAATTTGTCGATACGCTTTTTGAGCAGGTCGTATGTTTGCCCAACGGTGCCGTCGGCTGATTTGCGGATGATGTTGATCACCTCTGCGTCAGGGGTGTCGAACTTGATGCCGCTGCCCTCGTTGCGGGCAAAGACGGAAGCCATTGGGCGGCCTCCGCTGATTTCCTTCCATGCCTGTGCAAATTGGTTGATGAAGTTTCCCTGCTGGGTGCGCTGCATCTCTGTGGCTTTGTCAAGGGCTTGCAAGAACACGGGGTCGGTGCTGTTGCCGGAATAACTTTTGAGGAAATCGCGCAAATCAACCTGGAGCAAAACGCTCATGCCGCCCTTCAAGTCGAGACCCATAGCCAACTGGCTTTTCTTCAGGTCTGCGTAGGTGAATTTTTTTATGAGCGGTATCTCAAACACTGTCTCGGTCGAAAGCGAATCAAGATATTCGGAATAGTAGGTTTGCCAACTGGTGCTCGGGTTTTTCGCCGATGATTGGTGGGCATAGTCACGTGCGGCTGCCTCAATGCTGTTCGTCGGGATGACGAGCAGGTATTGGTAAAGGCAAACTATGGTGAGCGCAATGAGGAAAAATCGTACAACGCCTTTGCTTTGCATACCTCGAAGGAGTAAATGGTGCTAAAATTTGTGAGAAAAAAGTAGTCAACAAGGGAGCGCTGACAGCACCCCCTTTGAAAAAAGTGCGCAAATATAGGCAGAATGCGAAAATCAAAAGCCTTTCGGCCAAAAAACTTACCAAGTCTTGTCCTGATTCCAAAAGGGTGGGAAGAATTCCGAGGCTTCTCGCTGCAGGCGCGCCGCCTCTTCCGCCTCCCAAGCGCGCTGGGCCTTGGTCTTTTCAAAAATATCGGCGGGGAGAAATGGGGTTTTCATTTCAGGTTCTGAACGGGCATTGAGCTCGGCCTCCGCTGCTTCCTCTTCCTCTTCCAGTTCTGCTTTGAACAAATAGGCCACAAAAATGCCGACCAGGCTGCCCAACAGGTGGCTTTCCCAGGATATCCCCTCCTGGTCGGGCAATACTCCCATGAACATCCCGCTGTACAGCAGCATCACGATGGCTGCAAGCACGATGGAGCGCAGGCTCCTGCGAAAAACGCCGTTCCAGAAGATAAAGGCAACCAGCCCGTACACCACGCCGCTGGCGCCGATATGGGATACCGGGCGGGCAAACAGCCATACCGCCGCCCCGGTCAAAAAATAGATCAACCAAAATGCCTGCATCGCCACCTTTCGGTAGAAATACAAGCTGATGAAAGTCAGCACAAAAAGGGGCACACTGTTCGATATCAGGTGCTTCCAACTGCCGTGCACCAACGGGCCGGTAACCAGCCCGCGCAAGCCCCAAACCCTGCGCGACATGATGCCATACATGCCGGGGTCAAAATTGTCGGCAATTTGCCAAAGGTGCACCAGCCACAAGAAAGCGACGGCCAGCAAGGGGAACCTCAGGCTTTCGATAAAATGCCTGCGTGTGAGTTCGAGGCTGTCAGAATCGCTTTCAATTAATGACATATATTATGGTGTTGCTGGCAAGACCGTAGAAATGCGCCAACTTCAGGGCGCTGCAAAAATGTTCTTATGGGACAGGGAGCTGGGCGAGGATTTTCCAATGCCCAGCCGAAGGCCTACGCCAAAAGACGCGCCAAAAGCACCAGGTGCTGACTGAATGTCAGGCACCACCCTCAGCGAAAGGTCGTCGCTCACGTCAAAACTCTTCAAATGGGCATCCACAAATGCGTCGGTGACAGCCAGCAGGTAGGTGACGCCCAAAAACAGGTAGCTTTTCTCCGTGTAGCCCCGGTAAATGTCCCGGTAGCTTTTCATTTGGGATGCGTTCATAAAGATGTAAGGCTCTTCCGTCGGATTGGTCATGTCATCCCCATCTACGAGCCATTTGTAATTGGTTCTCAGGGTTTTGTATTGCTTTTCGTTTTTCAGCGCCAGCCAGGTCATGCCCCCCAATGCGCCGTAAACGATGGGTATTTTCCACCATTTTTTGTTGTAAGCCTGCCCCGCGCCGGGCAAAATGAAGGAGAGCAATGCGGCAGTGCGCGGGTTGGGGTATTTTTTCGTGAAGTTGCGGTAAAAGAAACTTTCGCGCTTTCTGGCGACGGTGGCGCTGTCGGCGACGGCAATTTGTGGCTGTTGCAAATTGCCTGCAACTGCTCCTGTCCTTATTTTTTGCACCTTTATGGAATCTGCCACAACGGCAGGGATGGAATCCTTTTGAAGAGAAAGGGAATCGGGTATTTGTGCCTTTAATAAATGTGCGATGGTACAAAACAGGAAGATCAACAAGGGAAGCCGCATGGCATCAATTTTTAGGAAAAACGTTGAACAGCGGGAAACGTTGCGAAACCGGCGGGTTTTCTGCTTTATTGACCGCTGGTTATCCGAACAGCAGCGATTGGCCTGCAAGCTCATCCTCGAATTTGGTTTGGTCGCGCTCCGCCTGCGCCGATGCCGGGGCATCGGGCAGCAAGCGCTTGACGATGCGCAGTTGGTGCGTGTACCGATTCTGCTCCCGGTTGAAAATGCCAAAATGGTCGAGCTTGTCCACCCTTACCTTGCCACTGGCGTGAATGATGTGGCAATCGGGCAAAATGATGCCCACATGGTTGATCTGTCCCTTGCCGTTGTCGAAAAAGGCGAGGTCGCCCGCCTGGCACTCTTCCATGAAATCAATGGCGCGTCCTTGGCTCACTTGTTGCGCGGCGTCGCGCAACAGCGGCACGCCTGCTATTTTAAAGACCATCTGCGTCAGGCCCGAGCAATCGACGCCGAAAGGCGATCGCCCTCCCCACAAATAAGGGGCATGCAGGTAGCGCCGTGCAATCTTCACTACCCATTCATGCCCAAGGTGCTGCTGGTTTGGCGTGACGACCGGCCCGGAGAACTGGAACACCTGGTCGGCAAGCTGGCAGCGGAGCCCGTCGTAGTTGGGGAGAACGGCGCCCATGGTAAGCGGCACAAAATAGTCAGCAGCCATCAGGCCTTCTACCAGCGACAAGTTGAGGGTTTGCTGCTCCCGATAGGCTTCAAACTCGCTGGCAGTCAGTCGCACCAACTGCTTTGAATCCACCCAGCCGGTATATCCGTCCCAATCGCACACGACAAAGCGCCAGGTGTCTTTGGATTCCTGCACTTCCACCGTTTCCCCAAAGAGCAATTGGGAAACCATCTCGCTCTTGTCGGATGCTTGAGCGCGAATAGGGGCAATGGCGACTTGACAGGCTGCGTATTCCAAAAGTGTGTAATTTGATAATTAGCTAATAATTAGCTAATTATGTCATTAAAATATTTAAAATCGTGCCCGTTTTCGATCTTCTGCAAAGTCTCGTAAATCAGGCGTATCAAGTTGTTCACGTCGTCTTTGTGCGCCATTTCCACGGTGGTGTGCATGTAGCGCAGCGGCAAAGATATCAAGGCTGAGGGCACACCGCCATTGGAATAGGCGAAGGCATCGGTATCGGTGCCGGTGATGCGGCTTGCGGCTTCGCGCTGGAACGGTATTTCCTTTTCGGTTGCGGTGTCCATGATGATGTCCAGCAGCTTTTGGTGCACTGCCGGGGCATAGGTGATGGAAGGGCCGTTGCCGGTGCGCACGTCGCCGTGCTTTTTCACGTTCACCATCGGGGTGTGCGTGTCGTGGGTGACGTCGGTGACGATGGCCACATCGGGCTTGATGGTCTGTGTGATCATTTCCGCGCCGCGCAGGCCCACCTCTTCTTGTACTGAATTGACGATGTAGAGGGTGTAGGGCAGCTTGACCTGGTTCTCCTTCAGCAGCCGGGCCACTTCGGCGATGCAGAAGCCGCCGATGCGGTTGTCGAGCGCCCTGCCCGTGTAGTAGCGGTCGTTGAGGATGGTGAACTCGTCCTGGAATGTGACGACACAGCCTACGTGGATGCCCATATTCTGCACTTCATCCTTGTCTTTGGCGCCCAGGTCGATGGTGATGTTGTCGAGGGCCGGGGCCAGGTTGGCGTCTTTGTCGGTGCGGGTATGGATGGCGGGCCAGCCAAAAACCCCTTCGACTTTCCCTCCCTTGCGCAGGTGCACCCATACGCGCATGGAAGGTGCTATCTGGAAATCGCTGCCGCCATTGCGGATGACGTGCAGGAAGCCGTCGTCGGTGATATGGTTGACGAACCAAGAGATTTCATCGGCATGACCTTCGATGACTACTTTGAATTTTTGGCCGGGGTTGATGATGCCGTAAGCGGTGCCATAGTTGTCGAGTTTCCACTCGTCGATGTACGGCTTGAGGTATTCGAGCCAAAGTTTTTGCCCGCCCCATTCAAAGCCAGTCGGGCTGGCGTTATTCAGGTATCGGCGGAGGAATGTCTCAGAATCGGGCGTAATTACTTGCATGCGGTGAAGGTAGGTTCCTGGATGCGGGTGATGTTAGTTCGTTTAACCGGATGTGGGTCCAAAATGTTTTAAGCGTAAAGGGCGCCCCAACCATTCGGGTTTTCGCGCCATTGTTTCAAGGTATTGAGGTCGCTTTCGCTCACATAGCCCATTTTAACGGCTTCGGGAATGAGCGTCCCATAGTTTGTAAGGGTCTTAAATTCAAGGTTTCTTTCGGCAAACGCTGATTTTGCCTTTTCAAAACCGTATTGAAAAATGGCCAGAATGCCAACCACGACAGCGCCAGTTTCCCTGATGGCCTCGGCGGCCACGATGCAGCTGCCGCCGGTGCTTATAAGGTCTTCCACTACCAATACGCGCTGGCCAACGCTCAGCTCTCCTTCGATCAAGTTCCGACGGCCATGATCCTTGGGGCTGCTGCGCACGTAAACAAAAGGTTTGGCTATTGCGTCGGCCAACAGCACCCCATGCGGGATGCCAGCGGTAGCAACCCCTGCCACGACATCAAAGTTAGCAAACTCTTTGGATTTTTCGGCCAGACATTGTTTTAAGAACGAGCGAACAGCAGGGTAGGAGAGCGCTACCCGGTTATCGCAGTAAATAGGTGATTGGATGCCCGATGCCCAAGTGAAAGGGTCATTTGGACTGAGTTTTATCGCTTTGATTTCCAATAATTTGCGCGCTACTTCCGCTTCCATCGCATCATTTTTTTCAATTGTAAAAGGGCAGTTGGGTATCATTGCACCCTTGGAACGTATCAATTTGAACAAAAATCAATCCTTCCCAATGGGGCTGCAAAAGTATAAAATCTATATTAACGGCAAACCTGTTTTCCTTGCAGAACGCGCCCAAGCCTCAGAAATAGGCATTTTGACCGACAAAAACAACTTCGCAGGCCATTACGTGGGCAAGAAAAAGCTGATACGGCAATACCTCGACTTGCTCGACAAGAACAAATCGGTGGAGTCGGTGGCGATCTATGCCGAAAACCTGGCCCAGCTATGGACTGATTTTCAGGCATGCTTCAAGGTTCAGGAAGCCGCCGGGGGCTATGTCCTCAACCGCGAAGGGAAACTGTTGGTTTTTTACCGACGGGGCTCTTGGGACATGCCCAAGGGCAAGATAGACCCGGGAGAAACGCCCGAACAAGCGGCGTTGCGGGAAGTTCGGGAGGAAACCGGCCTTGTGCACGTTGCGCTGGGCGAGTTTTTGATGCATACCTACCATACTTTTGAGCAAAAAGGCCAGCGCATCCTGAAAAAAACTTGGTGGTACAGCATGAAAACAACGGACACACTGCTCGTCCCACAAACGGAAGAGGATATTGAAGAGATTCGTTGGGTGGAACCGGCAGATTGGTTGGAAACAGAGAAGGCTGTATATGGAAATATCCGGGAGGTGATCCGGGCGGGGATAGAGCTTGATAAGTGACAGAAAATCAGGGTGTTAATTACGGTTTCAGGTAACAAGGGCTTCGGGTGTTGGTGTATCGGTAAGGTCAAGTTTTTTTAAAAAAATATGGTTTTTTTGAAGTCTGTTAGGAAAGCTGGATTGTTTTTCCGTACCTTTGCAGCCGCTAAATCGCGGAGTGGAGCAGTTGGTAGCTCGTCGGGCTCATAACCCGAAGGTCGTAGGTTCAAGTCCTGCCTCCGCCACAATGAAGGAGCCCTGTATCGCTTGGTCGATACGGGGTTTTTCTATTGCTCCTTACGGCTTCGAAGTCCCAGGTTGCGGAAACGCTCATTAGTGCGATATTTGCCGCCAAACAATGAACTGACCGCAACAATATGTTTCAGCCTTTTTCCAAATTTATCGCCGTCTTCTTTTTTGCAATATGCATCGTGCAGGATATCCGCGCCCAGCACACGATCATGCGCGAATGGAACGAACTGCTCCTGACTTCCATCGGTGAAGACCTCAACCGAAGCAACGTACAGGCCCGCAACATATTCCACTTTTCCGCGGCCATGTACGATGCCTGGGCAGCTTATGACGGCGAGGCTCAAACTTACCTGCTGGGCAAGACTGTCAACGGCTATACTTGCCCTTTCCAGACGCTTCCCAAGCCCCAGGACATTGAGGCGGCACGAAAGGAAGCCATGAGCTTTGCAGCTTTCCGCTTTCTGGCGAGCCGCTTCTCCAAATCGCCGCAATCCTCCAGCGGGGTGTACAGAAGCCGGAATCTGATGCAATCTCTCGGCTTTGACCCTCTCAACCACAAATCGAACTATTCAAGCGGATCACCCGCTGCATTGGGCAACTATATAGCCCAATGTGTGCTGCAAATGGGAGCGCAAGACGATTCCAGGGAAGAAACCAATTACATAGACCCTGTTTACAAGCCGCGAAACCCTCCCATGGAGGTGATGGCGCCCGGTACCGGCAACGGCGTTGACCCTAACCGCTGGCAGCCCCTTAAGCTGAAGAGCGCCATTGACCTGGACGGGTACCCGGTGTACGAGTGCTCATGCTTAGGGCGGCGGTTCTCCACCCTGCTGGATTCTGTGGATGACAAGGGGCGGCGCCCTTTCACCGGCACCCAGACCTGCCAGGGGGTCGATTGGGGCCGGGTCAAGCCTTTTGCACTTGAAAGGAAAGACCTGAAGATATTCCAGCACGACCGCCGCGATTACTTTTACTACCATGACATCGGCGACAGGTTTTTCACACGCCTTGACACCCTCAAAGGCGCAGGCACCTCCGACGAATACAAGTGGAATTACGCCCTGGTGGCCGCGTGGTCGGCACTGCTCAACCCCGCCGACACCCTGCGCTGGGATGTGTCGCCGGGCAACATGGGCAACCTGGACAACTACCCTTCTGACCTGGCCGAGCTGCACCGTTTCTACGACCCGCAAAGCGGTAGAAACCCAGGCGCCGGCCACTCCCTGAACCCCCATACCGGGTTTGCCTACCAGCCGGTATGGATACCCCGCGGCGAATACATGCGCGCAGCCTCGAGATACTGGGCTGAGGGGCCGAAAGATCAGACCCCGCCCGGGCATTGGCTTGCGCTCCTGAACTACGTAAGCGACCAGCCAGGGCTGGTGAAAAAATTCAATGGCAAAGGCAAGGTCATGGGCGACCTGGAATGGGCGGTAAAAGCTTGTTTTGTGCTGGGGGCTGCCATGCACGATGCTGCCATTGCGGCCTGGGGACTAAAAGGCAGGTTCGATGGCCCCAGGCCAATAACGGCCCTGCGCTACATGGCATCAAAAGGACAAAGCAGCGACCCTGGGTTGCCATCCTACCATCCTGCCGGGATATCCCTTTGGCAAGGCTGTATCGAGCTTATAGGAATAGGAGACACCCTGGCGGGGACTGACGGGGAGCATCTGGGCAAGGTCAAATTTTTTACATGGAAGGGCCCTCGGCCTTTGAGCAGCACACCAGCCCAGCCAGCCGGCATAGGCTGGGTTTTGGGAGAAAACTGGTTTCCTTACCAGCAAATAAGTTTTGTCAGCCCGCCTTTTGGCGGCTTTGTTTCCTCCCACGCCACCTTTGCCCACGCCGGGGCCGAAGCGCTGAACTTGCTCACTGGCGACCCCTATTTCCCGGGCGGAATGGGGGAATACCTGCTACAGGCCGACAGCCAGATCGTTCGATTTGAAAAAAGCCCAGTTATGGACATTCCCCTCCAATGGGCTACCTACCGCGATGCCGCCGACCAGGCGAGCCTTTCCGCCATCTGGGCAGGCATCCAGGCACCCTGCGACGATATTCCCGGAAGGATTATTGGAAAACAGACCGGCGAAGCAGCCTTCAACCTCGCCAAAACCTATTTCTACCAAGACCGAGATGCCGATGGCTTTTTAAGCTACGAAGACTGCGATGACAACAACCCCAGGGTTCACCCCGGCGCGGTGGAGCTGTGCGACGGCCTTGACAACGACTGCAACGGGATTGCAGACGATATGACCCCGCCGTGCAATAAGAAGAAGAAAGGGTAGGGCCGCTGCAATAATTCACCTGGATAATTGCGCCAGCATGTGAAAAGGGGCATCGGTATAGATTAAAATAAGCCGCTTTTGCCCAAATGGCCAAAAATGGAAGTTTTTCTTAACCATTGCCAAGCGCAACATTTTTTCACATGAAAGCCGACTTTTCGGAGTTTATGATTTTTTTAACAAATATTAACCTCGCCCCAGAAACTTTTTTTTTCGCCCCCTGCGTTTACGTTTTGTTCTGATTATTCATTAAGTGCCAAAATTTCAATTAACCACTAAAACTTTTTGCCATGTATCACGTAACCGAACGCAACGAACGCCGCGCCCGCACCTACGCTTTCATCCTCGCTGTGGGGCTGCACCTTTCCCTGGGCGCTGTGCTTTATTCCCAAATGTCAGGGCCTTCTGACGCCAATGCCGAAAAAGAAGTGAAGGTCAACGTCGCAAAAGAATCCTCCAGTCCAACGGCCAAAGCCGTCCGCATGAGCCCGTAGCTTGTTGATCGGTGACTGGTGTAACAGCATTCGATTTGACCGAAATACAGCCTCCCCCCTGTACAACACCAGAAAATGAAGTGCGATGCAGCCGCCCTCTAGCGTGAGGGCGGCTGCATTTTTTTGAAAAAGCCAGGATTATGTCAGTTTTTTGCCGATTTTACACAAACCATTTTCATTTGGTGTAGATTTGCCGCTATTCTAATCCCTGGGCCATTCCCAGGCAATCTTGCTGATCTGTTCATGGCGCACCTTACTCCTGCTCTCGTCCTGCTTGTCTTGTTGCTTTATTTTGCGGTGCTGCTCGGCGTGGCCTGGTACACGGGTCGCCACAACGTGGGCAACGAGGGCTTTTTCCTCGCCAACCGCAAAGTGCCTTGGTGGGTGGTCGCTTACGCCATGATCGGCACAAGCATCAGCGGGGTCACCTTTATCAGCGTACCGGGAAAAGTGGGCGGCACGGGGCTTAACATGGCATTTTCCTACATGCAGATGGTGTTGGGCTATTTGGTGGGCTATTTGTTCATCGCAACCGTGCTGATGCCGATGTACTACCGCCTCAACCTCACCTCAATTTACGGCTACCTTGAAAAGCGCTTCGGCCATTGGTCGTACAAAACTGGCTCGGCTTTTTTCCTGCTCTCTCGCACCCTGGGCTCCGCAGCGCGCATGTTCCTGGCGGCCACGGTGCTGCAGATGTTCGTTTTTGAGCCATTGGGGCTTCCGTTCCCGCTCACCGTGCTGCTGATGATGGCCTTGATCTACTCCTATACCTTCAAGGGGGGATTAAAAACCATCATCTGGACCGATACCATTATGACTACCTTTTTCCTCATGGCATTGGTTTTTACGGTGTTCACCATCGGTAAAGCCTTGAACCTTGGCGTTGGCGACATCGTTCCCAACGTCCTGGGCGGGCGCTACGGGCAGATATTCTTTTTCGACAATTTCCTGGGCAACCCCAACCATTTTGTCAAACAGTTCGTCGGGGGCGCCCTGGTGGCGATAACTATGACCGGCCTCGACCAGGACCTGATGCAGAAAAACCTGGCCTGCAAGGACATCCGTTCGGCACAGAAAAACATGTTCGTTTTCTGCATCTACTTAGTCATCATCAATTTCCTTTTTCTGGTGCTTGGGGCGCTGTTGTACCTGTATGCGGGTTCTATAGGCATCGAAGTGCCTGGGCGCAGCGACTTGCTGTACCCGCAGATCGCCTTCAACCACCTCAGCACCGCTGCCGGCATATTCTTTATCCTTGGCCTGATCGGCAGTACCTACGCCAGCAGCGATTCGGCCCTGACGGCGCTCACCACCAGCTTTTGCGTCGATTTCCTGAATTTTGAAAAAGGGAAACCCGTAGAAGGCCAGTTCGCCTACGAGGAAGACCGGGTTGCCTATATCAACAAGATTGAGGCGGCACAGCGGAAAAAGCGCACCTTAGTGCATTTGGGCTTTTCCTTAGCATTTGTGGTCATCATCCTCATACTCAACGCCTTGAGCAACGATGCGGTGATAAACCTGATTTTCAAGATCGCCGGCTATACATACGGCCCTTTGTTGGGCTTGTTTGTGTTCGGGCTGTTCACCAGCCTGAAGCTGCAAGACCGGTTTGTCCCCTTTGTCTGCATCGCAGCGCCCTTTTTGACCTGGTTGGTTGAGCTTTCCTGCAAAAGCTGGCTCGATGTGGGCTTCTTGACAATCCTCATCAACGGGGTGATCACGGGATGTGGACTTTGGGCAATCTCGTACCGGGAAGCCATCCCGGTTGAGCCATACGCAACTTTGGACTAATCAGTTCTGACCGGCCATGAGCAAGGCAAGCAGCACCGCAGACCATCGGTTCAATTTTCCCAGCAACTTCCTTTGGGGCAGCTCTACCGCCGCGGCACAAGTTGAAACAGCCGGCAACCACCCTTGGAAAGGACTGAAAGCACTTGATGGGCATATTTTTGAGCGCACCACCGACCATGAGCGGCAGCGCCTGGAGGATGCGGGCTGGGTTGTCCGGTTTGGCAGCATTTACCGCTGTGGCGTTGACTGGAGCCGATTGCAGCACCAACCGAACGCCAAGTTTGACCTTTCCGTGGTGGACGAATACCGCGCGTTTTTCCAAAAACTGAAAGAAAATGGGGTAGGGCTGATGTTTGTCCTGCACCATTTCGCCCACCCCAACTGGTTCGAGCAGCGCGGCGGCTGGGCCAACGAGGACAACATCCCCCTGTACCTTGATTTTGTGCGCCAGTGCCTCAAGCACTTTGGCGAATACGCGCATTATTGGAACACGTTCAACGAGCCGAACGTGTATGCCATGAACGCCTATGTTTTGGGCAATTTCCCGCCCCGCAAAAAAGACCGCTACTTTACAGCAAACTGCGTTTTGGACAACATGGGCCGCGCCCACGACATCGCCTACGGCATGATCCGCGACAAATCCTCAGCCCCCATTGGCATTTCCCTGAACACAGCTTGTTTTGAAGGGGTAAATCTCTTGGGAAAAGTTGTCGCCTCTTTTGTCCGCTGGTGGTTTATGGGCCGGGCAGCCCGCCCGTTCCAGAAATGTGATTTCTGGGGGCTCAGCTACTACGCCTACATGCTGTTCGACCCGTTCCCTATAGATGCCATCACGCGAAAAAAAGAGCTTGAAAAGCGCGGGATACCCCACGACCGGATGTGGGGATACCGGCCGGAAGGCTTCGGCGCGGTGATGCGCTATTTTCACCGGAGGTTCGGCAAGCCCATCATCGTCACCGAAAACGGCATCTGCACCAACGACCAGCAGCTGCGCATCCAGGCCATCCGCGATTATCTGGGCGTTTGCCACCAGGCAATCGCCGATGGGATACAGCTTCAAGGCTATATCCATTGGAGCACCTGGGACAACTTTGAGTGGCACCTGGGCCCTACCTACCGTTTCGGCCTCGTCCGCGTCGATCTCGACACCATGCAGCGCAGCATGACCGAGGCGGGGCTGTTCTATGAAAAAATAACCCAGGAAAACGGATTCGACCGCTAACTTGCGCCAAAATCGACACGATATGGGCTATCTATCCACCTTTTTCGGAAGTTTGCAAAAGGCAAATAGGCAAGTTGGCAAATTTGCAAGGGGCAAAGGGCAAGGAACAGGTTGTCCCTTGCCCCTTGCCAGCTTGTCCATTTGCCCCTTGCCAATTTGCTCATTTGCCAACTTGCCCCTTGCCTTTTGCCTCTTGCTCCTTGCCTTTTCAGGCAGCGCCCAAGTCTTCATGCGCCCGTTCGACAATGCCGCGGCGATGGGCATGGGCGGGGCCACGGTGGCGATGCCCGATTATGCGGCCGGACTTGCCAATGAGGCTCAGCTCGGCCTGAAAAAGAAGTTCGGGCTTTTTGCGGGCAGTGCCGTGCCTTATTCCCTTGGCGACTGGCAAACGGTGCAAATCCAGGGAATTGTTGGCCTGGGGAGTTCCGGCGGGGCGGGGCTTGGCGTGTTCCATTCCGGCACTGAGCTGTACAGCGAGCAGCGGTACCAGCTTTCTTATGGCCGGCGGCTCGGCGAAAAATTCTACCTCGGCGGCTCGGCAGACGTGCTGCACAACAATGCCCGGGAATACGGGTCCAATACCGCCGCATCTTTCAGCCTGGGCTTACTGGCGCAGGCATTGCCAAAGGTCTGGATCGCCGGGAGGGTGCAAAACCCGTTCCAGCAACAGATCGGCGACGATATACTGCCCACGGTCGTGCGTGTGGGCGCAACCTGGAAACCTTCCGAGCTGTTTTTGTTGGCCATAGAAACGGAAAAAGACCTCGAACGGCCAGCCCAGGTGAAGGCGGGCATAGAATACCGACCCTCGCCCATGGTCGCGATACGCGCGGGCACCCGCACGGGCAAAGTGGCGCGCATGGCCTTCGGGCTTGGGCTTCGGCTGAAAAACGGTGTGTCGGTCGATGTCGGCTCGGAGTGGCACCCGGTATTGGGGATTACGCCGGCGGCGATGGTGGGGTGGAGGGGGTAGGGTTTGGGTTTCAGGTTTCGGATCGAGTCGGTGTTAAATATTGGGCATATCAAGTCGAAATATTCTTTATTTTTTCTCAGCTGATTTTTGTATTTTTGTATTTCAATCACAACATCATGGACGTACAACTATCAGTTCCCGATTTGCTCGACAGCGCTGCCCGCTTGGACAACAAGGAGTTTGAGTCTTTTTTCAAGGAGATGTTATCGCTTCGTGCGAAACGCATTGCACCAGTATTATCTGAACAAGAAAACATGCTCCTTCAAAAGATATATACCAAATTGCCATCTAAAAAGACCGAGCTATATGAAACGTTAAGTGAAAAAAGACGATTAGGCACTATTTCAAAGCCAGAATATAATTCGCTCCTTGAACTGATTGGGGTAGTAGAGCAGCATAATGTTGAGCGGCTTGGCTACATCGTAGAATTGGCCACTTTACGGCAGGTTACACCTCAAAAACTGATGGAACAGCTTGGGCTCATGCCGCTGCATAATGGCTGAAAGTATATCAAACAAAATTAAAGCAGCTGTCGCCGTAAGGGCTGGAAATATTTGTGAGTATTGCCGAACTCCTGCTGCCTTCTCCACAACCAAGTTTTCAGTCGAACATATTATGCCGCGTTTCAATGGTGGCTCGGATGACATTGACAATCTTGCATTTTCGTGCCAAGGGTGTAATAATATTAAATTCATAAAGACAGAAGCCATCCTATTCTTTATGGGAGAGCACCCTCCCAAAATCTGAAAAAGTAGGCAAAATTCCCACAACACCACTTTCTCTTTCCTCAAAGCCCATTTTTCCCACTACTTTTGCCCCGCCCCCCTCGAAGCCCAACCTGAAACCCGAAACCCGAACCTACCTTTTTTCAATGCAAAATATCACAGTTATCGGCGGTGGCACCATGGGCAATGGCATCGCGCACGTATTTGCCCAGAACGGCTTCGACGTCACCCTCGTGGACGTAGCCTCCGCAGCGCTCGACAAGGCGTTGGCCACCATTGCGAAGAACCTCGACCGACAAGTGGCCAAGGGCAGCATCACGGAAGCCGACAAAGCGGCCACCCTGCGGCGGGTGCACCCCATGACCGACCTCAAGGAAGGCGTGGCCAGTGCCGACCTGGTAGTGGAAGCCGCCACGGAAAACGTGGCCCTCAAGCTCAAGATTTTTGGCGATATCGACCAATATGCTCCCACCGACGCGATTTTGGCCACCAATACCTCCAGCATCAGCATCACGCAGATAGCTGCCGTGACCAAGCGGCCCGAAAAAGTGATCGGCATGCACTTTATGAACCCGGTACCGGTGATGAAGCTGGTGGAAGTGATCCGCGGCTACGCCACCTCCGACGCGGTGTGCGCACAGGTCATGGAACTCTCTGTAAAATTGGGCAAGGAACCCGTTGAAGTGAACGACTACCCCGGCTTCGTGGCCAACCGCATCCTGATGCCCATGATCAACGAAGCGATCTATGCGCTTTTTGAGGGCGTGAGCGGCGTGACGGAAATCGACACGGTGATGAAGCTTGGCATGGCCCACCCGATGGGGCCGCTGCAATTAGCCGATTTTATCGGGCTGGATGTGTGCCTGTCTATCCTGCGGGTACTGCACGACGGCTTCGGCAACCCGAAATATGCGCCTTGCCCTTTGTTGGTGAACATGGTGACGGCGGGGAAGCTGGGCGCCAAGAGCGGGGAAGGCTTCTATTCCTATACCCCAGGTTCAAAGGAACTGGTGGTCGCGCCAGGTTTCAGGAAATAGCGCAAAAAAAAGTGCCGTCCCAATGCTTGGAACGGCCCTGCGCTTTGTGGTTAATCGTTCTGTTTTGACGGAGCTCAAATCTCCAATCCGGTGATCACGTCTCTTGCGAATAGGATTTTAGGTTTCCAGTATTTCGAGGTGGAAATGTTTTCTACGATAATGCCGCGGCTGCAAGTGCTGTGCACACAGTAGATGCCTTCGGGCGTGTTCTCAACCACCAGGGCTACGTGCTGGATGCGGCCAGGGCTTCCAAAAAAGACCAGGTCGCCAGGAAGCACGTCGCTCAAAGCGGTTTTTTTGCCTTGTGCCGACTGTGCGCGGGAGCTTCTCGACACGTCAATGTTGAACTCGCTCAACACATAGCTGGTGAAGCCGGAGCAGTCGAAGCCCGTTTTTGGCGAATAACCGGCATGGCGGTAGCGAAGGCCTGTGAAATTTTGGGCGTACCCCGTGATGTCGGCGCGGAATTGCATCATTTCGACATCGTTGGCCCGGTCGGCGGGCGCTTTGTTGATCGTTTTGAAAGAAAACGAGACAAAGGCGATACAGAAGAGGAATAGGAATGGCTGAAAGGGTCGTAAGGAAGGCTCGGTTGAGCCTGTACAGGAAGGAATTGTTTCGGTCATGTTCGTTTTGTTACAGCTCGCAGCAGGGGTAAGGCACGCCCAAAAATGGGTTCGCTGTTGGTGAAAGATTGGTTTTAGGTTTTGTCGAGGGAAGCAGCTTGCAGCAGGCGATTGAACGCAGAAAGGATTAGAACGAGGCCACAAGAAAGGACTAAAAGCAAAGCAAGCTTGAAGCAAAGGTAGAAAGGGGTTTTGCAAAACAAAAATTTTCAAATAATTTTTTTTCAGGTCAGCGCTTCAGCTCGAAGCTGTCGGCGTCGGCAAGAAATGGCAATTGCTGGCGGTATTGTTGCAGGAGTTCCACAGAAATCTCGGTGCTGAACACGCCTTCCTCCCCGGAAATCTGGACGATCTGCTGCCCCGAAAAATCATATATCGCGCTGTCGCCGTTGTATTCATGGCCGTTCCCATCGGCGCCAAAAATGTTCACGCCAGCCACAAACGCCTGGTTTTCAATGGCCCTGGCTACCAGCAGGCTGCGCCAGTGGTGCCCGCGGCGGCTTGGCCAGTTGGCTACGTACAGCAAAAGGTCGTAGGGTTGTGCCGGGGTGTTCCTGGCCCATACGGGGAAGCGAAGGTCGTAGCAAACCAGCGGGCAAATCCGGACGCCTTTCCATTCAAACACCAACTTTTTGTTGCCCGGCGCATAATGCTCATGCTCCCCGGCAATCCCGAACAGGTGTTTTTTGTCGTAATAGGCATATTTCCCATCGGGGAAAGCCACGAGCAGCCGGTTGTAAAATCGCTGGTTTTCGACGCAGATAAAACTGCCTGCGATGGCTGCACCGAGTGCTGCGGCGCTGGCCAACATCCATTGCGCGGTGGGGCCGCCCATCGGCTCGGCGAGCCGGGATGCCGCCATGGAAAAACCGGTGCTGAACATTTCCGGCAGCACGATCAGGTCGGTGGCGCCGCGCAGGGGCGCCATTTTTTCGGAAAACATATTCCGGTTGGCGGCGGGGTTTTCCCAGTGCAGGGATGATTGGATAATGCTCAGGCGCATGGTCGGGTAATTTGTACCAGGATTCTATTGATTGCCAGATTTTCTGGATGGATCATATTGATTATTGAGGATTTACCTCCTGGGGTTTCCGAAAACCACTTTCTCCTGGGAATAATAATCGCGGATATTGAAGGCAAACTTACGGTTTTGGCGGATTCGGCGATGGTTTGATTTCTGTGGAGTCTGCAGGTTGAAGTTATCGTCGCCACAAAAAGGCCGTTTCCATGAACCTGTTCCGCCCTTTCCATACCTGAAAATAGGGCTTTTGCCTTGCCCCAAAAGAGCGGAAAGCATGCTCGATGCCGGGTACCATACTGCCTTCAAAGTCGAGGCTCAAGCCGCGGTTGCCGCAAAATTTTATGGCCTCAAAAAACAGGCCTGAGATGGCGCAGCTTGCTTTGTGCTCCGTCGCGACGCCGGTGATCAGCACCCCGGCCTGCCTGTCGTCGAAAGCCAGGTACAGCCCGGCATGAGGCGCTCCCGAAATACGGTCGCGGGCGACGAGGTATGCCATTTGTTCCCGATCGGCGAGGGCCTGGTGCAGCCTTTGGAATGGCGCAGCAGGGTAGGGTTGTGGGCGGTTTTTCCGTTGAAAAGACTGGGCATTGAGCTGAAAAACCGTTGGCCCAGCATCGTTTTCCTGCAGGTATTCGACCAATTCTCCGGCTTTTTTCAGATCGCTGCGCAGCGTGTTTTTCATGCCGGCCGTTATCGCTGCGAGCTTGCTTGTGTCCTCGAATACATAAGTGTAGCGCGTGCTCTGTCGAAAACCTTCCCAGTAAAACGGCAGCCAATTTTCTATTTCCGGGCGAAAGTTTTGCAGGAAAAATGCATATTTGGGCAATTGCCGGATCAGCTCGGAACATACTTTTTTCTCGAAGGCATAGCGGCTTTGCAGCTTGAAGTTTGGATCGGCAGGGTAGCGCAACCAAGGGCCTGAGTAGGATGTCAGGGGCGGCATTTGCAGCAAAGGCATCCCCCAGCGCATATTTTTGTACCAGGGAAGCGCCCCGACAACCGCCCCGCTGCCATCTGTTGCAAGCGCCACCCCCCAGTGCTCGGGCAGGCAAACTGCGTCGAGCCACCATGGTTGAAGCTGCAGCGGCACGTAGCCGCTCGCACAGAATTCGAGATATTGGGACTTTCTTTCCGTCATGCGCGCTATTTTTGCGGGTAATATAGAACGAACAACGAATCCATGACGCTACGCGAACTTTTCGACTACCTCTCCGTCAACCCCGAAATGGTGGTGGCGTACTTTCTATTGATGCCCACGGTAGCCTTGCTGGCAGGGTTTATTGCCAAAGACGAGGGCCATCTGAGCCCCTGGAAGTACCTTTATACGATTATGGTGTTTTTTGTGTGCATCCCTGGGATTTTCGCGGCGGCACTGGCTGTTTACCTGTTCCTTTTCGAGCGCGGCGGCAGCATTTACAACGTGAACCTGCTAACCCAGGTGTTGCCCATAGGTTCCATGATCGCCACCTTGAGCATCATACGCCGGAACTTGGCCTTCGAGCAAATACCTGGTTTCGGAAAGCTCTCCGACCTCATCCTGATGATCGCCTCCATCATCGTGCTGATGTATTTCCTCGACCGGCTGCACTTGATTGCCTGGATCAATGTGTCGGTTCAGTGGCTTTTCATCATCGTGGTGGGCTTCTTGCTGCTGTTCAGGTATGGCTTAAAACGGTTGATGGCATGAAAAAATGGGTTTCAGGTTTCGGGTTTCAGGTTTCGGGTTGCCTGGCGGGCGGAGTGCTGTTATTGGGGCTGTTCTTTTCGGCTTGCGAAGACCCGCATCTGGAAACGCGGCAGGTAGTGACACAGGACGACGTGGCCATGGAAGTCGCCGCCGAGGTGGAAATTTTGTACTCCGACAGCGCCATCGTGCGGGTGCGGGTAACTGGGCCGCTGCTGCACAACTTCAACGACCGGGAGAACCCCCGCCAGGAGTTCCCCATGGGCATCAAGTTGGATTTTTTGGAGGCAGACCTTTCAGTTAGGAGCACCTTGACGGCAAAAAAGGCGGTCCGACAACAAGAAAAAGGCCTTATCACGGCCCGCGACAGCGTGGTGTTCGTCACCGTGAAACAGGAAAAGCTCGAGACTGAGGAGCTTATCTGGGACGAGAAATCGGGCAAGGTGCGCACCGATAAATTTGTGAAAGTCACAAAGCCAGGCGAGGTGATCTATGGCTTTGGCCTGGAAGCGGAGCAAGATTTTTCTTACTGGAAAATCTTGGTGCCAAAAGGCCGCATCAAGGTGGAACAAATCAACGAGTTGAAATAATGGCAGAAACAGCGACACAAAAAGGCTTCGACTGGTCGGCAGCGTTGCGGCTGGGCAACCACAGCTTTGTGGCGACTTTGCTCTTGGTAGCCCTGTCGGTGTTCGGCGCCCTGGCATTGCTGCCTTTCCTGGGCTTTGTGTTCGGGGCCGGGTGGGTGGCGCCAATGGCTGCGGTGTTGTTTTTTTTTATGTTGTTATTCTTGTTTAAAAGCCTGGTTTTCAAAAATCTATATCGAAGCTCGCCGGGAGACGAAGATGCCGCTCTGCTCGAATACCTGGTGCAGCAAAATGCCAGCGGCGTACCGGGCGAAGAAGAACTGGAAATGGAACTGCTCGAAAATGCGCTGCAGCTTAAGCAGATACGCGCCCACGATTGCATGGTGCCGCGCACGGAGATCGTGCACATCGACGTAGAAGCGCCGGTGGAAGAGCTGCGGCAGCTCTACGTGGAGAGCAGCCTCTCCCGGATACTGGTGACCGATGGGGATATCGACAATACCCTGGGCTATGTGCACGTGCAGCAGATGTTTGCCCGCCCCCGCAACATCCGCAGCATGGTGATGCCCATTACCTACGTGCCAGAATCCATCCAGGTAAACGACCTGCTCAGCAAGTTTATCAAGAACCGAACGTACATCGCCTGCGTGGTGGATGAATATGGCGGCGTGGCAGGGCTCGTGACGTTGGAGAACGTGCTGGAGCAGTTGTTCGGCAAAATCGACGACGAGCATGACCAGGAGGAGTTTATTGAAGCGAAAATCGGCGAGCGGGAATACCTTTTCTCTGGCCGCTTGGATGTGGAGTACATCAACGAAAAATACCCTGAAATCGACATCCCGTACGGTTCTTACAATACGCTTTCCGGCTACATCGTCAGCCATGCTCAAACCATCCCGGAGCAGGGCGCAAGGCTGCGCATCAACGACAAATCCTTTGTGCTGGAACTGGTCAGCGACCGAAAAATCGAAACGGTGCGGGTGCTCTGGTGAATAATTGCGTTTTTTCAATCAAACCGCGTAGGTTTGCCCGTAAAATCTGGCCTTACGATGTCAAAAAAGAAACAAACCCGGCAACAGCCCCCTCCTCCGCAAAAGAAAAAGCCAAACAGCAGCACCTTTAACGCAGGAGGCATGCAGCTCGACAAAACCGCCGTTTGGGTCGGCCTGATCGCCACAGCGCTTGGCTTTTTGCTGTACGTCAACACATTCGGCCACTACTACACCCTTGACGATTATTCTTCCATCAAGGACAACTGGGTGGTGAAGGGCGGCTTGAAAAACATCGGCATCATCTTCAGCACCGAATACCGATTCGGCACCTGGAACAGCCCCGGATCGCTGTACCGCCCGCTGGCCTTGGCCATGTTCGCCTTCGAGTGGCAGATAGCGCCCGACAAGCCTTTTATCTCCCATTTCCTCAACGTGGCGCTCTATGCAGCTACCGCTTGGGTTTTGTGGGTCACCTGGCGCCGCATCCTGTCGAGCTACGCCCCCGCGCTCGTCGCCATGACAGTCTTGTTCTACATCGCCCACCCCATCCATACCGAAGTGGTGTGCAACATAAAAAGCCGCGACGAGATCATGGCCTTTTTGTTTGGCACCCTGGCCATGTATTCGCTGTGGCGGCACCTGGAAAACAACAAAACAGAATGGCTCATGGCCGCATTGCTGAGCTACGGCGTGGCCATGTTTTCCAAAGAGGGCGCCATCATGTTTATTTTCCTGTTCCCGCTCACGATGTGGTATTTCACTGACAAGCCCTTGGGCCAGATAATGCGCTTGGCCGCACTGATGGTGATACCAGCCGCCATCTTCCTGCTCGTGCGCCAGAGCGTGCTGAGCGCACAGACGGGAAAAGAGATATACTCCATACTCGACAATTTTATGGTCGGCGCGCAGAATTCTGCCGAGCGCCTGGCTTCCGCCTTTATGATGTGCGGCAAATACCTGTGGGTGCTGATATTCCCGCACCCCCTGGTGTGCGACATGGGCTACCCGCAGTACGAGCCGGTGGGCTTTAGCGATTGGCGCGCATTGCTGGGCTTTTTTGTGTACCTGGGCATGGGCGTTTGGGCACTCCTGAACATGGGCAAAAAACACATCCTGTCGTATGCCATCCTGTTTTACCTGATCTGCTTTTCGCTGTTCAGCAACGTGCTCTTCCTCATCGGCACTTCCTACGGCGAGCGCTTGCAGTACATGCCTTCTTTCGGTTTTGCGCTGGCTTTGGCCTGGGCTATCTGCAAGTTCTTCAAGGTTGACGACATGCGCAGCATCTGGAACCCCAATGGAAAAGGCAGCCTGGTATGGGGCATTGCCGGCACAATTATCGCTTTGTACAGCCTGAAAACCATCACCCGCAACCCGGCCTGGGAGAACAGCGCCACCCTGTACGCCGCCGACCTGCCCAATTCGCCCAACTGCGCCAAGCTCAACTACCACAACGCCCTGGAAGTGGCGCGGGTAGCGATGGACGAAAAAACTGGCACCGTGACCGATAGGCCAGGGCTGGAACGAGCAGTGGAATGTTACACCAAGTGCATCAAGCTGTACCCGGAATACCATGACGCTTACGGGGGGCGCGGCATCGCCTATTTCCGGCTGGGGCAGTACGACAAGGCTTTCGAGGACTATCAGGTATCGCTCAAGCACCGGCCCAACAACGCGCCCGTGCTTTCCAACATGGGCTATATCTACTTCATGCGCGGCCAGTTGGACAAAGCCGAGGAAGTGTACAAAGAGTCCATCAAGTACGACCCGCGCTTCGTGGATGCCCGCCGCAACCTGGGCGCCGTGCTGGCAATGAAGAAAAATTTCCCGGAAGCCATCGAACAATGGAAAGAGGGGCTAAAGTATGCGCCCGACAACGCTACCCTGTATTTCTACATCGGGTCGGCATACCGGGACATGGGCACACCGGAGAAGAGCGGGGAGTGGTTTGAGAAGGCGTATGCGTTGGATCCGTCGTTGCGCAAGTAAAAAGTTACTTGCTGCGTTTTTTTTGCCTGTCAATTTTTAAAACTCGTCGCAGGGCCAACTTCCCGGCTGAACCTGAGGGATGCGGCACTAGCACGATTTCAGCGATAGTAAATACCAGGTGAATGGTTGCAAAGTAACCATATTTGCAGCTAACTGCCCTCATGCGTTTGACATCGAATTGGAAAACATACCCAACGGAATGTGTTTTGCAAAAATATAAAGAGATAAATCCATGATAATCAATACAATGCATCGTGAAAATCTCGCAAATCACTAGGCCTGGAAAATAATCAGACAAAAAGTATCCAATTGAACAAGCCACCTATACCGAACCCACCCATCACTTTTTCTATCATCACTGTCGTTTACAACGGCGAAGCCCTTCTGCCGGGCACCATGGAAAGCGTGCTGCGCCAAACCTACCCGCACATCGAGTACATCGTGGTGGACGGCGGCTCGAAAGACGGCACGGTATCCATCATTGAGGCTTATGCCCAAAAAATGCCCCATCTCCGCTGGATTTCTGAAAAAGACAAGGGCTTGTACGATGCCATGAACAAGGGCCTGCGCATGGCCACAGGCGATTTCGTGCAGTTCCTCAACGGCGGCGACCACCTGTACGCGCCCGACACCCTGGAAAAATTAGCCGCACGCATCACGCCCCAGACGGGTGTGCTGTATGGGGAAACCATGCTCGTGGACGACGCCCGGAACCCGGCAGGCCCCATGAGCGCACTGAGCACCCGAAAACTGCCCAAGCAACTTCACTGGCGCGATTTCCTATGCGGCATGCTGATAGTACACCAATCCTTTATACCACGCCGCAGCATAGCCCCGGAATACATAGAACAGAACCTTTGCGCCGATTATGATTGGTGCATACGCATCTTGAAAAAAAGCCAGGAAAACATCAACGCAGGCATCGTCATCACCAATTACCTGATGGGCGGCATATCCAAGCAACGGCACCGGCAGAGCTTGAAAGACCGTTTTTCGGTGATGCGGGCCCATTACGGGCTGGTCTCAACAATTCTGGCGCATCTTTGGATTGTTTTCCGGGCTGTTTGGCATCGGTTGAGGCGTATGGGGAAGGCCAGGTATTGATCAAGTTTCCTGGATTGTTGCGGCAGCGTGAAATAAAAAAGTTTCTCACGACGACACGACGACACTACGGTTACAATTGCTTGGCATTCGTTCCGGCCGCTGGCCAAAGCGTTATTATCGTCGTGTCGTCGTGTCGTTGTGAGAAACCTTTTTGTCACGGGGCGTATCGCCGCCCACGTTTCCACCCATGCCGAAACATCTTTTTAATCCGCAGCCAATTTTGGTTCCTAACGAACACATTTTTTTTACTTTTACCCCGCCCCCAAGCACCTAATTTTCCATCCTAAATCTGAAAACTTGCCATGAGAATTGCCTTTACCCTCCTCTGTATTCTATCATTTTTTACCCTGAAAAGCCAGAACGCCACCGTGCAAGGCAAAATCACGGATGGCGCCAACGGGGAAATGCTGATCGGCGTGACTGTCAAGATTGGCGAGCGCGGCGCGGCCACCGATATGGACGGCAACTACAAGATCAGCATTGAGCCCGGAAAATACACCATGAGCTGCGCGCTGGTCGGCTACGACGTGTACAGCCAGAGCATCACGCTGGCTGCCGGCGAAACCCGCACCATCGACATCAAGCTCAACGACGGCAGCAACCTGTTGCAAACTGCTACTGTGACAGCCGGCAAATTTGAAAAGCCGCTCGGTGAGGTCACCGTATCCCTCGATGTCTTGAAGCCCAGGCTTGTCGAAAGCACCAATTCGACCTCGGTTGACGAAGTGCTGGTGAAAGTGCCGGGCTTGAACATCGTGGATGGGCAAGCCAGCATTCGGGGCGGGGCGGGCTTCTCCTACGGCGCCGGCACCAGGGTACTGGTTTTGGTGGACGATATGCCTGCCCTACAGCCAGATGCAGGATTGCCCAACTGGGATGATTTCCCCGTGGAGAATTTGACCCAGCTGGAGGTGTTGAAAGGCGCTGCATCGGCCCTATATGGCTCCTCCGCCATGAACGGGATCATCAACATCCGCACGGGATTTGCCAAAGACAAGCCGGAGACAAATTTCTCTACTTTTGGCAAAGTCTGGGGGGCGCCCAAAGACCCCGCCAAAAAATGGTGGGGCAACGACACGTCCACCCTGCTGCTGCCTGTGGAAACCGGCTTCAGCTTCTGCCACCGCAGGAAATACAACAAGCTCGACGTGGTACTGGGCGCCTACAGCCTGTACCGCGACAGCTATAACCGCGACACATACAGCCGTTACGGCCGCGTCACGCCCAATTTCCGCTACCGCGTGAACGACAGGCTCACCCTGGGGCTGAACACCAACTTCAACTTTGGCCGCAGCGGCAGCTTCTTCATCTGGGGCAACGACTCCACTTTGGCCTACCAATCGGGCGAAGGCTCCACATCCTACACCAAAGGACGCCTGCGCTTCACCATCGACCCGACGCTGCAATATTTTGACAAAAGCGGCAACCGCCACAAAATCCTAAGCCGCTATTTCTACATCCACAACAACAACTCCGGCAACCAGAGCAACGACAGCCGCCTGTTTTATGGCGAATACCAGTTTCAGCGGAACATGGAGCGCATCGGCCTGGTGACCACCGCCGGCTTGGTGGGCACCTACAACACCGTGGATGCCGAAGTATATAGCAATGCGCGGTTCACCTCCCAGAACTTGGCGGCCTACCTGCAATTAGACTACAAGGCTTTCGACCGGCTGAACCTTTCCGCCGGTTTCCGCTACGAGCATAACAACCAGAAAAGCCCCGACACAATCTATATTGACCGCACCACCAACGAATACGGCATCATCCCCAACGGCGAGGTGGTGGAGGGCAAGCCCGTGCTGCGCCTGGGCGCCAACTTCCGGGCCGGGGCAGCTACCTATTTTCGGGCTTCCTGGGGCCAGGGATACCGTTACCCGACTATTGCCGAGAAATTTGTCAGCACCAATTTCGGCGTAGGCAACAATGTGGTGCCGAATCCGGCGCTGGTGTCAGAAACAGGCTGGACGGCAGAGCTTGGCCTAAAACAAGGCTTCAAGCTGGGCGACTGGCAGGGCTATGCCGACCTGACGGGGTTTGTTTCCGAATACCAGGACATGATGGAATTCGTGCTCGACACCTTGCTCCTCAGCTTTGGGCCCAACGGCTTCCAAAGCAGGGCCCGCTTCCGCTCCGAAAATTCGGGCGATACCCGGGTGACGGGCTATGAAATCTCCGTGGCAGGCCAAGGCGATTTCGCAGGCGGCAACCTGGCGGTTTTGGCCGGCTTTACCAGCATTACCCCGCGCTACAAGGTGTTCGACAAAAACAACCCCGATTTGAACTACGGCTCTTCCGATACCAACAACGTGCTGAAATACCGCTTCAACCAGACCTTGAAATTCGACGCAGAATACAGCATAAAACGTTTCAGCCTGGGGCTTTCCGTGCAGTATTACAGCTTCATGCAGGCCATCGACGAGCTGTTTGTGGCGAAAATCAAAGGCATCACGCTGCCCGACGCCCTGGCCCCAGAGGAATTTGTCGCAGTGCGGAAATTTAGGGACGAGCATAAAAACGGCTCGACCATCGTTGACCTTCGGAGTTCCTATTCTGTTACCAAAAGCTTGAAAGTGAGCGCTTTGGTAGGCAACCTGTTCAACGCGGAATACTCCATCCGCCCAGCGTTGCTGGATGCCCCCAGGAACTATACCCTCAGACTCGATTATAAGATATGAAGATCAATCAATGGATGTTGGCCTTGCTGGCTGCCTGGGCATTTGGGTGTGCCGAAAACACAGGGCAGCCGGCAACTGGCCAGCCTGAAAAAAACGCCGCCATAGGCTCAAATTTTGCCTTCAGCAAGCAGGCGCCAACAATGGGCAACGACCCCGCCAATAGTTGGTGCCGGGTGCCTTTTACTGAAGCCGCGGTTGTCAACGCCGACCCCGCAAACTTCAACCGCAGGTTGTTCGCCCTCGGCGATGGCCCCACAAAGGTATTTGTGGAATACGGAAAGTTTACCGCAGCATTTATTTTGAAAAAAAACGGCAATGCTGTAGATATTTATACCAGTGACAATTTCCCGGAATGCCTGTCAAACAGGGCCAATTTCAGCATTGGGGCCGACGGGGCCACGTTTCGGTACAACAACAACCGCTATATCGATTTTGAGGTTCAATTGATCCCATTGCCAAACGGCACACAAATTGCACTGGAAATGGCGCCCGGCGCCGGTTATGGGATTGAGGTTCGCCGTTGAATTGACGGATATTTGTAATTTAAACCAAAATACTATGCACAAACTGCTGACCCTTTTGGCCGTATCAACTTTTATTGTTGCCTGTACAAACACTAACCCAAGCAAAGACCAACAACCAGGAACCAAGTCGGAGCTTTCCAAATCAACCGGCCCTGATGGCGCTGATTTGCTGAAAACCCTGGAAGGCCGATGGGAAAACCAAGACGATGCCTCGTTGACCCTCGAATTTGCCGACACCAAATTGCGCCGGTTCAAACAAGGTGTCCTGAGCGCTGAATCTGACATCCAGGTTGACGCCAATTGCGAAACAACGGTTTGTCGTATCGACAGCACGGAGCTGATAGACGGCTGGTGTTTCATGGAAAAAGGCCCAACAGGCACCCAATGCTACATTGTGGTGGACTGCAACAAGGAATTCTTGAAGTATAGCCCGGTAGCCACGCCCAAACTGGTGCAGGTGTTCAAAAAACTGTGATACCTTTGCGGCTCAAATTTTCAACGCAATTCCATGTTTACAATCAACATCTATCTTCGTTTGGCACTTATTGTGGGCGGCATAGTGGGCGGCATCGCGCTGTGGGCAGCTTTTGGTTTCTGGTACGGCTTCCCTTTCTTGCTGGTGGGCCTTATTTTGCTCGCAGGCTATCTGATGCTGGGCACCATCATGTCAACCAACCAACTGCTTAGCCAGCAAAGGCTTGAGGAAGCCGAGGCTCGCCTGAACCTGACCCTCAGCCCCAAGCTCTTGCTGGTCGGCTACAAAGGGGTGTATTATATGACAATGGGCGCCATCTACATGCAAAAAAGGGATTTCGGTACGGCTGAAAACTGGATACGGAAATCACTCGATGCCGGCTTGCCCTCCGACAACGAGCGGGCAGCCGCCTGGCTGCAGATGGTAATGATCGCCGCCGGGAAAAACAACCTCAAAGCCGCTCAGAACCATTTGGCGGAAGCAAAAAAACTGAACGTGACAGAGCCAATGCTCAAAGAACAGATCAAGGAAGTGGACAAGCAGATGAAACAAGCCGGCCAAGCCATGAACCCATCCATGATGGCGATGATGGGCGGCAAGGGCTTCCGGCCAGGCGGGAAACGGCGGCAGCCTAAGATGCGGTAATATTGGATACCTCACGCCGCTTGGTTTTGTGCATGCCGATCTTTGTAATCAATTGAAGATCAGTTGAATCAATCACAATGAATCACAAAAATCAGGCGAATCATAGTATATATTTGATTGACGGATGCAGGGTAACGCCAACTTTAACAATCGTCAATCATGTATAGTCAACGCAAAGTGGTTGTGAAAATCGTGATCGCATAATCATTTGAAAATCAGATGTTTTTAATCACCCAAATCAGAGAAATCACTTTAATCAGAGTATAATCTGCAATCGTCAATAAAAAAAGCGCCATCCTAATATTGCACAAGGATGGCGCTTCTATTTTAGCCAAAATAAAGTATCATCCCTACCGGTACACCGTCACATCTCCCCGGTACAGCAGCACCCTGCCGTCGAGGAACTTGACTTCGATTACATAGACAAACACGCCAGGGTTCACATAATCGCCCCGGTACTTGCCGTCCCAACCGTCCGCAAAGTTGTCGTTCTGCGGCAAGAAGCGCTCCCGGGAGTACATCAATTCTCCCCAGCGATCATATACCCGCATATAGTTCACGATCTCGATGCCTAAGCCCAGGTAGACGTTGAAGTGGTCGTTCAGTCCCCCGACCCCTGGCTTGAAGATGTTTGGCACGTAAACGTTGCGGTTCGGGTCAACATTGATCTGAACAGAACCTGTTCCCGAACAGCCTTTATCGTCAAACACGACCAATGTGTACAATTGGGACTCAAATGTGCGCACGTAAGGGTTCAGGTCGTTTGCCGTAACCAACAGATCAGCCGGCGTCCAGGTGAAGGACGCAACAGCAGCGCCCGTGATGAGCGGCTTCAATTGATAAGAGGTATCGCCCAGTTCGATTTCCTTTACCATTGGGTTGAACGACACTTCTATGGGCGCCGGTTCAGGCACGTTAATGGTATCGGTATAGAAACAGCCCTTTACGTCAAAATAAGTGATGTAGTGCTCGCCTCCGGAGAGTGTAACAGGGAAATTGACATCCAGCAAGGCGCCAAAATCGAGGCTGAACTGGTAAGGGCCGCCCGAACCGCCGGAGATAGAATTGATCTTCAAGGTGGTCACGTCGCCATGGCAGACCAGCGCTTCAGGGGTATCATATTCACCCAATACCGGCGGAGGGTCTTGCAGCATAATGTCGGACAAGCTGCCGGTGCACCCTTGTGCATCCGTAACAACGACCGAATAGAAACCGGCAGGCAAGCCATCCAACTCTCCCGGTGTGTTTCCGATCACGCCCATGTCATCCGACCATTCGTATTGCAGTTGGCCGGTGTTCCCGCCAGAAACGGTCACCACGATAAGGCCATCAGAATTTCCAAAGCAATTCGGATCGTCCGATTGAATCAGGTCTTGGGTCACGATGATTTCACCAGGCTGTGTCACAAAAATTGAATCGATCACTTCTGTGCAGCCGTTGGCATCCGTAACGGTGACCACATACTGCCCTGCGGCCAGGTTGTTGGCCGTGTTGCCCATGGTGTTGTTCGGGTCGCTCCAAAGGTAAGTATATGGCCCGCCGTTGCCGCCCGTGCCCATGATGGTGGCCGAGCCTGTTGCCTGGCCAAAGCAGGTTGCCGGCACACTTGTATTTGTGGCGCCAATACGGGGGGGCGTCCCAATAGTGATGGTATCCGTGTCGCCGCAGTTGTTGTTGTCGGCGCTCGTCACGATATAGGTGCCGGCGCAGAGGTCGGTGCGCATGGCCGACGAGTTGGTGCCATCGCTCCAGATGTACGTGAAGTTGCCGGGAGTCGGGTTTGGCGTGGTGGCGTAAGCAGTCGCCACTTGAGCGGTGCCGTCACATACCCCGAAACAGGACACGTTGTTGATGCCAGAAAGCGTGTTTACCACCCGTGGCGGTTGGCCTACCGTAAAGGAACCCGTCAAGGTACAGCCCACATTGTCGGTCACTGTAACGCTGTAAACACCGGCGCCGATGGCGAAAATGGTGGGGCCGGATGGCGCTGGTTGTGGGGTCCAAGCGTAATTGGTGTAAGGCGGCTTGCCATCTTGAACCAGCACACCAAGGATACCATCTTTAAAACCGAAACATTTTGGTTCTACGACAGACGTGTCGGCAAAGGACATGGGCGTTACGCCGGCCAATGCCACGGTGTCCACCGCAGTGCAGCCCATCTGGTCGGTGATGGTGACAGCATAGGTGCCGCCTTGTAGGTTGTCGATCTGGTTGGTGATGCCAATGGTGCCGGTGCTGGGCACGGCAGTCCATTTGTAGGCTGTGGCGTTTGGCGGGTTGGCGATGAGCGAGCCGTCGCTGCCGCATTTCACCGGGATGGAATCCACCACGAGATTTGGCGCCATCGGTGCAGGCAGCACGAACATCAAGGAATCTTTACAGCCTTTCATGTCCGTGACGGTCACATTGTATGGTCCTGCCGCCAGGCCGTTTAGGCTGGCGCCCGTAGCGCCGTTGCTCCAATTGTAGGTATAGCCAGGGCCTCCGGTGCCGCCTTGTGCGACCACGGAGATGCCGCCGCTGTTGGGCGGCACACAGTTGGGCGGTTGGATGCCAAGGGTGTCGAGGACAAGTTTGGCGGGCTGTACAATTGTGATCGTGAGGGTGTCTTTGCAACCGTCAACTGGGTCAATGGCCGTTATAAAATAGTTCCCTGCTGGCAGGCAGGCGTAGCCAGAGGAAAGGCTGGTACCGGCAGGCATACAAGCCGGCGTTGGCGACCAGGTAAAATTATAGGCATGGCCGGATGGCGCAGATTCTGACACGGAAACCACCGCAGTACCGGTGCTGAGCCCAAAGCAGGTGACGCTGCTGGTCATACCTGGGTTCAAGTTCACTACCCGTTGATCGGCAATCGTGACACTGTCTCGCTTGGTACAGCCATTGGCATCGGTGATCGTCACCCGGTAAAGGCCCGCAGGCAAACTGTTGACAATGATGGGGTTGTTCTGGCCGGGGGAGCCAATCATGTTGTTTTGGGCATCAGTCCAGACAAACTGGTATTGGCCTCCTGCAAATGGAGTGCCGCCTTTAGCCAGATAATTGATAGAGCCATTGGAAACACCGCTGCAACTTGCCGGGGTGGTCGTGACCACGTCCCGGCTGATGACTGTCGGTTGCCCGAGAGAGCCAAGAGCCGTGGCTGAACACATACGGGCATTATCGGTAACGACCAAGGTATAGTTGCCCGCATGGACATCGTTGTTGACGGTTCCGTCCTGATAACCCAAAGTTGGGAACATGAGCGGCGGTGTGGTTGACCACTGGAAGGTAAAGTTCGGGCCAGGGTTAGCCACAGGAACGCCCCCGATCAGCACCACAGCATTCACGATGCCATCTTTATAGCCATTGCAACTGGGTTCCTTCACAAAGGATATCTGCGCGCCAAGCGTGGGTATCAATACTTCAATGGTGTCGCAAACTTCAGTGCCCAAGCCATTGCTGTCGGTTACACAGACATAATAAGTCCTGGGCAAATTGTCGAAAGCACCAATCGTGCCGTTGATGGTGTAGAAACTGCCACTGCCGGAAATATTGCCGGAATAGGTAGGGCCGCCGACCTCTTCCACAATTACACTGTAAGGGCTGGCGCCCCCGGTTGCCGTAACCATCATGGAGCCAGTGCCCAAACAGGTAGAGTCAAATATGGCTACCTGGACACCAAGTGGCAGGTATTGCACACAAACGCTTCCTGTGTCAACCGTGAGGGCGAGGTTTTGGCCCATGTCGCCTTCAAAGGCCACGGCAGTCGGGTTGTTGCTGATGGTGAGGCCCGAACATTGTCCCAGCACCCCGACCACATCGAAGCACACTTCAAACAAAGTCTCGCCATTGGGGATGCTCAGCACGTTTCCGATCGTTGTCTGGTCGTATAAAACCAAACCAATTTGGCCATTGGCAGCATTGGCAGGATTTAAGGTAGAAGAGGTGAAGGGGTCCAATACCGGGTTCAGGTTGGTGACGCCCGAATATTGCAGTACAGCAGGATCCCAATTGATGGAAAAAGATCCCGAAACGATATCAAAGTTTTCGACCGTGAGCGGCACGCAGAAATTGCTGGTGGCCGGCGGGGCAATGGTGTCTGGGAAGCTCAGGGTGATGTTGTCGCTCGGATCGCAAACATTCATGTCTATGGTAAAGCTGGCAGGGCAAGCTTTGCCATCAATTGCGGTAATGGTATAGTTTCCAGGCTGCGGCACTGAAAAGATGATCGGCGCCAAATGGAACATCTGCGATTTTTGGGTATGGATAACAGCCTTTACCGATGGGTTGCTCGTCAGAAAAATATCAATGTCATAGAGCGCCATGTTGTTGTATTCGGGATAGCCGCCGCGAATGGTGAATTTTCCGATACAATCATTGCCAAAGTTGTTGCTGAGGCCTTCGCCTGTGATCGGGTTGAGGTAAATCACTTCAAAAGCGGCGTTGGTGTTCACATTGACACAAGGGCCGGGCGGCGAACCCACTACTGCCGATTCATAGCCAGCCGGCGGGATGATCTCGTCAACCGTGATGGGGGCATAGAAGAGCGACAACGGCTGTCCCAAGCCGAACGTGGCGTTCAGGGTGCCGCTGTTGAAAAACCAGGTGTCGCCGCCGTTGGGCACGCCCGGTGTTATGTACAGGCCGTTTGCAGCAGGTGGCACCTTCAATACACAGGGGTCGCCAGGGCCGGGGTTTGAAGCGATGGCTTGCAGGTTGTCGCCAATAACGGTTGGCGGGCAAGTGTAAAAGGCGTAGGCGATGCCCGGAGTTGTGCTTGGCTGCGGGTCGCCCGTCAAAATGGCATCGCCGTTGTGCCGGATAAGGAAAGAGTCGCCCCGGCACAGGAAAATCTGTGGCAAGTCGGTGTCGTTGCTGTTGCCGATAAATTGGATTTGGGTATAGGTTCCGGCAAAGTTGCACACATTGTCAGGCGAAGCCTGAACCGGGTGTGCCGGGTATTTTACGGGACCCGGTGGTACTGACACGCTTTGCGGATTTTGGGCATGCATGACAGAAGGAATGCCAAGTGCTGCACATACGAAGAGCGGGATTAGAAGTCTTTGCATCAGTGTGTGAAAATTTAACAATGGTTGTGGAAAATTGTGATAGCGAGAAATTTCTCGTTTAAGCATCAGATACAGTTCAAGTTTTGTCTGTTGCCCCTAAAAGGCATATTTAACATATTGCGCCGGTTTTACGGCACAATGGCCGCAAAATTAGGAAATAACAGCGTTGTTGGGATGTTTCCAGTGGCACAAATATTGCACATTAACAAGCCGGGCGGCCAACAAAGGACGCGCCTGAACGAATTGTCAACGAGCTTTATTGCCGGAAAACCTCAGTTCGCTACCACCCTCCCGTTCAACACCACCGTTTCCACAAGGTTGCTGCCAAAGCTGTATGGAAGCAATGCAAGCGACATCATCGGTTTGGAAATAAAGAAATTTGCCATTTTCCCGACAGCAATTGTCCCTACTTCTGCCTCCAGCTCCATCGCCCTGGCGCCGTTGAGCGTCGCGGCGTTGATGGCTTCCGCTGGCAAGAGCTTCATTTTGATGCAGGCAAGGGCCACAACGAAGGGCATGTTCCCGGAGGGTGAGGAGCCTGGGTTGTAATCGGTAGCCAAGGTGACGGGCAACCCTGCCGCTATCATGTCGCGGGCGGCTGCAAAAGGTATGCCTAGGAAAAACGAGCAGGATGGCAACAACGTCGGGATGGTATCGCTGTTTTTGAGCGCCTCAATCTCCGCAGCGCCGGTATGCTCCAGGTGATCGACGGAAACGGCGCGGTTTGCAACGCCTACCTGCACCCCGCCCGTGATGCCCAGCTCGTTGGCATGTATCTTGGGCTTCAGGCCGTATTTCCAACCAGCCTTCAAAATCTGATCCGTCTCTTCAGGCGTGAAAAACCCCTTGTCGCAAAAAACATCGCAATAGTCAGCCAGGCCTTCGCCCGCCACCTGAGGCAGCATTTCATTGACAATCAAATCAATATAATCTTGCCTCCGGTCTTTGTATTCCGTCGGCACCGCATGGGCGCCCAAAAAGGTCGCTTTTACCGGGATCGGGCTTTTCTCCTTCAGCCGCCGCACCACGCGCAACATTTTCAGCTCGCTTTCTAAGGTCAGGCCGTACCCGCTTTTCACCTCTATGGCGCCGGTGCCATATCCGATCACTTCTTGCAAGCGCTCCCATGCGCCCGCAAACAGCGCATCTTCCGACATCACCTGCAATTTTTTCGCGGAATTCAAGATGCCGCCGCCGGCCTGGGCGATTTCCTCGTAGGTATGGCCTTTCAAACGGGACACAAACTCTTCCTCCCTGGTGGCCGCAAACACAATATGCGTGTGCGAATCGCACCAGCTTGGGAAAACCATGCGGCCCGTGGCGTCCAATACGGAATCCGCCCTGTCTGGGCATTCGGCCATGGGGCCAAAAGCGGCAACGCGGCCGTTTTCAGCCAACAGGTAGGCATTGTTCAGGCAGGGGAGCTCAGCCATGTCAGCGCCTTTGACGATGCTGCGGCGGCGGGTTTCTGCTTGCACAAGGGTGCCGATGTTTCTGATGAGTAGTGACATTTTTTTTTTAAATCATTAGGTTACAACCCCGCATCTCCGCCGCATCCAGCCTCCCGAGCACTTCGAAGCGGCCATCTTCATACACGCGGCCCAAATCTTCTGTCTGGATAAAACTGAGTGTGTCGAGGTTTGCCAGGTCGATGATGTTGAGCACGCCTGTGCGCCCGGGCGCTACCGCGCAGAACGGGTCGGTGACTTCGGTAGCCACCACTTTCATGCTGGGGCTTGGCGCGAAGATACTGCCTCCATTGGCGTAAGCCTGGGAGAAGAGTTCGGTCATGCCGTATTCAGAATGAATCAAATCAACGTTGAAGGCTTGTTGCAGGCTTTGGTGCAGCTCGTCGCGGGTCATCTCCCGGCGCTTCCCCTTCATGCCGCCGGTTTCCATGACCGTGATGCCCGACAAGTCCATCGGGAACCGTTCGGCAAAGTCGAGCAGGGCAAAGCTCACGCCGAGCAAAATGGTCTTGTGCCCTTTTGAATGGCAGCTAAGTATGCAATCGCGCAATTTTTCAAAATCGTGCAAAAAAAAGCCGCTTTCCGGAAATGGCGACAACTGGATGAAATGGTCGGCCATCGCCACGAGCGAGGAGTTGCCGCGCTCCAGGTAATTGGGCAGCAGGGCCAGAAAGCACCATTCAGAAGGGTCGCCGTAGGCTGACGCAAAGCCGCGCCGCGCATTGTCGAGGTACAATTTTTTGGACCTTACGAAATGCTGGGAAGGTATCTGCCCCGTGGTGCCGCTGCTTTTGAAAACAGTTTCTGGTTCCCAGGTGCCGCTTGTCACTTTATGGCCCTTGAAAAAAGAGATGGGTAGGAAAGGATGCTCCCGGGTTTCGCCTAGCAGGTTTATGTATTTGGCATACAGCGCGTTATGCTCTTTCTGGTATTGAAAGACCTGCATCGCCACCGCATCGAAGTCCGATTCGTCCAAATCGGCCAACAGGGGCAATATTTTTGCGCGTTGCAAAGTTTGCATGGTTGATGTTCTGCCGTTTTTTGGCGTTTGTTCTATTCTCCCGTACTTTTGAAGGACAATACAGGTACTATATGAAAAAATTTATCACACCGACACTGCTGCTCTTGATATTGGCTTTGCTGGGTACTCAATTCTGTATTAAGCCTCCAGACTACCCAAAGGAGCCGGTCATTGAATTTATCGGCCTTTCAAAAAACGTGCTCCAGCAGGGCAAAGCCAAGGGTGACAGCCTCAGCATCATGTTTTCCTACACCGATGGCGACGGCGACCTTGGCTTCCCGAACAATGTTTCGACCCCCAGCGTCTTCGTGCGCGACGACCGCGATTCCTTTTCCAAATTTGAGTATCAACTGCCTTATGTGGAGCCACAGGGCGCCAGCAACGGCATTTCTGGCGAGATATCCATCATCGTCCCCACAAGTTGTTGCATCTTCATCCATCAAGGAATAAAACTGGCATGTGAGACTGTGCCCGACTCCTTGCTATTTGACACCCTCCACTATTTCATCAAGATCCGCGACCGGGCAGGGAATATGAGCAACGAGATAAAGGCCGGGCCCATCACCCTGCGCTGCCAAAACTGACCGTTCCTTCAAAGACAAAAGCTGCCGGCCCGCAAAGCCAGATATCGGTGAACGAGCCGTCAGCCTGCGCCTTGAAACGCACGGCAAGCGACCCGCCTATTGCCTCCACGGGTATCTCATGCGCACCGGGAGAAAACTTTTTCTTAAAATAGGCAGCGATGGCCGCCGCGGTCACCCCGGTTCCGCAGGCAAACGTCTCTGCTTCCACCCCGCGCTCGTATGTCCTGATCAAGAGGCCGTTCTCGCGCGTTTTGGCCGGGTTGTCGCAAACAATGTTCACGTTGATCCCGTCCTGTTTAAAAGCTTCGGAATAGCGTACAGCCCTGCCTTCTGCCATCATGTCGAGGTTTTCTACCTGCTCCTCGAACCGCACATAATGGGGAGAGCCTGTATTAAGGACATAGGCATTGCCTTGCACTTTTACCTTTTGAACATCTGCCATTTTAAGTTCAACCCAAGCTTCTCCCGGAACAGTTGTCGGCGATACTTTGGCCTCATGTTCGCCGTCAATAGCCCAAAAGCGGCATGAATCGCCAATGATGCCCAAATCCCTGGCAAAAGCGGCGATACAGCGCCCGCCGTTGCCGCACATACTGCTTTCGCGGCCGTCGGAGTTGAAATACACCATTTCAAAATCGTAGCCGTCGAGGTATTGCAACAGGATCAGCCCATCGGCGCCGATGCCGAACCTGCGGTCGCAAAGCTTTTCGATATACGCCCTCTCGCTGCGCCCAATCCGCTGTTCCTGGCGCTGGTCGAGCAGCACGAAGTCGTTGCCGGCGCCCTGGTATTTCCAAAATTTCATGTTGTCGCAAATTTGTGCGGCAAAAGTAAGGCATAAGCGCCAGGAAGCTGCGCCCCACTTCGGCTTGGTTTTTGCAAATCGATACAACCTACGGTATTCCATTGCAGTCTTTGTGAGAATAAAGAACAATGCTGCGTCGTTCTCAGTTTAGTTTTGAATGCAACTATGAGAAAATACTTTTTGTTTTTCGGCCTCTGTTTGGCGAGCTCCCTGCTCTCCGTTATTATTTACAGCTATTTTGTGCGCCCAAGCAAGGTTGTGTGGGCAGATGATGGCGGGGAAACCCGTTACACGGCTCTGGTGGACAAGCTTTTCAACTCCCGCGCTACCGGCAGTTTTTATTCTGCCTCGCCCACCAATTTTATCGATGCCGCAGAAATTGCCACACCTGCTGTGGTAAACATCCGGGCTTTACTGGAAACGGGCGGCGGCCTCTTCAGCGGCGGCTCTCTCACGGGCTCCTCCGGCTCGGGCGTGATCCTTAGCCCCGACGGCTACCTGGTGACCAACCACCACGTAGTGGACCGCAGTACCGACATCAAGGTGACCATGTCGGACAAGCGTGAATACAAGGCCCGGATTATCGGCTCAGACGCGTCAACCGACATTGCCTTGCTCAAGATCGACGAGGAAAACCTGCCCTTCGTCGTATTTGGAAACAGCGACTCCGTTCGGGTAGGGGAGTGGGTGCTCGCGGTCGGCAACCCCTTCAATTTGGAAAGCACCGTGACGGCCGGCATTGTCAGCGCCAAAGGACGTAACATCAACATTCTCGGCGGTGGCGCCAGCATAGAATCCTTCATACAGACCGATGCTGCCGTAAACCCGGGCAACAGTGGTGGCGCCTTGGTGAACACTGCGGGCGAATTGATTGGCGTAAACACGGCAATTATAACAGAATCAGGTAGTTATGAGGGGTACTCGTTTGCGGTGCCTTCCAATCTGGTGCAAAAGATCATCCGCGACCTGCGCGAATTCGGCGTGGTACAGCGGGCGTTCCTGGGGGTGAGCATCCAGGACCTCGATGCGGAGACGGCCCGCGAGCTGAATCTTCCGAATGCCGAGGGCGCCTTGATAAACCGCATTGCTACTGGTGGCGCGGCCGCAGATGCCAAGCTTGAAATTGGCGATGTGATCATCAGCGTCAACGGTTCCAAAGTGCGCAGCACCTCCGAGCTCCAAGAATATGTGGGGCGTTTCCGGCCCGGGGAATCGATCTCCCTGGAGTATTGGCACAACGGGAAAAAAACGCGCAACCGGATCATTTTGAAAGACGGCAACAACTCTACCGGCATTGCCCGTTTCCGGGGCGACGAGCTGGACATGGAACTGGGCATCACGCTGCGCGACCTCAGCAGGGAGGAAAAGCGAAAATTGCGGATACAGGGCTCTATTGTCGTCAGTGTGCGTCGCGGCAGCGTGGTATATGAAACCAACATGCAGCCTGGCTTTATCATCTCCAGTGTCAACGGCAACCGCGTCACGACGGTGGCTGAGGCGATTGAAGCCATCCAAAACGCTTACAACTCCCTCTCGCTCGACGGGTATTACGAAGGCGAGCCGGACCTGTATTCTTACCGTTTCAAGAAAAAAGAATAGGGGCTATGCCTGCAATATCCCGATTTGCCGCAGCGTGTTTTTGGCCACAGTTTCAAAAGCCTCGGCAACAATCGGGTTGTCTTTTTGCAAAATTGCCGGCTTGCCCGTGTCGCCGCCTTCGCGGATTCCTTGTACAATCGGGATTTGCCCCAAAAGCACAGACCTGCTTTCCCGGGCCAGTTTTTTGCCTCCGCCTTCCCCGAATATGAAATATTTGTTCTCAGGCAGTTCGGCAGGCGTGAACCAGGCCATGTTTTCCACCACGCCCAGTATCGGCACGTTGATGGATTCCATCATAAACATGTTCATGGCCTTCACCGCATCGGCCAGGGCTACCTCCTGCGGGGTGGTCACCAGCACCACGCCCGTTACCGGCACGGTCTGTACCAAAGTCAGCTGCACGTCGCCGGTGCCGGGCGGCAAGTCGACGACCAAAAAATCCAGTTCGGGCCACAGCACATCGTTGACGAACTGCTTGACGATGGCGGCCAGGCGCGGCCCCCGCAGCACGACTGCCTGTTCCGGTTCAATGATGAAGCCTATGCTCATGGCTGGCAAGCCGTAGGCATCCAGCGGCAACATCTTTGGCACCCCGGTGATGTCGCGCACTTTTGGCCTTTGCCCCACAAGGCCGAGCATGGTGGGGATGCTGGGGCCATAAACGTCGGCATCGAGCAGGCCCACGCGCGCTCCCAGTTGCTTGAGGCCCAGGGCCAGGTTCACGGCGATGGTGCTTTTGCCCACGCCACCTTTCCCGGAGGCCACCGCAATGATGTTCTTGATGTGCGGCACGCTGCTGGCATTTTGCTGGCTCTCTGGCGTGCGTGCCATGAAATGCGCGTTCACCTGCGCATTAGGGTACATTTCCGCAATGGCGCCGATACAGGCGAAATTGAGCTCTGCCTTTCCCGCCATTTGCAATGAGGGTATCACCAGCTTGAAATTGACATTGTTGCCGTCTATTTCCAGGTTCTGGACCATGCCTACGGATACAATGTCTTTTCCCGTTTGGGGGTCGCGCACAGTGCTTAAGGCTTCCAGTATCTTTTCTTTTTCCATGAGGCGCGAAGGTAGCATAAGGTTGAGGAAGACAATTAAGTTGTCTGAGTTTTTGTAAGGGCGGCCATTGTGATTGCCAAAAATTTCCTTTAACTTTGAAATAAACACGCTAATATTCAAAACCATGAAAAAACTTACGCAAAACCGAGTGAATGAAATTGCTTTCCAAGTTATAGGAGCCGCCATCGAAGTCCATAAAGCCTATGGGCCTGTGCATTTGGAAAAGGTGTACGCAGACTGCCTTGAGTACGAGCTGGAACTGCGTGGCCTTCGAGTTACAACACAGCAGAAGACATTGGTGAACGAGTTTTTTATGGCGCTGCCGGAAGAGTAGTTTAATGGCACATAGTTTTTTTAACACATAGGCACATAGGGACATAGAACACATAGTTTTATACACACAAATATAGAATAGATTGTGTACGCTAAATCGGCTATGTGTTCTATGTCCCTAAGTGTTAAAAAAAACTATGTGTTGCATTCAACGAACCCGGAACGCAACTGTCCGCACCCTGGAAGTCTCGCCACCATGCTCCAAAGTTTCCCCCAATACCATCTCCCGCGCCGTCGGAATATCGAACACCTGTTTCATGTCCCGAATGCGCGCGGCTGGCACTCCGGCCACCTTGAACGTCTGCATCAAATCATCCAAACTGTGCTTAGAAATAGCCTCCGCCAAAATGGCATTCAGCGCCTCACGATTGGAAACACGTGCGGTATTTGATTGATAGTCAATATTTTCTAAAAGAAATTCGAGCCCAAGGCAAGCGCACAGCTGTCGGAACTGCCGCTCGGTGCCAACGGCCAACAGCACCGGGAACCCATCGGAACTTGTATAGACATCGCCATAAGGTGCAATGTTTGGGTGCCGTGTGCCCATGCGCTGCGCGATATTGCCGTTCATCAGGTAATTGCTGGCTTGGTTGGCCAAGGATGCCAATGCTGATTCGAGGAGCGAGGCTTCGAGGCTGCTGCCTGTTCCAGTGCGTTCCCGGTGCAGCAGCGCGATCAAAATCCCTTCTTTCAATTGGTGGGCGGCCAATATATCGATCAGGGCGACCGGCATTTTCACCGCAGGCCGCTCGGGCTCTCCGTTCATGTACATAAACCCTGCCTCGGCTTGAAGCACCGCGTCGAAGGCCGGGCTTTCGTCTTCCGGGTCGGCAAAAGAATTCAATTGAGCGAAAATAAGCCTTGGGTTTTGGCTGCGCAGCGATTCCGAATCCACGCCCATGCGCCGGGCAAAAGAAGGTTTGAAATTGGAGATCACCAAGTCGGCAGCAACGGCCAGCGCCAATGCCTTTGCTCGGTCGTCAGGGTCGTTCAGGTCGAGCAGCAGGTGCTTTTTCCCCCAGTTGACGCTGCACCAGTAGGCAGAGATGGGTGAATCGGGGTCTTCTGAAGGTTGTTTCCAGCCGCGGGTAACGTCACCTCCGGTCGTCTTGTTCTCAATTTTTACCACTTCGGCGCCCAGCTCTGCGAAAAACATTCCCACAGCGGGGCCAGCCAAGACACTGGCAAATTCCACTACTTTTAAGCCTTTGAAAAATTGATCCTGATTGATTGCCATGAAGATATTTTCTGCTGCACAAATTCGAGAATGGGATGCCTATACCATTGAAAACGAGCCGATAACGTCTCTGGAATTGATGAACCGCGCGGCCAGGGTATTTACAGACTGGCTCATAAAAACCTGTCCCGACCAAACACGACCTATCGCCATCATCGCCGGCACTGGCAACAACGGTGGCGACGGGCTTGCCGTGGCACGCATGCTCGACCAGGCGCAATTCGCGCCGAAGGTAGTGGTTTGCGATTTTGGCGGGCGACATTCGGCTGATTTTCGGGCGCAGTTGGGCATGATACCGGAATTTTCGCCTGTGCGGCCTTTTGTATGCAAGTCATTTGCGGCGTTTAAGGAAAAAAGCGCCGAAATTTTGTCTCCTAACGCACTGGTTGTTGACGCACTCTTTGGCTCGGGATTGAGCCGGCCGCTGGCTGGCGATTGGGCGCCCCTGGTGGGTTTTTTGAATGAAGCTGGCAATGAAATTGTCAGCATTGATTTGCCCTCCGGCTTGTTTTCCGACATTAGCTCTTTGGGGAATCCAGTTATTAAAGCCTGGAGAACCCTCACTTTTGAAACTCCGAAGCGGGCATTTTTTTTGCCAGAGAATGCTGGGTTTCTCGGCCAATGGGCTTGCGCAAGTATCGGCCTGCACCCTGAATTTGCCGCCAAGGCAGCAACTGGTTTCCGTTACCTGCTCAAGCCTGGAGCCGAGCCTTTGCGCCGCGCACGTGCCAAATTTTCGCACAAGGGCAGCTATGGCCATGCGCTGATCATTGCCGGCAGCTACGGAAAGATGGGCGCCGCCGTTTTGGCTGCCAGGGCCTGCCTCCGCGCTGGCACTGGCTTGCTCACCGTACATGCACCGCGCTGCGGCAATAGCGTGCTGCAAACCAGTGTGCCGGAAGCAATGGCAAGCACAGATCGCCATGAAAGCTGTTTGTCGGAAGTGCCGGTACTGGATGGCTACTCGGGCATCGGTATCGGCCCGGGCATCGGGCTATCGACAGAAACAGCCAGGGCCTTGCACCAATTGCTGTCACAAACACAAATGCCCCTGGTACTCGATGCCGATGCCTTGAACCTCATTGCTGCAAACCAAGCATGGCTGGGGTTGTTGCCCCAAAATACCATCCTAACTCCCCACCCGAAAGAGTTTGAAAGGCTTTTTGGGAAAATGGGGAACGATTTTGAACGCCTCGATTTGCTGCTTGAAAAGGCCAGGCAGCATCAAATATTTATTGTGTTGAAAGGAGCGCACACAGCGATCGCCTGCCCCGACGGCGAATGTTGGTTCAACAGCAGCGGAAATCCCGGCATGGCCACGGGCGGCACAGGCGATGCGCTGACCGGTGTTGTTACGGGTTTAGTGGCACAAGGGTATGGGCAAAAAGAAGCTTGCCTGTTGGGCGTTTACCTGCACGGCTTGGCGGGCGATTTGGCAGCAGCAGCGTGCAGCCAGGAAGCTATGACAGCCGGCGATTTGGTGGCGTGCTTGGGGGCAGCCTGGCAGAAGTTGGGATAAAGGCAACAAAAAAAACCCGCGCAAGGAACATGTCCAGACGCGGGATTGAATATGGAAAGGCGACTTATACTATGATTCGTCTGATTTATGCGATTGAGTATGATTGATTCAACTGATCTTCAATCGATTAGAAAGATCGGTATGCACAAAAGCAAGCGACGTGAGGTATAATTAAACGTAAGCCTCGATTTTTTCTTTCAATGCTTGCTTGGTCGTGGCGCCCACGATTTTTTCTTTCAGCTCACCGCCTTTGAAGATGAGGAAAGTCGGGATGCCGCGCACGTTGTAATTAAAGGGCGTTTCCGGGTTGTCGTCCACATTGAGTTTCCCAATCACAGCTTTGCCGTCGTATTCTGTTGAGAGCTCGTCGATAACCGGTGACATGATTTTGCAGGGGCCGCACCACTCTGCCCAAAAGTCGACAACCGTAACTTTTTCGTTGTCAAGCACTTCCGCTTGGAAAGTCGCATCGGTGAATTCGTATGCCATTTTGTTGAAATTGATTTTGATTGTGCAAGTTTTTAAAACGAGTTATTAACAGCCCTTGGACTGATTTGGTTGCGAAAGTAACGGAATTATCGTTGGAGCAGGCATTGATTGGGCTCAAATTGTCCGGATGGGAACAATTGTCCAAGCAGACCGATGGCGGGACTGGGGAGCGGACTCGAAGGCTCATTATCAGCTTATTTAGCCAATTCAATTACCTGCAGGTCGCTTATCCTGCCATTATCTAGGGTGAATCGCACCAGTGTCTTCACCTTGTGCCAGCCTTCATTCCCGCAAGCTCCCGGGTTGATGTGCAAGAAGTTCAGGAGCTTGTCGGGCATTACCTTCAGGATATGGGAATGGCCGCTTATAAAAATGCCGTTTATCGGGGGCTGTTCACGCAAGATAGCCCCTACCCTGGGCGCGTACCTGCCTGGATAGCCGCCGATATGCGTCATAAAGACCGGTACGCCATCGCACTCAAACCGCAAATCCAAGGGCATCTCTGCCCTGACCCTGGCGCCGTCGATGTTCCCGTAAACCCCGCGCAATGGCTTGAATGCCTTCAGCCTGTCAATCACTTCTGCGCTGCCGAAGTCGCCGGCATGCCATATCTCGTCACATTCGGCGAAATGCTCGAACACGCGCGGGTCGAGAAAGGAGTGGGTGTCGGAAAGTAGGCCGATCCTGGTCATGGCACGGGCGGTGAAATGGGTAATAAACAGTTTTTTGCCGGCGATTTCCTACTTTTGGCCGCGCAGTGTTTTTTTTAACACATAGGCACATAGGGCACATAGATTTATAAAATTCATCTCTATTTGTCCTATAGGAATGCTTGCCTATGTGTTCTATGTCCCTATGTGTCTATGTGTTTAAAAACAGCAAAGTCAAACAAAATATAAACAATGGCAAAAATAAAGCTCACGCTCTTCTTCGCGCTCTGCATTTTCATCGCTTGCGAGAACGAAAAAACTTGCAAGTATAAGCCAATGCCGGTATTTGAAAAAGGGCTCCCGCACGTAGTCGATTATTATTTTGAGGCAAAGGGCTCAAAATCGCTGGAGAGCCTGCTCCTCGACCGGGGCATTGAGCTGGAAATCAGCCAGGATGTTTGCGACGACACCCGGCAGGAGTTCCGCTTTAAAGTAGAAGGCGACTATTCGGCAAAGCCAGATTCGTTTTGGCTGAAGGAAGCGAGCCGGCAAATGGTCTATTTGAGCGCGCTATCAGAAAAGCAAGCGCCGTTGAAAGCCTGGGGCGACATCATAGAGCAGTTCCGCCGCGACATGCAGCTGGGGCAGGATCGGGAAGTGCAGCGCGGGATTTTCGTGCGGGTCGATAGGGTAGTGAACCCCCAGGAAGCCATTCTGGTCGTGGTCTTGTCTCAAAAATAGGTCATTTGTAGATCAGCACCTTTCTTATTATTTCTCGGACAAATGAAAATGGCAAGCAAACATACTATGAATTTTTTGTCTCATAGTTTTCAGGAAATTGCAAAACTGGCACATGACTTCATAACTTTTAATCCTTTCGAAAATTCGAGACGACCTATATTTTGCAATCCGCATGAAAAAACACATCCAACACCTCGCCCATGTCTCCCGGAAAGCCGAGCGCCGTATCGTCGGCCTCATGTCGGGCACCTCCTTAGACGGCCTCGACGTGGCCCTTTGCGCTATTCGCGGCGCCGGCCTAAAAACCCGTTTAAAGGTGCTTCATTTTGACACAATCCCCTACGGCGAGGCTTTTAAAGCGGAAGTACGGCGGGTTTTTGCCAAAAAAGAGATCGATTTCCAGCACCTTACCCTGCTCAACGTCATAGTTGCGGAGCGCCATGCAGGTATCGTGAACCAGTGCCTGCAACGATGGGGCGTACCTGCCCAGGACGTTGATCTCATCGCCTCGCACGGACAAACCGTGTTCCATGCGCCACGGGTGCTGCACGGCATGGCCGACTACCCCAACGCGACGCTGCAAATCGGCGATGGCGACCATATCGCCTGCCGAACAGGCATCGTGACTGTCTCGGATTTTCGCCAAAAACATCTGGCAGCAGGGGGAGAGGGGGCGCCCTTGGCCTTGTACGGCGATTACTTTCTGTTCTCAAAACCCGGCCACGACCGTTTCTTGCTCAACATCGGCGGCATCGCCAATTTTACCTGCTTGCCCGCCAGTGGCGATCCCGCCCAAGCCTTCGCCACCGACACAGGCCCCGGCAACACCTTGCTGGATGCTTTTGCCCGAGAGCTGTTCGGGGCGCCATTCGATGAAAATGCCCTGCTGGCATCTGCTGGCAGGGTGGACGGGCGCTTGCTGGAAATCCTGAAATCCGAGCCGTATTTCGGAAAACCGTTCCCCAAAACTACCGGTCCCGAAATGTTCTCGCCAGGCTGGGTAATGGCCGCCACCGCCCAGTTGCCGAAAGGAAGGCCGAACCCTTACGACTTGATGGCGACTTTGACCCGGCTGACGGCGGAAACAATTGCCGAGGCGATCAGTAGTGCAATTGCCACGAACAAAAATAAAGCATCCGCAATCAAAAGCCGCCAACTATACCTTAGCGGCGGCGGCGCGCACAACCCATTGATTGTACAGTATTTGCAGGAGTTGTTGCCGGATATCCAATTGAAGCGGATGAAAGCGCTCGGCATTGATGGAGATGCAAAGGAGGCCGTGTTGTTTGCAGTGCTGGCAAATGAGGCCCTTGCTGGGCTACATGCAGATAATTCAACGCTGGGTGGTATTCCTTTGGTGGGTATGGGGAAAATATCATTGCCGGGCTAAATATGCTTTTTGAAAGAAAATCAATAAACCCTCGACCGTGTTATACCTCACACCGCTTGGTTTTGTGCATGCCGACCTTTGTAATCAATTGAAAATCAGTTGAGTCAATCATAATGGATCACATAAATCAGGCGAATCATTGTATAGCATGATTTCAGCGTTACCCCGAGCTTGCTTGTTTGATGAAATTGGCAACCAAATCATCAACTCTTCCATTTATACGCGCGCAGTGGGCATTACCTTGCTCTATGCCGTATTTTTGCTGGTAGGCTATTGGATGATAAAGTTGTTTCAAATGAGAAATGCCAGGATCTTTCCGGAATCAGGGAGAAGGGATTGATTTTTTCACAGTGCTGATTTTTCCTACCTTTGCAGCACCGCTCACCAAACGGGCCGCGCCCGTGCCTATTTATGCAAAAAATCCTGATTCTTGATTTTGGATCGCAGTTCACCCAGCTGATCGCCCGGCGTGTGCGCGAGATGAACGTCTATTGCGAGATCGTCCCCTACAATAAGATGCCGGATTTGACACCTGATATTCAAGGTGTTATCCTGTCTGGAAGCCCTTTTTCGGTGCGCTGGCCCAACGCCCTGCGGCTCGACCTGAACCTGATTGCCGGGAAAAAGCCCCTGCTGGGCATCTGCTACGGCGCCCAGCTGATGGCCGATTTTTTTGGCGGGGAAGTCAGCCAGTCCGACAAGCGCGAGTACGGAAAGGTGATGCTGCAGCAGCACGCCCCGAACGACCCGTTCTTTGCCGGCATCAGCAAGCGCTCGCAGGTGTGGATGAGCCATTCCGACACCATCAACCGCCTGCCGGCGGGCTTTGAGGTGATGGGCAACTCGGACACCATCCCGTATGCCGCCTTCCGCTCGGAACCGGGCAGGTTTGCCCAGCCTGTATATGGCATCCAATTCCACCCCGAAGTGTTTCACAGCCTGGAGGGTTTTGAGATACTGAAAAATTTCGTCCACGACATCTGTGGCTGCACAGGCGATTGGACGGCGACACATTTTGTGGAGAGCACCATAGGGGCCCTGCGCCAGCAGATCGGCAAGGAAAAAGTTATCATGGCGCTTTCCGGGGGCGTCGATTCTACGGTGGCGGCCACGCTCCTGCACCGGGCTATAGGCGACCGCCTGTTCTGCTTTTTTATCGACAACGGGCTGCTGCGCAAAAACGAGTTCCAGGAAGTGCTGGAGTCCTACAAGGGCATGGGTCTCAACATCGAAGGCGTGGATGCCAAGGAGCGTTTCTACAAGGCGCTTGCCGGCGTGAGCGACCCGGAAGCCAAGCGCAAGATCATCGGCAAGTTGTTCATCGAGCTGTTTGAGGAAGAAAGCGAGGCGCACCCTGATTTTCAATGGCTGGGGCAGGGCACCATTTACCCCGATGTGATCGAATCTGTGAGTGTGCACGGGCCTTCCGTCACCATCAAAAGCCACCACAACGTGGGCGGTTTGCCCGAAAAATTGAAGCTGAAAATTGTAGAGCCGCTTCGCTCCTTGTTCAAAGACGAGGTGCGCCGCGTCGGGAAGGAACTGGATATCACGCCCAGCATACTCAATCGGCACCCCTTCCCAGGCCCTGGCCTCGGCATCCGCATCCTGGGCGATATCACTCCTGAAAAAGTGCGCATCTTGCAGGAGGCCGACGCCATTTATATCGGCAAGCTGAAAGCGTTCGGGCTTTACGAAGAAGTATGGCAGGCAGGCACCATTTTGCTGCCCATCCACTCTGTGGGCGTTATGGGAGACGAGCGCACATATGAGCAGGTGATCGCCCTGCGCGCCGTGAACTCCACCGATGGGATGACGGCAGAGTGGAGCCATTTGCCGCACGAATTCCTGGCAGAGGTGTCGAGTGAGATCATCAACAACGTGAAAGGGATCAACAGGGTGGTGTTCGACATATCGACCAAGCCGCCAGCTACCATCGAATGGGAGTGAGCTCGCGGTGAGGCAGCGCTGCCGTGCCTGCTGCCGTTCGCTTTCAATGTCCTTCGCCTTTCCAACAAAATTCAACCGTGCCATGATGCTTCGCCGCACAGCTTTTTTCGCTCTTTTTTTGCCCTTGTTCAGCGGATGCTACAGCTTCAAAGGCATCTCCATCGACCCGGAGGTGTCCACGTTTTTCGTGCAGAACTTTGAGAGCATCGCCAGCAACGCCCCGCCCACCCTGGCGCTGGATTTTACGGAGAGGCTCAAGGACAAGATCCGCACAGAATCGCGCCTGAAGCTGAACAGCGAAAACCCTGACATAGAGTTCACGGGCAGGGTGACCGGTTTCAACGTGGTGCCGGTAGCGCCCAAGCCCGGGGAAGTCGTGGCCTTGAACCAACTGAAGATCAGTGTAGCAATCAAGCTGGTCAACAACAAGAACGAGCAGAAAAGCTGGCCCAGCGAGCGGACGAAAAGCCATTTCGCCGAATTCTCCAATACCCAGGATCTGTTGAGCGTACAGGATGCCTTGATCGTCCAGATCATTACGCAGTTGATGGACGATATTTTTAATGAAGCATTCAACGACTGGTGAGGTTTTGGAGTGCGGATTTCGGAATGGTATGTGGCGGTTGGGTGCTGCCACAAGTTTTTCGATATTCTTTCGAAAAAAATCCCGCATCTTCCTTTCCGGGAAAATGCGGGATTGTGCCCAGTCGGGCTTGGCCATTGACTATGCGTACTGGTTACAGCGCAGGTTTTACCCTGTAAATGTATTTCTCAATGTCGCGCCAGTCGTTCACCGCCGGGTTGGGGTGGTCTTTGCGGATGCGCTCGTAAGCCTTCAAAGCGGCTTCTTTGTTGCCCTGGTGCTCGTGGAGCATGCCCAGTTTTTTCAGGTAGTAGATGGCGACCACGTCCACCTCGGCTGCATCGGCTGCCTTTTCGTAATAGTCGAGCGCTTTGGCGAAATCCTGTTTTTCAGAATAGCAGTCACCCAACACCCCGTATTTGAAAGCTGGCAAAACTTGGCCTACGCCGTCGAACTTTTCCATGTACTGGATGGCGCCGTCGAAGTTGCCGGTCTGGAGGTTGCAAATTGCAGCGTAGTAATTGCATGCGTTGCCGGCTTTGGTAGCGCTGTATTTGTCGGCGAGCGCGGCGAAGCCCTCGTAGCCGCCGCCCGGGTTCTCGAGGGCCAGTTGGAAGGAGTCGCGGCCAAACTGCTGCTCGGCCTGCCACATGGCAGCCACAGCCTCTTTTTCCTGCGGGGCCACGATCATGTTTTTGTACAGCAGCCATGCTGCGACGATCGCGCCGATGCCGCCCAGCACGTACATGACGAGTTTCGGGTTTCTCTCCCAGATCGGGATAGAGGGGGCGCTGACGGGTTTTACTTCCTGTGCCTCAACGGGTTCTGCTTGGTCGGATTTGCGTTTAGCCATTTCTAAAGTCAAAAATTTTATTCGCGTTTCAAAAAATGCCCGCAAAAATAGATAAAGTTTTGATGCTGGAGGTGTTTGGGGGAAAATAAGTGTAAAAATGCTACTTCTCTTTCGGGTTGCAAGACTGGAAGCTGGGCTTTACCTTTGTAAAAATTTCAGGAGTATGCTTACACGCGAAAATGTCATTGACCATATTAAACAGATGCCAGAACACTTCTCAATTGATGATTTAATGGAAAAGCTATTGTTCTTGTACAAACTTGAAACAGCACTTGACCAATCTAAAAAAGACCAGGTTCTGCCACACGAAAGTATCAAAGAAAAGCACAAAAAATGGTTACAATAATCGTCTGAACTGACAAGGCAGACGAGGATTTGGATCAGATCATTGATTATTGGTCATCCATTTCTAGCCATAGCGCTCGGCTCCAGTCACAACGAATTTTTGAAAAAATCGATCTTATTCAAGCATTCCCAAGAAGCGGCAGGATTGTTCCTGAAATGGGGCATCCAAATATCAGAGAACATATAATCGGGCAATACAGGTTGGTTTACTACATAGTCTCGAAACAGAGAATTGATATTCTAATGGTACACAATTCATCCAGGCCATTAGATTTCGACAATTTCAATTGACTTTCCTAGCATTATGCCACTGAAGTAAATGTTTGGAGCGGAATTTCCTCTCCCACAATTGTTGAAAACTTCCTTGCCACAATTTCCCCCCAAAGCCCTACTTTCGCCCTCCTTTTTTGATTTTTACAAATGTTTGGCCTCTTTGAGGTCATGGGTAAACGGCTTTAGACTTTAGGTTAACACCCCAATGGTCAACAGCCACAGCCAATAGCCAACAATGCGCCTCAACTCATTAGAAATAAAAGGCTTCAAATCCTTTGCCAACGAAACGGTACTGCACTTCAACGAAGATGTGACAGGCGTGGTAGGCCCCAATGGCTCGGGCAAAAGCAATGTGGTGGACGCCATCCGCTGGGTGCTGGGCGAACAAAAAAGCAGCCAGCTCCGCCTCGACAAAATGTCGTCGGTCATTTTTAACGGCACCAAAAAACGCAAGGAAGGCCAGGTAGCGCAAGTGACCCTCACTTTCGACAACACCAAAAACGTACTCCCCACCGAATATACCAGCGTCAGCATCAGCCGTATCCTGTACCGCAGTGGCGAAAGCGAATACCGGCTCAACGGCGTTTCCTGCCGGCTCAAAGACATCACCTCCCTATTCCTCGATACGGGCATCGGCCCCGATTCCTACGCCATTATCGCCCTTAACATGGTGGAAGACATGCTCAGCGACCGGGAGCAGGCCCGGCGCAGGATGTTCGAACAGGCCGCCGGCGTGAGCAAGTACAAAGCCCGCAAACAGGAAACAAAGCAGAAACTCGAAGCCACCGCTGCCGACCTCGACCGCGTGGAAGACTTGCTTTTTGAAATTACCGACCAGCTCAAGAAGCTCGAAAAACAAGCCGACCGCGCCCAAAAGTTCTACGAACTGAAAGCGGAGTACAAAACCATCAGCGTTGAACTGGCCGTGCACAACTTAGCCAAACACAAAAAAACCTTCAAAGAACTGGAAGGCCAGATCGCCCGGGAAGAAGACAACTACCGCAGCACCGAAGCCATGGCCCGCCTGCTCGAAGCCGATGTGGAAGCCAAGCGCAAAAGCCATACCGACAAAGAAACCTCCCTCAGCGAACAACAACAGGAAGCCAACCGCCTCACCGGGCGCATCCGCGGCAAAGAGAACGAAAAAGGAATGCTGGAGCAAAAACGCTCTTTCGTCCACAACGATATCCAGCGCCTCAACGACCAGATCAGCCAAAACAACAACGCGCTGAAATCCCTGGAAACAGAAATCGAAGGCTATACCACCGACCTCAACTACGAGCGCAACCTCGAAGCGGAATTAGAAGACAGCCTCGCCGCTGCCCAGAAAAACCTGGAGGCCGTGCGCTCCAGCCACAACCTGCTGAAAGGAAACCTCGACGAGTTCGTCAAGGAACAACAAAGCCTCGAACGCGAAATCGTGGAACTGGAAAAAACCAGGGCTATTCAAAGCAACCAGATTGACAACCTCCGCCGCGACGTAGAGCGCACTATGACCGACATTGCTGCGCGCCGGGAGGAAATGAAATTGCTGGAAAAAAAACTCGCCGAGCAAAGCAAGGCCGAAAGCGCCCAAACCAAGCGAATCAGCGAGCTCGAAGCCTCCGAAAACAAACGGAAGGCCGACATCGCTACCGCCGAAACCCAACAGGAGTCGCTCCTGAAAAAACTCGCCGACCACAACCGCATCCTCGACGCGCGGCGCAACGAGCACAAACTGACCAAAAGCATGGTCGAATCGCTCGAGGGCTTCCCGGAAAGTATCAAGTTCCTCAGCCAGGACAAGGATTGGGCCAAGCGCTGCCCCCTGTTGTCCGACCTGGTGTTTGTGCGCGAGGAATACCGGATCGTCATCGAGAACTACCTCGAAAACTACCTCAACTATTACGTGGTGCCAAACGCTGAGGAGGCGATGAAGGCCATCGGGCTGCTCGGACAAAGCCAAAAAGGCCGCGCCAATTTTTTCCTGCTCGACGCTTTCCAACAGTACAGCCCGCCTTTGGCTCTATTGCCCGGTGGCGTTCGCGCCGTGGATCTCGTGGAAGTAGAAGCGACATACCGCCCGCTTGTAGAGTTTCTGCTGGAAAATGTGGTCATCACCGAAGAGAGCTCCCCCAGTGCTATCCCCGGCTCCGATTTGACGGTACTTTCCAAATCCGGCACCTTTGTAAAGCGGAAATTCAGCATGAGCGGCGGCTCGGTTGGTTTGTTTGAAGGAAAAAAGATCGGCCGGAAGAAGAACCTCGAAAACCTCGAAACAGAGATCAAAAAGCTGGAGGCCACCGAAAACCAGCTCAACACCCACCTGAGCACCGTGCGGGCGCATGTGCAGGCGCTGAAAAATGCCGACCAGTCTGCTTCGCTCCAGCGCGAGCGCGAGGTGCACAACCGCCTGAGCCAGGAAAAAGCGGGGATGCAGGCCAAGCTCGACAACATCGCCGCTTTCGTCGCCAATTTTGATGCCCAGGCCGGTGACGCCAACCAGCGGATCCAAAGCCTTACGGAAAGCAACGCGCTCATAGAGCAACAACTGAAAGAAAAGACCGCAGCTGCCGAAGCCTTGCGCGAGCGCCTCACCAATGCCGACGGCTCCTTCCGTGACGTGGCCGAACAGCTCAGCATGGCCAGCGCCGATTTCAACCAGAAAAACATCGAGTTTATCCGGCAGCAAAACAAAGTCAGCACCTTCCGGCAGGAATTGAGCTTCCGGGAAAAACGCCGTGAAGACCTGCGCCAAAGCCTCAGCTCCGCCCAAACCAACCTGGCGCGCAATTCCGATGAAATCGGCCTGCTCGAAGCCGATATCCAGCGCATTGCTGATGAACTAACCACTGCCTATGCGGAAAAAAAGGAAAAAGAAGCAGCCCTCAGCGGGGTAGAGCAGTCCTATTTCAAGGCCCGCAACGAAATACACGAACTGGAGAACAAGCAGCGCGACAACTTCCGCAAACAACAGGATTTGCAAAGCCTGGTGAACCGTTTGAAAGAGAAGTTTTCCGACGTGAAATTTGAAATTACCGCCATCGGCGAGCGACTGCGGGCAGAGTTCGGCATCGGGGTCAACGATGTCATCAACCAGGAGCCAAATCCGCAGTACGAACGAGAAACACTGGAAAGGGATGTCAACAACCTCAAACGGCGGCTCGACAACTACGGCGAAATCAACCCCATGGCCATCGAGGCCTACAATGAGATCAAAGAGCGCCACGACACCATTGCCGGGCAGCGCGACGACATCAACCAGGCCAAGGAAAACCTGCTGCTCACCATGAAAGAGATCGAAGAGACCGCCACGGCGCGCTTCCTCGAATCCTTCGCGCAGGTGCGCGAGAACTTTATCAATGTGTTCCGCACCCTGTTCACCGAAGATGACTCTGCCGACTTGCTGCTCAGCAATCCGGAGAACCCCCTGGAGTCAGACATCAACATCATCGCCAAGCCAAAAGGCAAGCGCCCGCAGACCATCGCCCAGCTTTCCGGCGGCGAAAAGACGCTTACCGCCACGGCCCTGCTATTTGCCCTCTACCTGCTCAAACCTGCGCCCTTCTGTATCTTCGATGAAGTGGATGCACCGCTCGACGATGCCAACATCGAAAAATTCAACCGCATCATCCGGCAATTTTCGGCCGATTCACAGTTCATCGTGGTTACGCACAACAAGGCGACCATGGCGGCGGTGGATACGATTTACGGGGTGTACATGCCCGAACAAGGCGTGTCGGCAGTGACGATCGTGGATTTCAGGAAACTGGGGCACGATGCGATGGTGTTTGAGGGGTGATTTTACGTGTGCAGTTGGCTGCTGGCTTACTTCCAGTTAGTAAAAAGTTTCGATATTGGTCATGTACAAAACCTAGTAACATCTGACCAATAAGTATAAACATAAGCTGCACTTTTTCATATGTTTATCCTTTGAAAATTTGCGATGACTCCTTTAGAATCCTGGTATGAATTGGTCAAAAAGGCTTAGTTTTGTCTTTCTAAACGCACACATTATGGCAGATATCCTCTGGCAAGACTATATTACCTCCGATCCAGCAATCTTATTTGGCAAACCAGTCATCAAAGGCACCAGAGTGCCAGTTCACCTGATTTTAGAAAAAATGGGGAAAGGAGAGCCTATATCTGAATTGTTAAAAGCCTACCCGAGAGTTTCTGAGCGGGCAATCCAAGCTTGTTTGATTTTTGCCGCTGAATCGATTCAAAATGAAAAAGTTGTTGCGATCGCATAACTTTTAATAATGACGGCAGCATGAAAATTGTAGCTGATGAAAGTGTCGATTTTAGGATTGTTGAAGCTCTACGAGCTGCTGAATTTGAAGTTTGGGCGGTAGTAGAAGAAGCGCCAAGCATCTCTGATACTGAGGTCTTAAATGTAGCGGTTGAACAAAATGCCCTTCTAATTACTGAGGACAAAGATTTTGGTGAATTGGTGGTTCGCCTCCAATTGCCTCATCGGGGAATATTATTTATCCGGTTGGGGGGATTTGATGGGTTTAGGAAAACCGAAATGGTGGTGAAAGCAATTCAAGGACAATGGAGTGCATTGGTTGGTGGATTTGCTGTTTTGGATTGGAGACGGCTACGAATTCGGCACTCAAAGTAAAAACAATGTGAAGGAATTTTCGGAGGCAACGAAATTTGTCGTATATTTACGGACAAATTTCGTGCTCTATGGTAAATGATTCCAAAGTATCCGAACCAGAAGCTGCGTATGCCCGGTTAATACCGCAGCTTACCAACCCATTCCATTTGATGGCAATCTCCCAAGCAGGGTTAGCGTTCCAGGTCTTTCAAGCAATGATCGACCAAAGCCCCTTTTCTATGAAGGAATGGGCTGAATTGGTGCAGCTTACAGAGCGCACATTGCAACGCTACAAAGCAGAGAACACAGCGCTTGACCCCATATACTCAGAACGGGCGCTTGGCATTGCACAAGTATTAAAAAGAGGGGAATCTGTATTTGGCGGCTTGAGCCCATTCCATGATTGGCTAAATACAGACAACATAGCTTTGGGTGGGGTAAAGCCAAAATCACTGTTGAACAGTACATTTGGCCTCCAGATATTAAAGGATGAACTATTCCGCATTGAAAACGGCATTTTTGTATGATTGTTTTTCGGCTTTCAAAAGCACAATACAAAAATGATCTTTCTGGCCGTGGAGCAGGGCTGGTGGGTGGGCGTTGGAATAGCATAGGAGTTCCAATGGTGTACACCGCTGCCAGCAGGGCACTTTGTACGGTTGAAGTTGCAGTACACCTGCCCCTGCACATTATGCCGCCTGATTTTTGGCTGGTACACATTGAAATTTCCGACGACCTTTATTGCGAAGTTATGAAGGAAGCTGACCTGCCAACAAACTGGAAGGTTTTTCCACATTCCGAAAATACGAAAGCAATTGGCGACGACTTTGTTTCTATGAATAAAGCTGCAGTACTAAAAGTTCCTTCCGCTGTGGTTCAGGGTGAAGCCAATTTTGTCCTGAATCCGCACCACGAAAGCTTTCATCGCATTGAAATTATTGATAGCGAGCCATTCGAGTTTGATAAACGCCTTCTGATCCGATGACTTGAACTACTCATCCGGGTCTTCATCCAGCATCCGCATCTGCTTCTTGCGTTTTTTGTGCTTCAACACCTTGGCCTCATAATAGAACACCACCTCTTCGGCAATATTCTTCGTTTGGTCGCCGATGCGTTCCAGTTTTCGGATCATTGACAATACCAGCAGCGCGTTGCGCACTTCGTCCGGATGGTCTTTGATACAGGCCGTTACGGTGTCGAGCGCTTCGGTGTCGATGGCATCCAGCATTTTATCACGCTTAAAAATGGTGCGCACGAGGCGGGTATCTTCGGCGTCGAATGCCTCCAGGGTGTCGGCCAGCATTTCCTTGGCGATGCCGTACATTTCCACGATGCGGGTGCGTTGCAGCAGCTCTTTCGGAAAATTCTGATCGGCCACCAGCACAAACTTGGCTACGCTGGCGGCGATGTCGCCGATGCGTTCCAGGTTGTTGGAGATGTTCATGGCAGCCAGGGTGAAGCGCAGGTCGGTGGCGACGGGCTTGAAGAGGGCGAACATGTCCTCGCAATCGCGGTCAATCTTAAGGTCGAGGCCATTGACCCTTTTTTCGTTCTCCATGACCTGCATGGCGAGGTCGCGGTCGAAATTGACCAATGCTTCCTGGCCGTCTTCCAATTGGCGCAGGACGAGGTTCCACATCTCAAGGACGTCTTTTTTGAGGATATGCAGTTCGGTATCTAAATGTGTCATGGCGTAGGAACTTAAAAATGGGCAAAAGGCAAATTGGCAAGGGGCAAATGGGCAAATGGCAAGTTGGCAAGGGGCAAATGGCAAATAGCTAACGGCCAACAGCTAATGGCCAACAGCCAACAGCCGTATCAACCAAATCGGCCGGAGATGTAGTTTTCGGTTCTTTGTTCTACTGGGTTGGTGAATATTTTCCGGGTGCTGCCATATTCCACCAATTCCCCGAGGTAGAAAAACGCGGTGTTGTCGCTGACCCGGCTCGCTTGCTGCATGTTGTGGGTGACGATGATGATGGTAAATTCTTTTCTGAGCTCAAAGATAAGGTCTTCGATCTTGGCGGTTGAAAGCGGGTCGAGGGCGGAGGCGGGTTCGTCCATCAGCAATACAGATGGCTCGATGGCCAATGCGCGGGCGATGCAGAGGCGTTGCTGCTGGCCGCCCGACAATTCGAAGGCCGATTTATGGAGCTTGTCCTTCACTTCTTCCCAGAGTGCGGCTTGATGCAGGCTCCTTTCCACCTGACTGTCGATAAAAGCTTTGTCGCGGATACCATTGACGCGGAGGCCATAGGCTACGTTTTCATAAATACTTTTGGGAAAGGGGTTGGGCTTTTGGAACACCATACCCACATTGCGGCGCAGTTGGTCGACCTGGTCGTTCCTGATATTATAGATGTCTTGTCCGTCGATCTCGATTTTTCCGGTGATGCGCACGTTGTCGATCAGGTCGTTCATGCGGTTGAAAATGCGCAGGTAGGTCGATTTGCCGCAACCGGATGGACCGATCAGGGCAGTGACGGTATTTTCCTTGATTTGGAGGTTTATGCCTTTGAGTGCATGAAACTCCCCGTAGTACAGGTGTACATCCTCGGTGCTGATCTTGAGCTTTTCTTTTTCTGCTGCTTTATCTTTCATGTAACGGTCAGTTCGTTTTTACGCGTTTTCCAAAAAAATTACGCAGTGCCGTTGCCGCCAGGTTGGCGCCCAGTACGATCAAAATCAGCACCAAAGCCGTTCCATAGGCGATGGGCCGGGAAGCTTCGATGTTGGTGCCGCTGGTTGAAATGACGTACAAGTGATAGGGCAGGGCCATGCACTGGTCCAATATACTGGATGGCAGTTTTGGTAAAAAATAGGCGGCCACCGTAAAGAGGATGGGCGCGGTTTCCCCTGAAACGCGGCCAATGGCCAGGATCACGCCTGTCAGGATATTGGGGAGAGCGCTGGGCAGCACCACTTTGCGGATCGTGTACCATTTGGAGGCGCCCAGTCCGTAACTGGCCTGGCGGAAGGTGTCTGGCACCGATTTCAGGCTTTCTTCGGTCGTGCGGATCACTACGGGCAATGCCAACAAGCCCAGGGTGAGCGAGCCGGCTAAGATAGAAGCGCCGAAACCGAGTTGGTTTACGAACAAAGCCATGCCGAACAAGCCGAAAATTATGGAAGGGATGCCGGCCAGGTTGTTGGTCATCATCTTGATGAAGGTTTTGGTGGGGCCGTCTTTGGCATATTCGTTGACATAAATGCCCGCCAGGATGCCCGCAGGCACGGCAGCCAACATGCTGCCTATCACCAGCAATACGGTGCCGACAATGGCGGGGAATATGCCGCCACCAGTCATGCCATCTGTTGGGCTTTCTGTCAGAAAACTCCAGTTGATGACACCGATTCCTTGTTTTGCGATAAAAAGCAGGATCAACAGCAGTATGGCCACGATGCCATAACTAAGGCATCGCGCCAACCAGAACATGATTGTTTCTACGAACCGTTTTCGCCGATCTACTCCTTTTGGGATTTCCATAGTCAGTTGTTTTGACGCCTTTGTATCACCCTTTCAACTACAAGGTTGATGGCGAGCGTGATCAGGAACAATATGCAGCCGAGCGCGAACAATGCTTTGAAGTGCAGGCCGCCAAAGGGCGCTTCGCCCAGTTCGGCGGCGATGGTGGCCGGTATGGTGCGCACGGGCTGCAGCAGCGAGGTGGGCATGATGGCGCTGTTGCCTGTCACCATCAATACCGCCATGGTTTCCCCGATGGCGCGCCCGATGCCCAAAATAGCCGCAGCGGTGATGCCTGAAGCGGCGTACGGCACAATTACGTTTTTGATGGTTTGCCAATGCGAGGCGCCCAGGGCCAGGCTCGCTTCTTTCATGTAACGCGGCGTGGTGCGCAGGGCATCTTCCGAGACGGTGATGATGGTGGGCAAAGCCATGATGCCCAGCACGATACTGCCCGCGAGCGCTGTTTCGCCTACCGGCAAATGGAAGGTTTCCTGCACCAGCGGTACGATCACCACGAGGCCAAAAAAACCGTACACCACCGAAGGGATGCCAGCCAGCAGTTCGATCATTGGCTTCAACAGCTTGCGCACGCGCTCGTCGGCGATTTCGGCGAGGTAAATGGCAGCAGCCAAACCCAGGGGCAGCGCAAACAAGATGGAGAAAAAAGCCACCATCAGCGTGCCCAGCAACAAGGGCATCACGCCCATCCGTGCAGCAGGCATGGCGGTTGGGAACCATTCCGTGTCCGAAATAAACCCGGCAGGCGTGATTCTGTCCATGTCGAGCCGCCGCCCATTCGGCAGGCCATGCCCGACGCGCTGGTCGCTAAAAAAAGCCAGCGTGCCGGGCAAGCTGTCGAGATAATGACTGATACAATCGGGGATGCGCTCGAACGATGCGCCTAATTGCTCCTCGGAATAGGCATCTGCCAGTTCGTCGAGTGTCAGGCGGCCGATGGGCAAATCAGGGCCTCTGACAACGCTCCAATTGGTGATTTTCTGGTCGAATATGTCCTTCACTTCAGCAGCAGAGAGCTTTTGCACGGGGTTGCTTTGGTGCACCCAGAGCGAATACCCTTCCTCCAAGGGGGTGAGGGTAAAGAAGCTGATGCCTTCCCGGAAGAGGAAAAGCACAATGAGGATAACGGTGAAGGCCGACATATAACCGCAAGCCTTCACCACACTCTCCATTGATTTGCCCAAAATCCGGCTGATTTTCATGTTTGGTTGTTGAAATACTTTTTTATTTAACGGGCACGTAGCCAATTTCTGCCACGATCTTTTGCCCTGCATCAGAGAGGATGTAATCGACAAAGCCTTTCACTTTTGCCTCGCTTTTTGCATCGTAAAAGTAGAACAAAGGCCGCGCAATCGGGTAACTTTTATCTTTTGCGCCTGCTACGGTTGGCTCCACGTAGGTTTTGCCCTGATCATAAGAGACATTCAGCGATTTGACGCTGGGCGTGGTGTATGCCAGGCCGATGTAGCCGATGGCGCCTTCTGTTTGGCTCACCGACTGCACGATAGCGCCCGTTGCGGGCATGTTGAGGGCGGTGGCGGCGTAGTTTTTCTTGTCCATCACGTGCTCTTTGAAAAATTCATAAGTGCCGGAGGAGCTCTCCCGGCTGTAGGCGACGATTTTCGCGTCTTTGCCGCCTACCTCTTTCCAGTTGGTGATTTCGCCGGTGAAAATCTTTTCCAATTGCTCGCGCGTCAGCTTGTCCACCGGGTTTTTAGGGTTGACGATTACAGAAAGCGCGTCAAAGCCCACCACCACTTCTTTGATTTCCATTTGTTTCTCCTGAAACTTGAGCTTTTCTCCTGCTTTGAGGTCGCGCGACGACATGCAGATATCGGTTGTGCCGTCGAGCAGGGCGGTGATGCCCGTGCCGCTGCCGCCGCCGACGATGGAGATGGAAGTGCCGGGGTTGGCCTGCATGAATACTTCAGCTTCTTTTTGGCTGAGCGGCAATACGGTGTCGGAGCCTTTCACCGAAATAGCGGTATTGCTGTTGTTTCCTGCAGCCTTGTCGGAAGCGGGTTGGTTGTTGCAGGCCATGGCCAGGAGGCAAATGGTAGCAATGGCGATCCAGTTGTTTTTCATGTTGTATGTCTTTTTATTGATGTTGAAATTAATAGTTCACTTGTAGCTGCAAGCGCAGCAGGTTGCCTTTTTGGCGGTTTACAGGATTGGCTTTGTCTTCGTAGCGGCGGTCAGCAATGGTGTAGGTGGCGTTTATTTCCATGTTTTTGACGGGCTGCCATTCAACGCCGATTTCCCAGTCGCGGACGGAGTAGCTGCGGGCATCCAGTTCGTGTTTTTTGCCGCCATCATAAAATTGGTACCGCACAAAAGGCGAAAACAGTTGCTTTTTGTACCACAGATTGTAGTGCGCCATCACGTAGCCGCCTTTCAGGTTGGAGGTTTCGATGGTATCGGTTTGGGTGTTGTACTCGGGGCTTTTGCCTAGATTGTATTCCGCCTGGAAGCCGAAGGGTTGCGGGTAAACCACGATAGAGGCTGCTACCCGTTCGTCGGTATAGCGGTTGTTGGGCGCTGATTTTACGTTTTTGGTAGTGCTCAGCAGGTCGAATTTGCCGGTGTAAGCCTGAATGCCAGGTTCGATAAATTGTCCGCTTTTGAGCTTGAAAGGGTAGGAGAGGCGTGCTACCACGTGTTGGTTGTTGTTCACTTCGGGCTTGTTGGCTGTTTGGCCGTCATACACGCCAACGGCAAATACGCCGTAGTCGCCCGAACCGCGGAGGCCGTCTTTCGTCAGTGCGGCAAAGTGCTCGCGGGCCACTTTGGGCGCATACATAAAGAAAGCGCCCAGGTCGCGCTCATTGGGTGCTGCGCTGTTGAGTGCGTCGTCGCGGTCGAGGGGCAGTCGGTTTTGGCTCGACTGGAGGTTTTCAAAGCCGAAGGGTACTTTGCTTTGTCCCACACGGATTCGGAACTCGTTGTTTTTGTCCAGGCCGAAGTCGAAGTAGGCGTCGCGTAATTGGCCATAATGCAGGTTGGAAGAAACGGCGCTGGCGAAGTCGGTTTGGATGTAGAAATACACTTGTTTGTGGAGGTATCCCGAAAATTTCAAGCGGATTCGGCGGAAGAAGAAGCCGTTGTTGTCGCCCCAGGATTTGTCGCACTGCTCGCAGCCGAGGTCCGGGTTGGTTTCAAGCAGTCGGTTGTAGCGCACTTGGGAATAGCCGGATAGTTTTATGATCTCGTACCATTTTTTTTCTGGTGGCTTGGGGGCGGCGGGGGCCTCTTTGTCTTTGGATGCAGGTTCAGGGTTGGTTTGGGCAAATAGGCCCGACATTGCTGCTGCGAGCAGCAGCGCTATCGTGAATGTGCGTAGCATGGTTAGGAACAATTTTAAGTATGCGACCGAATGTCGGGGCAAAGGTCGTCACAGGGGCAGGGGATGGAGGAAGGATTGATATTAAGTTAAGGTTAAGTTTATTGTAGCCCGTTCTCTACCATCTTCCTGCTCATCCAGTTCCCGTGCGCATCGTTAGGCTCTTGCCGAAACCCCGGCTCCACAAACTTCGCCACCGACTTACTGAATTCTGCATACCGGAAAGCGCCCTGTAAGCGGATGACATAACCCTCTACGGCATCCTTTTGTCGCTTTTTGTATTGGCCAAAAGCCTCCAGGATGTGCTCCCGGTCGTACAATCCGGCATAAACGACGTCGGGCATGGGCAAGTCCAATATGCCCGCGTATTCACATGTCTCTTGCCAGTCGAGGCACTGGTCATTTACCCAAACGGAGGTGACGAACAGGAAGGCGCTCAAATGCTGGTAGTGGATGGTGTGTTTTGCATGGAGGTTTTCGCATACCACGCGCATGTCGTCGTCGAGCAGGTATGCCCGGCGGAACCAGATGTCCTTGGCCATGGCCATAGATGGATGGCTGCCAGAGTCTGTGCTTCGGGCATGGCAATAGTCGTTGTAGCCCGTGAAGTTTTGGCCGTCCATTTTGGCCGTCACGACAACTTCCTTACCAACGAATTGCGCGTCGTCGGGGAGCATCTTGTCGTCCTTGGTGCCAGCGCTCCAGTGTACGTGGTAGGTACGCGGGTATTTCACGTATTTGAGGAAATCGTCGCCTTTCAAGATTTTTTGCACCGATTCGTCGTAGAACAGCTCGCCTTTGAGCCGGCCCGTGGGGGTGATGATGTTGCCCCATTTGTCGTAGGGCATGTCGTCGTACAGGTGTTCCGGAAGCACGATGCGCTGTATCCCGCAGCGTTCCCTGATCTCGTCACAACTGAGGGTGGTCTCTTCTGCCTGAATATGGTGGGCGCCGCAAAGGGAAGCGCCGTTGTCGAGGAAATACCCCCCTTTTTCGTGTTCGCGCCTGAACAAGCGGCGTTCCAGGATATGGTGGGCATCTTGGGCAGGTTCGCCGCAAATCACGCAGCGGTTTTTGTCGCGCTCGAACACGGCGACCCTGAACTGGTCGCGGGTGAGGAGCGCGGGGGCGATGGCATTGGAAGTGTTCATGGGGGTAATAAACCAGGGGGATGGGTAGGAAAGTTCCTTTGGGTATGGGAATTGGAGTTGGGGCGGTAGCGGATTTTGATCGATGGCTGTATCTTTGGCATTTGCTGCTGCGAATATTCAGGATCGGTTTTTACCACTTCGCCTGGCTTCAAACAGCAAATGAAATTCTTGCTCGACGAAAATCTGTTGCCTTCAGCCTCCCATGCTCACCCTCTCCAACTTCGACTCAAAAACCGCCCCTGTGATCCTCCAACGCGGCCTCAAATATTTTAAAGACGGCGCGGTAGAGGAGCTTGAAGAAACCGACCCTGGCCAGTGGCAAGCAGTCGTTTCCGGCACGGAATATTATGACGTTGAAATTGTCCTGTCCGGCAAAGGGATCAGTTCTGTTTCCTGCGACTGCCCTTATGATGGCACTGTTTGCAAGCACGTCGTGGCGGTTTTGTACGCTATGCGGGAACAACTGGCGCTCGACAAAAAGCTAAAGCCTGCGAAAGACCGGAAATTGGGCTTTGATGACTTGCTGTTGGTGGTCGATTTGGAAGAACTACGCGATTTTGTGCGGCAATGCAAAAAAGAGGATCGCCAGTTTGGGGAGCGGTTCATGTTGCACTTTGCTGAAAAAGACCCCAACATAGACGTAAAGGCCAAGTACGAAGGGCTGGTGCGGCAAATGGTGCGGCAACATTCCGACCGGGGCTTTATGAATTACCGCCAAACCTTTGCGTTTTCCAAGGATGTTAAGTCAGTATTGCTTACTGCCGAAAAAGCCGTGGCGCAAAAAAGGTTCCTCGAAGCATTTACCATCGGGAGGGTGCTGTGTCAGGAGTTGATGGAGGTCATTCAGTCTTGCGACGATTCAGCGGGCAATATTGGGGGGGACATGGCCGGTAGCATCGCTATTTTTGAAGCGATTGCCGCGTCTCCAACGGTAAGCCCGGAGCTGCTGGAAAACATGTACGGGCATTTCGAAAGTCTCTTGGCAAACAAGATATGGTTCGAGTTTGGAGATTTTGGCTACGACCTGCTTAATGTGGCCGAAAGCATTGCCCCGCGCGTTGCGCCCGAACGTTACTTGCGTTTTTTGGATTTGCTTATTAAAACACATCAGGGGAAGTACACCAATTACAGGCAAGAGTTTTTCAAAAAAACAAAAATCCGCTTCCTGCAAAGCATTGGCAGGGAGAAAGAAGCCGAAGCGCTGGTCGCTGAAAACATGGAAATTGTAGAGGTTCGGCGGGGAGTTGTAAATAAGGCTATTGCCAGCAAAGATTTTACGCGGGCAAAACAGCTTGTGAAAGGCGGCATCCAGGTCGCAAATGACAAACAGCACCCAGGCACCGTGCGCCAATGGGAAGAGTTGCTGCTACAGATCGCCCGCTTAGAAAAAGACATAGAAACTGAGCGCCAGCTTGCCCGCAAATTCACCTTTGACCAGGGAGGGGTAAACGAGCAGTATTATAACGCCTGGAAAGCTACATACCCACCTTCCGAATGGCCAAGTTTTATCGAAAGCCATATACAGGCTGTGATAAAAGCGGAAACGGAAAAACCACGGAAATTTGCCTGGGACGATTTGCCAAACGCCCTGTTCAACAAGCTCGCCCCAATTTATATTTTGGAAGGCCAATGGGAAAGGCTGCTACGGCTTGTGCCAGAAAATCCGGGAAAAAGCGTGCTATCTACCATCCATCCGCACCTTTCTGCACGCTACCCTGCGGAAATGCTGGCTTTCTATTTGCCGATGTTGGAAGAGATGGGAGACAAGGCGAGCAACCGCGGCGAATACCAGAATCTGGCGGAAAAAATGAAAAAGATAGCGAAAGACATCAAGGACAGCAAAGAGGCCATTCAAAAACTGGCGAAGCGCTTGATCGCGAAATACCCGCGCCGGCCGGCGATGGTGGAGGAGTTGGGGCGGTTGTTGAGGAAGTAGTTAGGTCAAATCTTGCCAGTTCTATCCAGCTTCGTTGGCCATGGCAAGAACTTCAAGCTTTAGCCGATCGCTTATCCAAATTCCTTTTTCTAAAAGCTCTTCTAAAAGTGGCTTAACTTCCGATTTAGGCATTTCTCAAATCCTGTTCAAGTTGAACCTTTGAAGGATTGCCCAATATTGACACTTGATAAGTTCCCAATAATTCTAAAAAAGCCACCCGCGAAATGCCTAACACTTGCGCGGACATCCCAGATGATAATTTACCTAGTTCGTAAAGCTTTATTATTGCCATACGGCGCATTTCGTTCGCTAATTCTGCCTCATGCATTTTTAGCGCAAAGCCTAATTCTTCCGGAAAGGATACTTGAATATTGCCTGTGCCCATGTTTTTTTACAAATATACTATAGTTGAGACAATTATGGCAGAGAAATTTCTTGTCAACATAAGCCTAGTCGCTGCCATCCCGCAACAAATTCACACTCACCGTCGCCAACTCAGAATCCGGGAACCGCGTAAAAAACGCTGCTGCGGGGAACAGTCCCGCCTCCGATGCCACTTTGTTGAACACCTCGATCTCTACGATGTACTGGTCGGAAAAACCGTGCGTGGCATCATAAGCCGTCGCGGCGGTCCTGCCCAGGTTTTTAGCGGTAAGCGCCGGGGCAATGGTGTGCAGCTCGATCACCAGCAGGCCGAAATTGGCCACAAAAGGCGCCCATTTCTGAAAATGCTCCCGCAGGTTGTCTTCCACATCGGCATTGGGGATGCGCTTGCCGCGGTGGGCGAACGCGCCGGTGGATCCGCTCAGCCGCCCCGGTGTTTTGTGTTGCGGTTCGCTCCATACGCGGTTGTGGTCGAGGAAGGTGCGCACGTTGAGCAGGTCTTTCAAGTCTATGTCGTAGTTTTCGGAAAGGTCTTGGGCAAGCAGGTCGGGCCGCCCGATGTCGCCCCAGATCACCTTTGCCCAAATATCCGCTTTGATGATGTTGCCCCGCGTCACTTTCAGGGCCGCCTCGTTGTAGTCGGCGCCGACTAAGAACAGGGGGTGCTCGTCGAGCATCTGCCCGCGCAGGGTGCGCTGTTCGATGACTTCGTACAGGTGAATGAGGAATGCCCCGTTGCCGCAGCCCATGTCCACGATGCCCTTTGGCTGCTTTTCCATGGGCCGGTTGAACAGGTCGATGATGACCTCGTCAACCACTTTGAAATAGGCCGCGTGCGCGCCGCCGCTGCCCCAGACGTTCATCTCGCGGTCAACATGGGTTTCTTGAGCGCCCTTCGGGATATCCCAAAACAGGGCGGGGTTCCCAAATAGCAGGTCGTCCATTTTCCGGAACATGGGGATATAAGATACCGTGACGCCATACGCGCTGGCCCGCCGGGCGTAGAACAGGCCTTTTTCTGTAAAGCGGTAGGTGCCGTTTTTCTTGTCGAACCAGCCCAGGTGCACGAATATGTCGAGCAGTCGGGCGAAGCTCTCACCCTCGGCGTGGAACTCTTCGGGCCGGAAATAGGCTTCCATGAAATATTTGTGGAACATGCCGTTCATGCCCAGGGCCACCACCGTGGGCCCCACAATGATGCCCTCGATATGCTTCAGCACTTGTTCCTGAACGTCCCTTGCACGGGTATCACTGGAAAACCCAATGCCGTAGTGCTTTCGGTAGTTTTCAAAGATGCTTTCCAGCATCAAAAATGGCTCCACCTCAAATTTCCGGCGGTGGTATTTGCCCGACAATTGCAGCAGTTCCACTGATTCCTTGTACAGCGGCACCAAGGCGAACGCGGTGGCGCTGTTTTCGTTGGCGCCGATGCGGACGTCGGTTCCTTCAACAATGTCGTATTGCAGCCAGCCCTGCGATGCCAGCACGCGCAAGGCCACGTTCAGATAGCCTTCGTTGGCTTTGAAGGCGGCGCTGAGCTGTTGGAGCGAGCTTGATTTTTCTTGCAGCAAAAAGTCCAAAATCCCTTTCTGGTGCAACGCATATGCGGTCGGTGCGGTAACGATGCCGTCGAGGTGGCGGAACAGGTCGGCGCGCAACTTGGCGTTTTCGGCTTTGTTCATATATGGTTATGCCTGCTTTTGCGGATGTCGCTTGGAAGGATTTCCAATTTTGACAAAAATACTGCTTCTTGGGGCTTGCGCCAAAAACGGGTCGCAAAAAGGGCTGTTTTGTTTCAAAGCCTTTTGGCAACGATTCGAGCAATTCGTTGTTTCCCCTTAATTTGCGCCCATCGTCCACCATTCAACTTTTCAAATGACCTGGTTTTCCATCCACCTGTACCCGGCCGACACACAAGACGTTTTCCTTGCCCGCGCCCTGAAACCATTCTTAGAGCAGTACATCTGGCCGCAAAAGGACGCCCGCGCTTTTTTTGTGCGCTACCACGACGACAAGGGGCCGCATATGCGCATCCGCATGAAGGGGGAAGATGCTTGGGTTGAAGAAACGCTGAGGCCGGCATTTGAGGACTGGTTCCAGGGCAGGGGCGAATGGCAAGCGGTGCCTTACGATCCGGAGGCGGCAAGGTTTGGCGGCGAGGCGGCCTTAGCTTGGGCTGAGGAACATTTCCATGTTTCCACACGGGTAGCATTGGACCGGATCGCCAAAGACCAGTTCACGTATGGCGATGCGATGTTCGATTCCCTGCGCTTGCACATCATCACCGCTTTTAGCGCCGGATTCAGCCGCGAACGCCTGCGCTGGTATTTCGGCGAGCTGTTCAACCAATGGCTGCCCTTGTTTTTCCCTTCGGAGAATCCTGCCATGGAAACCGAGGTCATGGCTACTTTTGACAAACTGTTCGCCCCTCAAAAGGACAATTTGACGGCAACCCTCGATGCCATCTGGACAAGCCTGGACCAGGAACAATACGATGCCATACAGCCTGAGTGGCTGCGCTGGCTGCACGGCAACCAAAGAATTGTCAAGGGTTTGGGCGACGACCTGGAGAAAGCGCTGCCAAGCTTGCTGCACCTGACCAACAACCGCATGGGCATCAACAACCAGGACGAGGTGTATTTGAATTACATCTTGTCGAAAGCCCTTCGGTGAATTTGATAATGGGATAATTTGATAATTGTCGACGTTTGTGGTGGCTTTGGCTTGGATGGTAAATCCGTCGTGTTGTCTGTTAGGGTTGGGTGATGAAATCAATCACGGCGCGCACAACGGATTTTTCCTGCAAGCGATGCCCGAAGCCCTCCGTTTTCAAAAAACTGGCGCCCCAGGTTTCTGCCACCATACGGCCTTCCTCCACAGGCGCTACGGCATCGTCGGCATCGTGCACGACCAATCCTTTCACACTTTGGAGCTGTTTTGTTTTTTGCGCCACCGAGTAGGCGTCAATGGGTGAGCCGCTGCGCTTTTCAATTTCCTTGAATATGGCGGCAATTACCCCTTGGTTCACACCCAGCAGCTGCCCGAAATCGCGGATCACACGCGTGGATTCTGCAAAGACCCCCAGCAAGACCATTTTTTCCGGCTTTGGGGCTTCCAACAGCGTGGTGCTCATCACCGCAGCCGCTCCCCCGAGCGAATGGCCGATGATGGCGTGCAGCCTGCCGTTTTGGGCGATAAATTCCTTCACGACATTGCTGTATAAAATCACGTTCAAGCGCTTGCCTTGTGAGTTTCCGCTGGCCGGGGCATCGATTGCGTGCACGGTAAGCCCCTCGGCAACCAGGCCTTTGACGTATTTCTGCCAGCGGCCGCTGTTCGACTCCCAGCCGTGCAGCAGCAAAGCTGACCTGGCATCAGTAAGCTCCGACCGCCAACTATAGGTGCTGATCTTCTGCTTCTGGAGCGTCAAACTCCCGCGTTCCGCACTAGCCAAAAAAGCGGCGTCTTTTTCACGCAGCGGCAACCGCCGCGGGGTGCAAAAAAACTCAAATGCCAGCTTTCCCGCCAGCGCCGGCGATACCATCTCCAGGGCATTGAGCATCTTGCCCATGCGGCGGATTTTTTTCAAGTCGGCATCTGTCATGATATTAGGTTTCGGGTTTCAAGTTTCAGGTTGGCTTCGCGCTTGGTTTTGGGCAATAGAATTGGCCAAAATTGAACCCGCTAATTATCATCCTCAAGAAGCCAAGCGCGAAGCCAACCTGAAACCTGAAACTCGAAACCCGAAACCATTTTTTTATTCAAACCGCCGCTTATAAAACCAAGTGTTGTCGTTGAGGGTAAAGCCGACGGTCATCCGGATGTACGATTCTTCTATCCGGGTGCCGGCGCCGATTTTGCCCAGCTCGAAAGCGGCATTGACGAAGGAAGTTTGTTGGCGGGGCAGTACGAGCGGGAAGCCGAAGCCGAATGTGAGGCCCAGGTCGTCCACATTCTGATCGCCCACCGTGCGCGGGTCTTGGCGGTAGTAGCCGCCGACGCGGTAGCGCACACGCTTGAAAAATTTGTTGTAGGAAATGTAGTCTGGGGTGTACTCCATGCCCGCTGACAAGGAGAATGTATTGCGCAGGGTCGCGGGGCGCACTTCGTTGACGTACTTGTTCCAGAACTCCATGCCTAATTGGGCGCCTATTTTCAGCTTGTTCGCCTTCACGTACTGAAACCCGATGGCAAAGGTAGCGGGCAGGGTGATAGATTGCCGTACTCCAATGCTTTGGTCGAGGGTGTCTGAGTCTAAGTATTGCCCGTTGGAGAGCAGGCCCCGGCTGCGTATGCGGAACTTGTCGGTCACGGTCTTGATCTTGTGGGTCCCTTCGCCGTCGAAGCCGAGGGTGACCCATTTGGTGGGCACGTCTTTGTCGTTTTCTGCGGTGGCCAGGATGAAATCGTGCTGAAAGCCCAGTTTCCATACGAGGCCGTTCATGGCAATGTCGTCGCGGTAGTTGTTTTGGAAGAATATTTGGGTAAAGGTGTCCAGGGTGCCGCCCGGGTCGTCGGCAAAAACGGTGTTGTTCTCGTATTTCGTCTTGCCGAACACCCAGCCGATGTTGGCGCCTAAGGCGGTGTTCTTGTGCTTAACGGCATTGCTCCAGGTGAGGCGGTAGGTGCCGCCGCTGCCGGTGAAGGTGTTCTGCACGAAGCCCAGATCGGGGAGTGTATCCCTTACCTGAACATTGTAACCCACCAGTGTGCTGGGTGTGAGGGCGAATCCCATACCGTATTTCCAGGTTTTTTTTTCGCGGTCGAGCACCTCGTTGATGGGGCTGTTGAGGGTGAATCCGAGGGCCAGGTAGGCCAGGTTGCCGCTCCAGATGTCCTGACTTGCTTTGTCAGATTGGTAACGGCTGAATTTGGTGTTCAGGCCCGTTTCCAGGGCCGTAGCGCGCAGGAAAGCAAAAGAGGCAGGGTTTTCCAGGTTCAGGTGGAATGGGTCGTGGAAGGCTGCGGTTTGGCCGCCCCAGGCCGCCTGGTTGGCAAAAAACTGGTGCACCGGGTCGCCGATGCCGTAGCGGGAGTAGGGGGAATTGATCTTGGGTTGGGCCCAAAGGGCGATGCTGGTAAAGAGGAGCAATACAAGTGCTGATATTCTCATGGTAGTTATGTTCGACTTGAAAAATTGTTAAGCGTTGTACATCAAGATGTTGTTCAAGCCGTGTAGTGTAAGATCAGGTACGTTCGTGTGATTTGAAATGTTCAGGTATGGTTCAAAAAAGTGTGCGTCGCCGCCCGTCAGCAGCAGCCGCAAAGGTTGGTGTTTTTGCGCAAAAAGCCCGACAAATCCTTCGATTTCAAGGGCCATTCCCCTCAAGGCGCCATTTTGCAGGGCGCTGGTGGTGTTGTTCCCGGTAAAATCTTCCGGCATTTCCATGGGCACTTCCGGCAGCCGGGCGGTGAAATGGTGCATGGCTTTGATGCGCATTTTTGCTCCGGGGGCTATATTTCCACCGAGGTACAGGCCTGCTGCCGTTATCAGGTCATATTTGATGCAGGTACCAAAGTCGATCACCAAGCAATGTTCGCCGGGAAACAACGCTTGCGCACCGGCAACCGCTGCCAGCCGGTCTTTCCCCAGGGTTTCAGGGGTGGCATAACGGTTCTCAAAGGGCAGCGGGGTGTTTGCACTCAGTTCAAGGGTATGAAAGTATGCGCTCATTTGTTCCTGCATATCGGGGTCGGGCTCGGCCACGGTGGAGAACAAGACGTTTTTCACACCCGCCTGGTTGCCAAAATCAATGAGCTCCTGCAAGGTCCAGGCCGTCCAGATGCTTTGTTCCAGCAGTTTTTTGCCCCGAAACAGGCCGATTTTCACGCGGGTATTGCCAATGTCAACGCAGAGGTTCATAAGCGGCGGCGAAGGTCGGGTTTTCTGGGCAAAAAAACAGCCCCTGGGCGAAAGTAGTCGCGCAGGGGCACACTACTTGATATTTTATTTCGCGCAGATTTTACACAGATTTGTTTTCACAGATTTTACACAGATTTTTTCCGCGTGAAATCTGTGAAAACAAATCTGTGTAAAATCTGCGTGAAATATGTCTGACACCGCAATGTCAAAGCCCGTTTCCCCCGGTATCTGTCATAGCCCTTATTTTGTCAGACACCTTCCCGCGCTCTCCCCACCGGATGATATAGAAAACAATGCGCTCAATGACTCCGCTCGGCGTAATCTTCTTCGCCAAGGCCGCAATCTTTTCATCCCTTGCCAAAACCAGGCCTTCCAACAAGGGCGGCGGTTGTAGTCCATTGGCAAATTTCCAGGCCCCGTTTCGGGCAAGGTTCATGCTGAAGCGGGCCAGGAAGTCGTCGACGCCTTGGGTGTATCTTAAAATGATGCGCAGGGTGGGCCATATTTCGGCCAGGTCATTTTCCACCCCATCCATCAAGGTGGCCAGTATGTCGTTGATTTTGTCAAAATCCGATTGAAGCGCCGCGATGCTCGATTTATCGGTTATTGCAGCGGCGGCAATGCCCAAATCCAGGTTGATGTGGGCGTTCATGCCGAGCAGCAAGTGCTGGAGCACGATCAAGTTGCCTTCATCGGCAGCGCGGAAAGCGGCTTCCCAGGATTTGGTGGTTGGCTTGCCCTGCTTGTATTCGGAGAACGCCGCCAGGTACCGGTTGGCAAAGGTCACATCTAACTTTTCCATGCGCTTGTCGTCGTCGAAAAAATTGGCGCCCAGCTTGTTTTTGACGGTAATGGTGACGGTGCGGTATAAGGCTGCGAAGTACCCCAGCGCGCTTTCTTCTTGGATGGATTGTTGGATTATTTGATCCAGCTGCGCTATTACCTCGTCAATGGTGCTTGCTTGCATATTCTAAGGGTGTGTTCTGTTTTGGCAGAGCCTCAAATATTCCGTTTCGCCAAGTACTCCTGCGTGCATTTTATCCCCGACTGGTACAAAGCCTCCTGTTGGTCTTTCGTCAGGTCAAAGTTCGTAGCAGAAATGCCCAGGTCATCGATGATGGCTGTGCGCACTACCTGTTCGGGGTCGTTGTTGAAATGGACGCCCTGCGCGTCGAGCAGCGTCTCAAAAACGATCTTCACATACCGGAATATCTCGTTGTTTTTCAGGTTGTTGACTTTTGGCACCTTTCCCACGTTCGCTAAGTAAAGCCCCATAGTGGCCGGATTGGGCGTGCTGCCGGTGTCAAATGCATCAATGGGGAAGTTGAAAATGGTGCCACCGTCCACGTACAGGTGGTCATCGGGGTTGTTGTTCGGGAACGTCCATACTTTGAAAAACATGGGTATCGACATGGAGGCGCGCACCGCCTGTGCCACGATCACATCGGGTGTTTTGGCAAACGAAAATTCTTTCAGCGAGTGGGTGTTCAGGTCGGTGGCGAATACCGACAGGTCGAGGCAGCCGTGGTTTTGGAAGTCACGGAAAGTGGCATCTTTGGAAAGTCCTTTCCCGGTCATTAGGCTGCCGATCCAGTTCAGGGCGGCATCGCCGGCGTAGAGGCCGTATTTGGTAAACAGGCGCAAGATGTTCTTCTTGTCTTCAAAATCCCGGAAACTGGTGCCGTTGACGATGTCTTTGGCTTCGGTGGCGTTGTACTTGAGGCTTACGAGGGTGGCGGTGATGGCGCCCGCGGAGGTGCCGGCTACGCGTTGGATTTGGGGCAGGATGTTTTGGTCTTCCAGCACTTTGAGGGCGCCGATGTAGGCGATGCCGAGTACGCCGCCGCCTTTGAAGGCGAGGTTGGTGATTGTTGTCATGGTTGGTTTTGTTTTGAATTTACGATAATGGCAAATGTAACCAGATCATGAATTTCATTCATATTCCTGCGTAATAAATATTTATTTGCCTAACTACTAAAAAAAAACGCCACCTCCCAACAACAGGAAGCAGCGCCCAAAATTATTTTTCACAAAAAAAATTACCCCAAATACGTCTTCAACGCCTCGCTGTGCACCTTCCGCAGTCGGCGCAGCCCGCGCTCCTTGATCTGCCGCACCCGCTCGCGCGTGAGGCCGTACAGCTCGCCGATCTCGTCGAGAGAGAGGGCCTGGTAGCCGTTGAGGCCGTAGTAGGAGGAAATGACCTCCATTTCACGCGGCGAAAGGGAATTGAGGCCCAGCGCCACTTCTTCCTGGAGCGACTGCGCCATCAGGTTGGAGTCGGCTTCGCCGCCGGCTTCGGGCACCATCACGTCGAGCATGGTGGCTTCGCCTTCTTCCAGTCCGCTCAAGGGGGCATCCAGCGATACGTGCCGGGAGCCGCTGCGGAACAGGTTCTGTATCTCGCGCTCGCTGAGGCCGAGGATTTCGCCTAACTCTTCGTCGGAAGGTTCGCGCTCGAATTGTTGCACGAAAGAAATATAGGCGTCGTTCACCTTGTTGTACGAGCCGACTTTGTTGAGCGGCATCCGCACGATACGGCTGTTCTCCACGATGGCCTGGAGGATGCTCTGGCGGATCCACCAGACGGCATAGGAAATAAATTTGAATCCTTTCGTTTCGTCGAAACGGCGGGCAGCCTTGATGAGGCCGACGTTGCCTTCGTTGATCAGGTCGGAGAGGCTCAGGCCTTGGTTCTGGTACTGCTTGGCCACTGAAACGACAAAGCGCAGGTTGCCGCGGGTCATGGCATCCAAAGCCTCCTGATCGCCCTCGCGGATGCGCTGCGCCAACGCTACCTCTTCCTCCGGGGTCAGCATTGGCAACTTGCTGATCTCATTGAGGTACTTGTCGAGCGCCTGGCTTTCGCGTGACGTGATTTTGTGCGCAATCTTTAACTGACGCATGATGTTTCTGTTTTTATACCAGGATTCTAGTGATTTGCGAGATTTTCAGGATGGATCATATTGATAATCACGGATTTTCCCCCTTATATTTTCGCAAACCACTTTCCGTTGGGTATAAGCGGGTTGTGTTTATGATGGTGAAGGTAGTGTTTTAATGCACTTTTGACGCAAAAAGTTTCGCAATAGTTGGCTTTTTTGGAAAAAAGCGCTGAATTTTTTATATACCCGAGAAAAAGTGGTTTGCGAAAACTCAGGGGAGTAAATCTTTCATAATCAATGTAATCCATCATGAAAATCTCGCAAATCACAGAAATTCTGGTATAAGAACGGGAATTGCTGCTTTCCGCTGCAAGGTTACAACAAAAAGTTGTGCCAAAAGGCTCAAAATGTAAGGAATATTAACAAAATGGGGTGGCCCCCTTTCAAGAGCCACCCCAACAACAAATGTAAGAACTCAGAAATCTCACTGTTTCGACAACTTCAGCACCTGCACGTCTTTGCCGCTGTTGGCGCTGACGCGGGCAAAGTAGAGGCCGGCGGGCAAGTTGTAGCCCTCAAACCGGGCGGTATATTCCCCAACATCCATGCGCTCGTTCACCAGGGTTTCAATTACCCGACCGCTTTGGTCGAATATGGTGATGTTCACGTCGGTGGCTAATTCAACGGCGTAGCGGATGGTCGTGCCGTCCGCAAACGGGTTCGGATAGTTGTCGGCAATCACGGCGCGCATAGGCGCCACCACATCCTGGTTGATGCCAAAGAAACCACCCCTGAAATCAGCTGCATCTGACACCGCATCGGCAGGAGAGCCGCCGCAGGAGCTGTCGCCAGCATGGGGCAGGGCCAGGTACGGGAACTTGCTTTTGAACGGCACGTCGTTCGATTCAACGCCCGTTGAATAGGTCAGCACGTTCAGCAGGCTTTGTGTCACCGGGCTTCCGCCTGGCACATAATCATCGTACCAGAGGCCAATGGCAGCCAGCGCGGCGCCGGCTACGGCTTGCAGTTCGATGCGCGTCACGTCGTCTTCCAGGCGGCGGCCATTCGGGAAACCATCCATGTTCGGGATGAATTGAAGGGCTGACGAAGAGGCGTAAGTGGGGTCGGTAAGGCCGAGCACTGCCGCGTTGATGATGCCCATGGAGCTGAACTGCGGGCTGTTGCGCGGCGTAGCCGGCACGGCCATGTTCAGGCGCAGCATGTCGCCGCCGTTGGGCAGGAAGTTGTTGATGAACGGCTTGCCTTTGGCCAGCGGGTTGCCGCCTTTTCCGGTCGCCAGTTGGTATGGCGGGAAATTCGGTACACCCGTGTGGAAGATCGGCCACAGGTCAACGGAGCGCGGTTTGCCGGCTCCTGGCAGCAACAGGGTGCCAAAAATGGCATCGTCCAATGCTGTCCCAGCCACGGCTGCAGAGCCTTTCAAGGCAAACAAGCCGTCTTTCCCGTTTCCAAAATCAAAGGCGCCCAGGGATTTGCGCTGGATGCGCAACTTCGAAAAACCAGGCACCGCGCCGCCAAACAGTTCGTCGTCCATGTACAGGGCGAGTTCGGGGTTGTAGAAGAACGGGTCGAGGGTTTGGTCCGTGATCTCATCGTACGGGGTGATGGAGTTCCAGTAGTCTTTCATGCCTACCGGGATCACCACTTCATTGGTCAAGGGCATGCCGAGGCGGCTCACCTGTACCCAGTTGCCGCTGTACGACACAGCGCCCTGCGAGAGGGTGCGCGTGGCCTGGCGGCTGGCACTGGCCCATACGCCGATCACAAAATTCGGATCGAGGATGTTTTCAGGCTGCTTTTTCACGCCTTTTTTCACCAAAAAGCTGATGGGCACCTGAATGGCGATGGCGCTCACGTTTTTGCAAGCCAGGCCGTCGCGCGCCTGCCCGTTCTGGCGGGGAAGGTCGCCCAGGTCGAATGCGCCGCCGAGGTCCACAAAGAAGGGGTCGTCGGAAGGGCCGATATAGACTTGTTCGCCCGTGGACGCATATCTGACGGCTTGTTTCACTAACTGCTCATACGATTTGCCCAGGCCAATGGGCGAGTCGATGCTGCGCGCGCCGATATTGGTCGGCGGCACCATGCCGTTGGAAAGGATTTTGGTGAACGACTTCCCGCCGTTGTCCGAACGGTAGAGGTTGTAGGTCATTTTCAAATTCTGCTTGCCAAGGCGGATGTTGAAGAACGTGGTCGGGTCTTCATTCTCCGTTTCAAATTCCACGCGGTAAATGATCTCGTCGCCGGGCTTGCTGGCATCGTTGTCGATGTGGATTTCATAGCGGATGTTGGTGCCGAACGAATAGTAGTTCGGGCCTCCCTGCGGCAATTGCAGCGGAACATACGTAGCGATAAGGGTTACGGTGTTTTTGCTGTCCGGGCTGCGGAATGCGTAGAGGTCCACGTTGTCGGCCAATGGATCGTCGGCGATGAGCGGCGCCTCGCGGTGGCTGGATGCCAGGGCTGTTGTCAGCGACGCGAGCATGAAAAGCGCCGCCAGACTATTTTTGAGAAAGAATTTCATTGTTTTAAAATTTATAGGATGAGAAGGTTGGAGGTTTCAGGGTTACAAGTTTGCAGGGTTGGCCTATTCCGAGACTGAACCGCTCCAGGGGGCGGCGAGGTAGGGGAAAGTGGGTTGGAAAGGCTTGTCGTTTTTGCCGACGCCGGTGTTGTAGCTGAGCACGTTGACTAATTTTGGGGTCACGGGGCTTCCACCGGGGGTGTAGTCGTCGTACCAAAGGCCGATGGCGGCCAGGGCCACGCCGCTCACGGCTTGCAATTCGATGAGCGTTACGTCGTCTTCCAGGCGGCGGCCATTCGGGAAGCCGTCCATATTGGGGATAAACTGGAGCGCTGGAGAAGCGGCGTAGGTTGGATTGGTGAGCCCGAGTACTGCGGCATTCACGATGCCCAGCGGGCTGAAGGCGGGGTCGTTGCGCTGGGTGACCGGTGTGGCCATGTTCAGGCGCAGCATGTCGCCGCCGTTGGGCAGGAAGTTGTTGATGAAGGGCTTGCCGGCAGCCAGTGGGTTGCCTCCTTTGCCCGTTGCCAACTGGTAGGGCGGGAAGTTGGGCACACCGGTGTGGAATATAGGCCACAGATCGACGGAACGCGCCTTGCCAGGGCCAGGCAGCAACAAGGTGCCGAAGATGGCGTCATCCAGGGCGGTGCCTGCTACTGCGGGCGAGTTTTTCAGGCCGAACAGGCCGTCTTTGCCATAGCCGAAATCAAAAGCGCCGAGCGATTTTTGCTGCACGCGCAGTTTGGAGAACGAAGGCACGGCAGCGCCGAAAAAGCGGTTGTCCATGTACAGGGCCAATTCCGGGTTGTAGAAATTGTTGTCGAGGGTCTGGTCGCCGATTTCATCGTAAGGGGTGATGGCATTCCAGTAGTCTTTCTGGCCGATCGGGATCACGACTTCGTTGGTCAGGGGCATGCCCAGGCGGCTTACCTGAATCCAGTTGCCGCTGTCGTTGTAGCCTGCGCCCGCGAGGGTGCGGGTGGCGCGGCGGCTGGCGCTTGCCCATACACCGATGACGAAGTTGCCGTCGAGGATGTCCACAGGGGTTGGCGCAACACCTTGTTTCAACAGGGTGGTGATGGGTACCTGAATGGCGATGGCGTGCACGTTGAACTGGCCGATGCCGTCGCGGGCCTGGCCGTTCTGGCGGGGCAGGTTGCCCAGGTCGAACACGCCGCCGAGGTCAACGAAAAACGGATCGTCCACAGGGCCGCAATACACGGTTTCACCCGTTGTGGCATTGGTAATGGCTTGCTGCATCAGGCTGGCGTAGGAAGTGTTCAAACCTACCGGGCCGGTGATGGAGCGCTCGCCCACATAAGGCGGCGGCACGATGCCGTTGGCAATAATGGTCGTCCAGGTCACACCGCCGTCCATCGAGCGTTCGCATTTGTAAGTGGTGGCTAAGTTTTCCTTTCCAAGCCGGATACGGAAAAAGGTGCTGGGGTCCTGGTTGGTACGGGTGAACGTGAAGCGGTACGTCACCTCGTCGCCGGAAATGGCCGCGTTGTTGTCCACGTGGATTTCATAGCGGATGTTCTCCCCGAAAGTGTTGAAGTTGGGGCCACCGTGCGGCAGTTCCGTCGGGATGTAACAAGCGATCAGTGTTACCGTGTTGGGCTTGTCGGGACTGCGAAATGCGTACAGGTCGGTATTGTCAGCCAACGGGTCGTTGGCGATGAGTGGGGCTTCGCGGTGACTGGAGGCCCAGGCGCCGGCAGCGAAGCAGCAGAGCAGCATTGCCGTGAGGCAAAACTTTCCGCAGCGATTGTTGAAAGATGAAAAATTCATTGGTTGATGTTTTTAAGTGAAAAGTTGTAAATGATTGATTTTAAGGACACAAAATTGGCTGGCGGACAAAGGCCACATGAGCCTTCCGGTAGTTGACATCGAGGGAGTAAACTGGAAAAGTGCTGGATTACAATTGAGGGGTTACCACGTTATTTTACCACGTTTTTTTTACCACATAGTACACAGTAGGACACATAGAGGAGGCATAAAATCATGGCTGGATTTTCTTGAAGGTTTGGCGTTACAACTATGTGATCTACTGTGAACTATGTGGTAAAAAACCGTTTCTGTGGTTCGAAAAACATACGTGGCTTATCGAAGTTTGGTTTTACAAACGAGTGACTTTTTAGTTCAAAAAGTGCGTTCTATGGTCCAGTACAAAGCCGTCAATGCAATGGCCATGGAAACCGGGTTCACTACCCATTGCCGGTACCAACTTTTGTCGGCAAACCATCTTGCCGACAGGAAGTAAGCTGTGAGGATTACCGCGATTTGTCCCAGTTCCACGCCGACATTGAAGCTGATCAAGGCGTTGAAATAGCTCCCTGGCGGCAAGCCCAAATCGCTGAGTACGCCAGCAAAGCCAAGCCCGTGCACCAGGCCGAACCCAAAAATGATGAGCAGCCTGTTTGGGCGCAATTCCCGCACGAGCAGGTTTTCCATCGCTACAAAAAAGATGGAGAGCGCAATAATCGGCTCCACAATTGCCGGCAGTGGCGTTATCAGGTTGTACATCGCCAGGCCCAGCGTGATGGAGTGGGCTACGGTGAAAGCCGTTGCCTGCCAGATCACCGTCTTCAGTTTGGGGCTCAGGAAAAAGATGCTGAGTACGAACAAAATATGGTCGAGGCCCAGCGGTACGATGTGCTCAAATCCAAGCTTCAGGTACACCCATGCCACGCCGGTTTGCGGCAGGCTCGCCAATTCGTAATTGATGGTGTGGGCTTCTGCCGAAAAGCAAGTCAGCAAGAGGGCAAAGCCCCAAAAAAGCCGTGGAGCTACGCCTTCCAGTATTCTGAATACCGGAAGGAGCATGGTTGGAATTCGTTGCATGGTGGTAAGGATTATCCGTTAATGATGGTTTCTGCCGTTTTTACCAGGGTTTCATCCATGTAAGGTTTTAGGCTCAAACCTTTGGCGATCATGGACTTGCCTGCATCTTTCTGGCCGTTGGCGGCCATCATGATGCCTGCGCGAACTAAGCGTTCCGGCTTTTGGGAATTGGTGCGCAGCATGGTGCTGACATGCTTGGCGGCTTCGGCATATTGTCCGTTTTGGTACAGCGCCCAGGCGAAGGTTTCGCAAGCGTCCATGTTCTGGGGGCGGCGCAGGTATTCGGCGCGGGCAAATTCCAGGGCTTCTTTGGGATTGTTGTTTTTCAGGTACAGTATGGCCAGTTCGTAATTGGCATTGTGGCCCAGGTTCTTGTCTTTTTTGGAAGAAATATTGTCGGCCAGCAGGGCTTCCGTGGTGATGCGGGTGCATTTTACAGCTTTGTCTTCCTGACCGTTGAGCCGGTAGATTTCAGCGAGTTCTTCAAAAAACGACACGTCGTTCATCACGCCGCTGGCTTTTTCGAAGTAGGACACAGCCGAGGCATAGTCTTTTTTGAATCGGGCAACCCTGCCCAGGCCAGCCAGGGCAAACGGATAATCGGGGCGGTGCTGCAGGGATACCTTATACTGCTCTTCTGCCTTATCCAATTGATTGCTGTCTTCGTACAAGTGCGCGAGCACCATACGCGCCCATTCGGTGTCTTCCCGGCCAGGCATACCTGCTGCTATGGCCTGCTGGATGGCCTCGATGGAAGCAGGCACTTCGCCGTGCAGTTCGCGGAGGTAGGAAATGCGGGAGTAGGAACGGATGTCGGGCCGTATGCTCACCATTTTGTCGCACATATCGACGGCTGTGACATAGTCGCCCAGTTCCACATTGGCATCTACGAGCAGGCCGTACACAAAGGAATTGTGCGGGTTGCTGCGCATGGCTTCTTCTGCGATGGCTTTGCCTTCTGCGAAGCGGTGTTGCGAGAGGAAAATCATGCTTTTCAAAGCGATGGCCTCAAAGTCTTTGGGGTCTTTCGCCAAAACTGACTCAATCAGGTCGAGGGCAGCCTTGTTGTAATAGGTGAAATCGCCGGTGGCGCGGCCTTCGTTCATAAAGGTCTTGGCGAGCTTGAGGGTGTTGCGGGCATCGCCGGGCTTGGCTTCCAGTTCGGCGACAATTTTGTTGTAGGTCGCCTGGGTTTCTGCCCATTCGCTGGCTTGTGCCAGGGCGCCTGAGCGTTCTTTGAGGGTGGGGAATGTGTTTTTGCTCTTGCCGTTGACAAATATAACGGCGGCAAATGCGGCACAAAAAAGTACCAGTCCAGTGTAGAGGATGTTGCGGGTGGAAGTTGTAGATTTCATAAATTCTGATGTTTCGGGAAATCTACGAGGCTGGGGGAGTTTTGGTTTTCAGGGTGGTAGTTTTTTTTATCACCACGGATTTGCGCAGGGGTTAACGCAGCGGGGGTACCACCAGAGAGTACACGGAGGAAGAATCCACCCGGAGGAACAATTCACCACAGAGGGACACGGAGTTGCACAGAGGTTTTCACAGAGGGAAACTTGGGCGGCTTCGCCGCATTCTCGGCAAAACAGGAAAAAAGCAATAATTCCTCTGTGAAACCCTCTGTGAACCTCTGTGTCCCTCTGTGGTGGATAATTCCTCCGGGCCCTCTGTGGTGATACCCCCTCTGTGAACCTCTGTGTCCCTCTGTGGTGGATAATTCCTCCGGGCCCTCTGT
>CAZULM010000001.1:1828-149071 GCA_964621185.1 uncultured Saprospiraceae bacterium | reverse complement strand
GGTGATACCCCCTCTGTGAACCTCCGTGTCCCTCTGTGGTGAATTTATTCCTCCGTGTCCTCAGCGGTGAAGCCCTTAAAACCGAAAGCTGATCCCACCCTTCAAAAAAAACGGCGATCCCGGCGTGTAGTGAATTTCCGTAACAGGTTCCGGCTCAAACTGCAAGCGCGATTCGGTTTCAAACTGCGCCTCTTTCCAGGCCACATTGGTCAAGTTCTGCACACTCAAGCTGAACTCCATGTTTTTCTTTTTCCAGCCCGCCACCGCATCCAGCAAAAAATAACCTGTCGCCACGACGCTCCTGTCTTCATTGGCGGGCCGGTCGGCGAGGTGCCGAAAGCGGAGACTGCCGAAGAAGCCCTTGCCTTTGTCCCAGTTCAAGCCGCCGGTAGCGGTGAAACGCGGCGCCAGGGGGATGTAATTTTCGCCTTCCGGGTCGTCGATGGAGCGCGCATGCGCGTAGGTGAGGTCTATATCGGCAAACAAGGTGCGGTACACCTGCACCCTGCCGGAAATGTCGAGGCCGAAGCGGGCTGTTCTGCCGCCAGCTTCCACCACGGCTTCGTCGCCTACATACACAAATTCCTGGTCGAGTGCCAAATACCAGGCTGCTGCGTTGAACAGTAGGGTAGGGCGGGGCTTGAAAATCAGGCCCAGGTCGGCCCCCAGGGCCTTGGGCAGCGTTTTTAATCCATTTTGGGGCACTACTACCCGGGCATCGTTGGAATGGAAGCCATAGCCGCTGGCAGCGTAGAGGCGCAAGGCCGGGCTGAGGTCGAAATGTAGGTTGAGTTTTGGGCTGAATACCCCTGCCGATACTTGTTGGCGGTCGTACAGGGAATCGAGTTTGTCGTCGTAGGAGAACAGGAAAAGATCGTAGCGCAGGGCGGCGTTAAGGGAAAACTGCCGGCTCAAGCGCCAGGTTTCCGAAAGGTAAGCGCCCGTGCTGGTTTCCCGGATGTCGCCCAGTGCCAGCCTTGCCGTGCGCGTTTGGCGTTGTTTTACCCGCGACAATTCCGTGTCGGCAGCGGCATCGCTGCGCAGGAAGACACCGATGTCGGTGTCGAGCATTTTGCCGGCCAGACTGCCTTGCTGGGTGAAGGAACCGTTGTAGCCGAACAATCGGCGGTGCTCGCTTTGGCGTATGGCATCGCCGTTGACGGGGTCATTTTTGAAAAAGGTAAAATTGGAATAGAGGGTAAAGGCGTAATCGGAGAAATACAGCTGGTTTCGGATCAGGGAGCTGGTATTCAGGCTTTTGATGTGCTCGAAATTGAGGTTGTACCGGCTGGTTTCGCCGCCTTCTGTCATGTCGATGGCGCCAAAGCGGCTAATTTGGCCGCGCTGGACGGCCCTTTCCGGTATCTGTCCGGAAGCATCCCAGTTACTTTGAAATGCGGAAGCGGAAATGCTGATTTTTTGCTCGTCGTCGAGCAAAGCGCTGAATTTACCGAACAAGTTCAAGCGATGGAACCCTTGGGGGCGTTCGAAATAGCCATCAGAATACATGGTTTCTGAAGCGATATAGGCATGTCGGTTGCGGCGGGCTGCGTTTTTCCCCAAAAGGTTGAACGCGCCGACGACCCTGCCCGTTTGAAACTGGCCTGCCTCTACTTTCACCAAGCTGTTGTCGAGGGCGTCAGCGGTTTTGAAGCGCACAAGGCCGGCAGTAGCAAAGTCCCCCGCATCGGCCTGGTACGGCCCTTTTTTAAATTCCACTTTTTCAATAAGCTCCGGAATGACAAAATGCAGGTCGGCATAACCCTGTCCGTGCGCATGGCTGACCATGTTGACGGGCATTCCATCTACCGAAAGGTTGATGTCGGTGCCGTGGTCGATGTCGAACCCGCGCAGGAAAATCTGCTCGGCTTTGCCACCGCCAGCGTGTTGGGCAATAAAAAGCCCTGGCACAACCCGCAGCACATCCTGGGTGGAGCTGATCGGCCGGGTCTTGATGTCGAGCTCGCTGATGCTTTGGAAAGGCTGGGAGACGGAGGTGGTGATTTCCACGTCTTTTAAGTTCAGCGGCGCGGGAGAAAGTTCTATTCGAATCGTCGTTGTTTCGGTATTGCGCACACTGATGCGCTCAACAGTTTTCGTTTCAAAGCCCAAGTAGGTGATTGTGAGGGTGTATTCTCCGGCAGCCAAGTTTTGGAAGCTGAAGAAACCAAGGCTGTTCGTCGTGGTGTATGCATCCGAGGGGCTGAGCTTTACGACGGCGCCAGGCAATTCGATGCCGCTGCCCTTTTCGGTGATTTGGCCATTGATGGAGCCGTTGTGCGCAAGTATAGCTAAGGCGTGGAATAGCAAGAATACGGTGGAGAGTATCAGTTTGTTTTTCATTCCTTCATTTTATTATTGTCAAAGCAAAGTGGTTGTGAAAATCGTTTTCGCATCATCATTTAAAAATCAGATGTTTTTATTCACTCAAATCATACAAATCACTTTAATCAAAGTAAAATATTGAACATTGCCATACCTACGAAGGTTTTATGCACTGTGGTTTTTAGTGATCGCTTTTTCCGCAATCCTGCTTGGAGGTGCCATCCAAGGAAGTACCTTTGCCCATATTTTGGGAATTTGCCAAAGTCTCTTTCATCAACATTCGAAATTAATGCTCTCAGCATATACAAGTCAGCGTTCAGCCTCCTCCGCAAAAGCTACGGTGGTTGAACCTTCCACCAGTCAGACTCCAGTTCCCGCTGTGCCAGAATTTCAACTCAACACGATAGAAGAAGCCCTTGAAGATATCCGGGCTGGAAAATTGATCATCGTAGTCGACGACGAAGACCGCGAGAACGAAGGTGATTTTGTGTGCGCAGCGGAAACCATCACGCCCGACATCATCAATTTTATGGCCACCCATGGCCGCGGACTGGTGTGCACGCCCATGGAGGAAAAACGCGCCGACGAACTGGGGCTGAATCTGATGGTGAGCGCCAACACCGCCTTGCACGAAACAGCTTTCACCGTCAGCATCGACCTTATCGGCCATGGCTGCACCACGGGAATCAGCGCCTACGACCGCGCAATGGGCAACCGCTGGCTCACCAACCCGGAAGCCAAAGCCAGCGATTTTGCCCGGCCAGGCCATATTTTCCCCTTGCGCGCCAAACCGGGGGGCGTATTGCGCCGCATCGGCCACACAGAAGCGGCCGTCGATTTGGCGCGTTTGGCGGGCCTGTACCCCATGGGCGTTTTGGTAGAAATCCTGAACCCCGACGGCACCATGGCGCGTTTGCCACAATTGGTTGAAGTGGCCAGGGCCCATAACTTAAAAATCATTTCCATCGACGACCTGGTGGCGTACCGGATGCGGACAGAAAGCCTGATCCGGCGCGAATTCAGCACCAATATGAAAACGGTTTTTGGAGACTTCGAAGCCATTGCCTACAGCGATGTCACGAGTGGCGACACCCATTTGGTCGTTAAAAAAGGCGAATGGAATGAATCAGACCCGGTGTTGGTACGGGTACATTCTTCCTCTGAAACAGGCGACATTCTAGGCACTTTGCTGGAAGATTACGGCACCCAAATCAACACGGCCCTGAAAACCATTGCAGAGGAGGGACGTGGCGCATTTGTGTATTTGCGCCAGAGCGACAAAGGAAGCCTGCTGGCCAAGCTCAACCACTACAAACAACTGAATGACGAAGGGCAGGTTGAAAAATTCGAACTGCATTCACCAATGGGTAAAAAAGACTTCGGCGTGGGGGCACAAATCCTGCGCGACCTGGGCATCAGCAAAATTCGCCTGCTCACCAACCACCCGCGCCCCAGAACGGGCTTGATCGGTTACGGATTGGAAGTGGTGGAGAATATTGAATTGGGGGGGCGGTGATGGAAGGTTCGTTGTTCGTTGCTAGTTGTTCGTTGCACAGCCGGAAATTAACCCTTGGTTTTTGTGTTTCAGCACCTGGGCCAATGTAAACGGAGTTGTTCTTAGACTTGCGAGTTTTCAGGCATCTCGGGGAGGGCCAATCTTTGTAACTTCTTAAATACAAAATGCTGACGGTCAACGGGATGCCTAGCCACAAGCATATTTTTTAAAATGACTATCCGCATATTGTACCCCAAGAGCAATGCGAATGAATGAAATTGAGTGTTAACGTAGTGGTCGGACGGCGAAAAGCCGTCAGACCACGTGAGACCTCGTCTGACGGCTTTTCGCCGTCCGACGAGTAAGTACACGGGAACGTCTTTCGATAAACAAGATCAACTATTTTACAGGGAAGCCGTTGGGGTACAATGTGCGGATAGTCAGTTTTTTTAAATTCCAATCTTTCCGTTAAAAACGCCTGAACCTGTTCAATATGAGGCCACAAATGTTTGGGCCCTCCAAGGCCGAGTATTGCTTGGCTATTGTATTTGCTCCTGAATTTTACGATAACCAAGCACGAAGCCAACGAACAACAAACAACGAACAACAAACAACGAATCCAATGACCAAGCGCGAAGCCAACGAACCCTCCTCTGCTAAAGCTACGGCGGGCAAGCAACAAACAACAAACAACGAACAACCAAAACACCGCTCCGGCTTTGTCAACATCATCGGCAGACCGAACGCCGGCAAATCCACGCTCATGAACGCGCTGGTGGGCGAGCGCATGAGCATCATCACGCATAAACCCCAAACCACCCGCCACCGCATCATCGGCATCCTCACCGGCGACGATTTTCAAATTGTATTTTCAGACACGCCCGGCTACGTCAAAACGCCGAACTACAAGATGCACCAGGCCATGAACCGCTCGGTGGAAGGCACCGTGGAAGATGCCGATTTGATGTTGTTTGTATTCGACCTGACGGAAGAGCTGGAAGACGACAACCCGGTGATTGAGGTGTTGAAAAAAACGGAAGTGCCGATTCTGCTGATCCTCAACAAAAACGACCTGGTAGCTGAACAGCGCGCGCAGGATGTGACGGGTTGGTGGCGCAAGCGCATTCCGGTAACCGATGCGATTTCCCTCTCGGCCCTGAAAGCGCCAAACGCGGCCGGTTTACTCGAAAAAATCATTTCCTATCTCCCCGAGGGCGAACCGTACTACCCCCCCGACCAGCTCACCGACCGCCCGGAGCGCTTTTTTGTCAGCGAAATCATCCGCGAGAAAATCCTCATCCTTTTCAGCGATGAGATACCGTATTCCACAGAAGTAGCCGTAGAGGATTTTAAAGAATCCAAAACCAATGCCGGGGAAGATATTGCCCGAATCCGGGCTTCCATTTTCGTCATGCGCGATACCCAAAAAGCCATCATACTGGGCAAAGGCGGCAGCGCCATCAAAAAACTCGGCTCTATGGCCCGTATGGACCTGGAGCGCTTCCTTAAGACCAAAGTGTTCCTCGAGCTCACGGTAAAAGTGCGCGACAACTGGCGCGACGACGACAATGCCCTCCAAAAATTTGGCTACTAACCCGAAACCCAAACCCCTACTTCCCAAGCGCCTCCAGCATCTTCCGGTAAATTTCCGTATTCTGGTATGTGCCTAAAAACAACTCCGCTTGCGGCCCGTAAGCATATACCGGCACCATAGATGCCGTGTGCAGGCGAGTGGAAAAAACGGCGTTGAAGTTCTTTTTTCCCGCTGTTTGCACCAGTGCCAGCCCCCCGCATTCGTGGTCGCCCGTGACAACTACCAAGGTTTCGCCATCAGCGGCGGCAAATTCCAGCGCATTGCGCACGGTTTTGTCAAAATCCTCCATCTCGGCACGCAGGTAGTTCCGGTCGTTGGCATGGCCTGCCCAGTCGATCTGGCTGCCCTCAACCATCAGGAAAAAGCCTTTTTCGCTGCGCCGCTTCAAGTATTGGCAAGCGAGCTTGGTAGCTGGTGGGAGGTATTTCCTGCCCCCGGATGCTGTTGGCGGCTCGTTTTCGGCGGTAAACACCACAAAAGGCTTGCTGCCGTCGAGGGGCAGGTTTTTGAAGCCCGTGCCGTGGCGGATCACGTATCCTTTTTGGCGGAGGGAGTCCACCAAATTGACCTTGTCGCGCCGGTTGTTGAAATTGGCAGCGCCGCCAGCAATGAGGCAGTCGAACGGCGTGTCCATATAGTCGAGGGCGATCTCGTCGGTGAACGCCCTCAATTCCCGGTGCGCGATAAAGGATGCCGGGGTGGCATGGGTGGCCGTGCAAGTGACCACCATGCCCGTGGCGTAGCCCGCCTTGCAAAGGTCTTCCAGTATCGTGGGGCAGGGCGTGTCTTTGGGCGGCAGCACCCCAATGGCGCCGTTGCTTGTTTTTTGACCGCAGGAAAAAGCGGTGGCGCCCGCCGCACTGTCCGTCACTAATTCTTTGCAAGAATGGCTTTCATGGAACCCGATGACCTTGAACTGTTCGAAAATTGTTTTCCCGACTCCTTCCCAATAGATGTGGGCGGAGACTTGCGGGAGCGCCATGCCGTCGCCGATGAGCAGTATGATGTTCTTGGGCCGCTTGGAAAAAGCTGTGGCGTACAGCTCAACTATTGGCTGCCGGTTGACCGTGCAGGCAGAAAAAAACACCACAAGAAGCAGCAGAATCCGGCGGTAGGACGTTTCAAGCATTGAAACGTTGGTATGGTGTGGGAGAAGCCTTTCCATCCGTCAAGCCAAAAGCCCATCTTTCATCTCCAAACAACGGTCGGAAAGATCGGCGAGTTCTTTGTTGTGTGTCACGATCACGAAGGTCTGTTGGTAATCGTCGCTCAATTGGCGGATCAGGCGGTGCATGTCTTGCGAGGCCGCAGAATCGAGGTTGCCCGTCGGCTCGTCGGCAAAGATCACCGCTGGCTGGTTGATGAGCGCCCGGGCGATGGCGACGCGCTGTTGCTCGCCCCCGCTCAGCTCGGTCGGTTTGTGGGTCAAGCGCGCCGACAAGCCAAGGTAATCCAGCAACTCGGTGGCGCGTTTTTTTACGGCAGCTTCGGGAGAATTTTGGATAAAGCCGGGAATACAGACGTTTTCAAGGGCTGTAAACTCCGGCAGCAGGTGGTGAAACTGGAAAACAAAACCGATGTGGCGGTTCCGGAAATCGGCCAATTTGTTGCCGTTCAGCGATTTGATGGGCGTGTCGGCGATATTAAGGTTGCCTTGGTCGGCCGAATCGAGGGTGCCGAGGATGTGTAAAAGCGTACTTTTGCCCGCCCCGGATTTGCCGACGATGCTGACGATCTCGCCGCGCTGGATGTCGAGGTTGACCCCTTTGAGGATTTCGAGCGCGCCGTATGACTTGTGAATGTTTGATGCTTGGAGAACCATAAGGCACAAATGTCTGAAAAAAGTGAATGATTATGCGTATCCTACAACTGTGTAATAAATTTCCCTACCCCCTCAAGGACGGGGCTGCCATAGCGAGCACCTACTTAGCAAAGGCTTATGCCGAACTGGGCCATGATGTGACGCTGCTTTCAATGAATACCAGTAAACACTGGTTTGACACCGCAACGCTTCCCGAAGATTTCTCCCACTACGCCAACATACACACCGTTTTTGTCGACAACCGCATCCGGCCAATTCCTGCTTTTTTCAACCTTTTTTCCGAAAAATCCTACCACGTCGAACGCTTCGTGGATGCCGCATTTTCCTTGAAACTGGAAGAGCTGCTTCAGAACGACGGTTTTGATGTTGTGCAGTTGGAGTCCTTATACCTGACACCCTACATACCCGTCATCCGTAAGTTCGCGCCCGAAGCCCAAGTAGTGCTGCGGGCGCACAACGTGGAGCACGAAATCTGGGAGCGCGTGGCCGACAATTCCAATCCCCTGAAAAAATGGTACCTCAACCATATCACCCCGCGTTTGAAGGACTACGAAACCATCCGCCTTAACGACTGCGACCTGGTGGTGGGCATCAGCAAGCGCGACGTGGCTGCTTTTCGCAGCATGGGGCTGAACAAACCGGCTACCGTGGCGCCCATCGGCCTCGATACCCGCGACTACCGGCCCGACAACAGCAGTTTCAAGCGCCCGTTAAGCCTGTCTTTTATCGGCTCGCTCGACTGGATGCCCAACCAGGAAGGCTTGCTATGGTTTTTGAACGAAGTTTGGGCGCCTTTGCTTGCGCCTAATTTCCCCAAGCTCACTTTCCACATCGCCGGTCGCACGGCGCCGCGCTGGCTCCGGGAACTTGACATGGAGCGCGTGGTTTTTCACGGCGAAGTGCCCTGTTCCCGCGATTTTCTGAACCAACATTCCGTCATGGTGGTGCCGCTGCTTTCTGGCGGGGGCATGAGGGCCAAAATCCTGGAGGGCATGGCAGTGGGGAAAGTAGTCGTATCGACCCGCCTGGGCATGGAAGGCATCGATGCCAAAGATGGGGAAGAGTGCCTGTTGGCCGATAGCCCGGAAGCCTGGCTCGAAGCCATCCGATGCTGCCACCGGCAGGGCGCCCAGCTTATGACTATTGGCCAAAAAGGCCGCCAGTTCTGTGAACAGAACTTTGAAAACCTGGAAGTGGCACGGCGCCTGGTGGCAACATTTGAAAAGGCAAAACAAGGAGTAAGTGCAGCGGTGTCGCTGTAATAATGTGATAATTTGATAATGTGATAATGTGATAATGTGATAATGTGATAATGGAGGTGCTCCGTTCAAATCATTTTGCTGGGGAAGCGCGCCTAATTATCAAATTATCCCATTATCAAATTATCCCATTATTTAAAAACTACAGCCTTGAACTTCGGCCTGTACACCCCGTGTACCGAGCCGCCCGCCTCCGTCGGCTGCGACAAATCCGGGAAAAATCGCCGCTGGATGTAGATTTTCCCGGGCCCGGCGCCAATTTTCGACATTTGGTTGGCGGGCATGATGATGGAAGCTGCGCCGCTTTCAATGGTAACGGTCGCCTGGGCATCCCCTTCGTTCTCTCCGTTGATCCAGGCTCCGGCGCTTTCCTGGGCTGCCAGCGGGTCGCCCGTCCAGGCGATTTCAAACGCGGCGTTCCGCGCCACAGAATCAGGCACCGCGCCAAACTCGATGGAATGGATCACGGCTTCATTGTCGTAGGCTGTGCCTTCGGTGTCTTCCCAATGGAAGGTTCCAGTGGCTTTGTAACCGGCATATTTTTTCTCGTAAAAGGCCAGCGCGGGCTTGAAGGAAAGCTTTTCGCCCTCGAAAGTGACAATGCTGGGGGAGGCCAGTTCCAATAAGGCGCCCGTTGCGTTGCCGAAACGGAACCAGGCCCTGGCATAGGTGATGTCTTCATTGGCATCGTAGAACAGCTCGTATTGGGTGAAGATGCGCTTTTGGTTTACATCGGCGGAGGATTCGCGCTGGCAGGAGGTGATGAGGAGCGTGAGCAGGGAAAAAAGAAAAAGGTGTCGCATAGATAAGTGGTTTAGTTTGTTGAAAAACGAAGCGGGCCCGGGTGTGTTTTACCGGACAGTGCTAAACAATCGTTAAATAAAGTGTATCCAGACTGCGGAATTTTGGATAAATGAACTTCAATTTCCGGCAATTTCCCCACCTTTGCGGTCTTTTTGGGGGCTAACCCGCCCTTACATTCAACCCACTCACAGATTTATAGAGTCAACGCAAAGTGGTTGTGAAAATCGTGATCGCATAATCATTTGAAAATCAGATATTTTTAATCACTCAAATCATAAAAATCACTTTAATCAGCGTATAGAATGCAAGAAGATTTGTTCAAGCGCATCGTGTCGCACTGCAAGGAATACGGATTTATTTACCCTTCTTCGGAAGTTTATGACGGGCTAAATGGCGTGTACGACTACGGCCCGATGGGTGTGGAGCTTAAAAACAACATCAAAGAATATTGGTGGCGGGCCATGGTGCAGATGCACGAGAACATCACGGGCATCGACAGCGCCATCTTCATGCACCCGCTGATCTGGAAAGCCAGCGGCCACGTGGACGCGTTCAACGACCCCATGGTGGACAACAAGGACTCCAAAAAGCGCTTCCGGGCTGATGTGCTGATTGAAGGGGAGATTGACAAAATGACGGGCAAGGCCGACAAAGAAGTGGAAAAGGCTGCCAAGCGCTTTGGCGATTCTTTCGACGAAAAGATGTTCCGCGAAACAAACCCAAGGGTGCTGGAATACACCGAAAAAGCCGCAGTGGTGGAAAAACGCCTGGCAGAAGCCCTGAAAAACAACGACATGGCCGATTTAAAGGCGCTGATCGACGAGCTGCAAATCGCAGAGCCCGACACGGGCTCCCGCAACTGGACGGAAGTGCGGCAGTTCAACCTGATGTTCTCCACCCAGATGTCGAACACGGGCGACGACGGCAAGCTGTACCTGCGCCCTGAAACGGCCCAGGGTATCTTTGTCAACTTCCTCAACGTACAGAAAACCAACCGGCAAAAAATCCCGTTCGGCATCGCACAGATCGGCAAGGCGTTCCGCAACGAGATAGTAGCCCGGCAGTTCATCTTCCGGATGCGCGAGTTTGAGCAAATGGAAATGCAGTATTTCGTGCGCCCTGGCACCGAAATGGAATGGTACAACACCTGGAAGGAGCGCCGCATGGCCTGGCACAGCGCCATCACACCGGCGGCAAAGCTGCGTTTCAAAGACCACGACAACCTGGCCCACTACGCCAATGCAGCCGTTGATATACAGTTCGAGTTCCCATTCGGTTTCAAGGAACTGGAAGGTATCCACTCGCGCACCGATTTTGACCTAAAGAGCCATTCGGAGCTTTCGGGCAGGAAGCTGCAGTTCTTCGACCCCGAGCTGAACGAGCACTATATCCCATACGTTGTAGAGACTTCTGTGGGCTGCGACCGCATGTTCCTTTCAGTGCTCAGCAATGGGCTGGTGGAAGAATCGGTGCCGGATGCGCAGGGCGAAGACAGCACCAGAACAGTATTGCGCATCGCCCCGGCGCTGGCGCCCGTGAAATGTGCCGTGTTGCCGCTGCTGAAAAACAAGGAAGAACTGGTGGGGAAAGCACGCGAGGTGTATGACAAACTGAAGTTCCATTTCCTTTGCCAGTACGACGAAAAAGACGCAGTGGGCCGCCGCTATCGCCGCCAGGATGCCATCGGTACGCCGTATTGTGTGACCATCGACTTTGAAACCATAGAAAATGAAACCGTTACCATCCGCGAGCGCGACACGATGGAGCAAGTTCGGGTACACATCAGTGAGGTGGCCGGGATAGTCGCCGAAAAAACGGACATGCGCAAGTTGTTGGAAAAAGTGGCATAATTGGCCAGTATTTTCCCAAATAAAAAATATTTATTTGAAATTTGCCAATATTCCATATTATTCGCCCCGAATTCATTGATATGAGTTCGGGGCGCTCTTTTTCCCTTGCGGTTTTAGGAGCAAGCCTATTGTAATTGTTAACCAAATCAAATTTCTTTCGTATGAAAAAAGTCCTACTTGGGCTGGCGCTGCTATTTGTATGCGTCGCAATCACCAACGCGCAACGGACAATCTCCGGAACCGTTGTCGACAAATCGGGAGAGGCGCTTGTTGGCGCTTCAATTTCTTCCCCAGGCACATCTGCCGGCACCTCGACCGATGTGTCGGGCAATTTCAGGCTTGACGTGCCGGCAGGCGCGACGACCCTTAAATTTGCCTATACCGGTTATGTCACCCAAACCATTCCATTGGGGTCCAGCAACACCGTCAACGTTACCATGGAACAGGACGAGTCTGTCTTGAGCGAGGTGGTCGTTGTGGGTTATGGCACTCAGCAAAAACGAAGCATCACTGGAACCATTTCCAGTGTGAAGGGCGAAGACATTGCTTCCCTGCCCGCGCAAAGCTTCGACCAGTTGCTGCAAGGCCGTGCCGCCGGCGTGAATGTCAGCCTGCCGAACGGCGTGCTGAACAACCCGCCGGTATTCCGTGTGCGCGGCATCAACTCGATCAACCTGAGCTCTTTCCCGCTCGTGGTGATCGACGGCGTGCCCACTTTCACGGGAGATTTTGGCAACTCAGCGGCAAACAACCCGCTGTCCAACATCAACCCTAACGACATTGAAAGCATCGACATCCTCAAAGATGCATCTGCTACCGCTATCTATGGCTCTCGCGCCAGCGCAGGCGTGGTGCTCATCACTACCAAGCGCGGTAAAAAAGGCCAGACAAAGGTTAATTACGATGTGTGGCTCGGCTCAACCAGGGCCACACGGGTTCCTGAGGTGTTGAATGCCCAACAATATGTCGAGATTAAGAATGAAGGCGCGAAAAATGCCAATGTCGGTGGCGGCGCCCCGCAGTTTTTCCTCGATTCAATCAATGGACAGCTGATAGATACCCGTTGGGCCGACTATATCTACCGCAACGCCTTCCAGCAGAACCATGCGCTGGGATTCTCCGGCGGCAGCGACCAAACAACATACCACATGTCTCTTGGCTACACCCAGCAAGAAGGTATGATCGTGGCCAACGAATTCAACCGCCTGAACGGCCGCATGAACCTCGACCACAAGCTCAACAAGCGGATCAAGGTAGGCGGCACAATTGCTTACGCCAAAAATGAAAACCGCGCACCCAATACTGGCTCGCTGAACGGCCAAGCGTTCAACACTTCCGGCATCGGCCGATTGGCTTTTGTAACGGCTCCGAACGTCAGCCCATTCGTTTTTGACGCCAACGGCAACATGTTGGAGGGCACGGCCAAATACAACATCACCTCGACCAACCAGTTGGGCCGCGGGAAAAACCTGCAACAGGTAGGCTTTACCAACGTCGTCCCGATCATCGATTTGAACCGCCATATTTCTGAAGCCTCCCAATTGCAGGCTTCTGTGTATGGCCAACTTGAAATCCTGGACGGCCTCGTAGCAAAAACGCTCTATGGCATTGACAACCTGAGTGTCACCAACGAAACGTACTGGACACCCATTCACGGCGACGGTTTCGGTACCACGGGCCTGGCGTCAAAGACTTATATCCAGAACAAGCGCTGGAACTGGCAGAACATCCTTTCGTACGACAAAGTATTGGGCGATGTGCACGGATTAGGTGTCCTTGTGGGCAATGAGCAGCAATACACCGCAAGCGAAGGCTGGGGCGCATCGCGCACCCAGGTAGCCGATCCGTTCTTTACGACCTATCAGGGCAACTACACCACCATCAACCCTGCCGGCAACTTCCAGGGCGAAAACTACTTGCTTTCCTATTTCGGCCGCTTGAACTACGAGTATAATAAAAAATACCTCCTGACCGCCAATGTGCGCCAGGACGAATACTCTGCTTATGCACCAGGCAACAAAAAAGGTGTTTTCTGGGGCGCATCAGCCGGTTGGAATATTTCTGAAGAATCTTTCTGGAAGTCCATGAACGCCGACCAAGTGTTCAACTACTTCAAAATCCGCGGCAGCTACGGTACGGTTGGCAATGCCAACGGTATCGGCGATTATGCATCTTTGAGCTTGTTCAACTCTGGCTTGTATGCAGCAGTACCAACCTTTTTCTTCAACCAGGCAGGCAACCGCGAACTTTCCTGGGAGACCAGCAAGAAGACCGACATAGGCGTTGTGTTCGGCCTGTTCGACGACCGCCTGCAAGGCGAATACACCTATTTCAACAACGATATCGACGGGCTTATCCTGAACGCGCCCCAAGCACCCTCCAAAGGCATCCCGGGCAACGTGATCGCCATCAACGTCGGCGCGATGCGCAACACAGGCCATGAAATGGGGCTGTCTGCCACCGTACTGCGCAAAGGCAAGTTCACCTGGACCAGCAGCGTGAACCTAACGCTGATGAAGAACGAAGTACTCTCCCTTGCTGAAGGCAACTCAGACATCCTGGCGCAGACCTCGGGCCTTGAAACGACCAACATTATCCGCGTTGGCGAATCAGTGGGCAGCGTGTTCGCTGTAGAGACGCGCGGCGTCAACCCGGCCAATGGCCAGCGCATCTTTGTGAAGAAAGACGGCACCCTGGTGCAGTACAACCACGTGGTGGCTGCCGGCCAGTCGCGCTGGACCCTCGTTTCCGACGGCTCTGCCACCTCGGCAGTTTCCCTCGTGGCCGACGGTAAAATCTTTGGCCCGGCACTGCCTACTTGGTTCGGCGGTTGGGACAACACCTTCACGTATGGCCCAGTTGACTTGAACGTCCAAATGAACTACGCAGGCGGCAACTACATCTACAACGGCAGCAAGGCCGGTTTGCGCGACCAGCGCTTCTGGAACAACCACGTTGACGTGCTGGACCGCTGGACGGAGAACAACACCGACGGGACGATCCCACGCGTGGTGTTTGGCGACAACGTGTCCAACGGCTCGGCTATTCCGATCTCTGAAAATGTCGAAAAAGGTGACTTCCTGCGCATCCGCAACGTTACTTTGGGCTACCGCTTGCCTGCCAGCTTGTTGAACCGCGCCTCAATTGCGAGCTTGCGCGTTTTCGCAACCGTGAACAACGCTTATCTCTTCACCAATTATGAAGGCACTGACCCGGAGGTTTCTACCAACGGCAACAGCAACCAGACACCTGGTGTTGACCGCAACACCGTGCCCATGGCCCGCACCTTCAGCTTCGGCCTCAACCTCGGTTTCTAATTCATTTAAAATTCATTCAAGTCATGAAAAATACCATGCTAACATATAAAAAATATTCCGCCCTGGTCGTGCTGCTGTTGGCGCTGATGCTGCCCTACGCCTGCCAGAAGGACAAGCTCAATACCGCACCGAACAACTCCCTGTCCGATGCCACGGCTTTTTCCACGCCCGACCGTTTCTTGAGCCTGGTGAACGGCCTCTACGATGCCATGAAATCAGGTGCATTCTACGGTGGCCGCTATATCGTGTACGGCGATATCCGCGCCGAGGAATTCCTCAACGAGACGACCAATGGCGTAACCGGTTTCGGCGTTTGGAACCACACCGTCACAGAGTCTTCCATCAACGACGTGAACAACCTTTGGAACGCCGTTTATTACACCATCAACAGCTGCAATATTTTCATTGAGGGCGCTGCTGCCAACAAGGCTGTGGTGAACGATGAGGCAAAGGTGAACGCCTATATCGCTGAGGCGCGGTTTATTCGCGCTGTTTGCTACCACAGCCTGCTGTCGCTCTATTGCCGCCCGTATGCCGACAACAACGGCGCCAACCTTGGCGTGCCGCTGCGCCTGCGTGCCGAGACCGGCCCGGGCAACAACGACCTCGCCCGGAGCACCGTCGCCGAAGTGTATGCCCAGATTCTGGACGACCTGAACTTTGCCGAGGCCAACCTGTTGGCCACCCACGGCAACGCCCTGCTCAACACAACCCGCGCGCACAAGAACACCGCCATTGCCTACAAAACCCGCGTGCTGCTCAACATGCAGCGCTATGCCGACGTCATTACAGAAGCCAACAAGATTGTACCTGCCAACGCGCCGTTCAAGGCAGCCAGCGGTGTAGCGCACGAATTGCAGGCAAACGTGAAGAATACCTTCTCTGCGCCTTACACGACGACGGAAAGCATCCTTTCCATGCCCTTCACCAGCAACGACCTCCCGGGCACACAAAACGGCCTGGGCAGCTACTACAATCCCGGCCCACGGGGCATCGGCGATTACTCATTCAACAAAGCCGGCATCATTGGCGACTCCGTGAACTTCAAAGTAGGCGATGCCCGTCGCCAGTTTGTGTTCTTGAACACCAACAACAAGCTCTACCTCAACAAATTCCCGGCAGGCGCCGAGCACCTGGACTATGCTCCGGTGATCCGTTATGCTGAAGTGCTGTTGAACCTTGCCGAGGCGGAGGCAAGGGTGAATCCTCTCAGCTTGCGCGCCATCGCGCTGCTCAATGCCGTTCATGGCCGTTCAGACCCGGCAACGGTGTTCTCCGTAGTTGATTTTGTACTGGGGGATGACTTGGTGAATAGAATCCTAGTTGAGCGCCGCGTTGAGCTGCTGGGCGAGGGCTTCCGCTCTCAGGACTGCATGCGTTTGTTGGTGCCGATCCCGGGCAAAGCCAACGTGGCAGCGGTACTGCCTACAACCCGCGAGTACATTTGGCCAATACCTTCAGGCGAGTTGGCGGCGAACAAATTGTGCGTTCAGAATCCGTAACCCTTTACGTGGTGCTGTGACATCGATTGTCGCCGCTAAGCATAGGCCATCCCGAGTCTTTTCGGGGTGGCCTGTTTTTTTCTATTCCGCCTTCAATTGGTTGATTATCCCCAACAGATCGAGCTCCTGCCAGCTCTTTTTTATTTTTCCCCGTTCCATTTCGTACAGCACTATACCAGTTGAAACGATCTTTTTCCCAGTAGCAGGAATACCAAACGCGTCGCCAACGTGAACGGCTACCACATTGTACCGTATGGCCACCTGCTTGTCGGTGGCAAACAAATGGGTAATGGTGAAATGCGTGTCGGAAAAGGCCTCTTCGTAAAAATGGACCGTTTCGCGGATGCCCTCCAAACCTGCCGTTTGGTTGCCGCGTATCGGGTTGCCGTCTTCCCAGTTGGGCGAGAAAACCCGCTCGATAAGGGCATCGTTGTGCTTTTTGTTCCAACCCTCTTCGAACCAGATACGAACGGTTTCGGCGTTTCGTTCTGCGATCTGCAGTTTGCGGGATGCCGTGCATTGCACCAGAAGTATGGGGGAGCACAGCGTGAGCAGCAGAAAATTGCGAAAGTTTCTCATAGTATGACATTGCGTTTGTGTCATGCAAATATAAGCTATCACAACAAGTCTTTTCCTTAATTTCGCGGTATGACATTTGTCCTTAACCTGCTGCGCTTGGGCATATGGTTTTTTTGGCTGCCCAGGCTAAAGTACGTGCCCAAAGACCGGTCGGAGCACGTATTCAGTGCCATTCGCCGACTGCGCTCAGCTGTATTCCTGCTGGCAATCGCTGTGTTGATCGGAACGATTGGGTTCAGGCTGATAGAACACACGAGCTGGTTTTCTTCCTACTATATGAGCCTTGTAACCCTATCCACGGTAGGCTTTGGCGAGGTCATCCCTTTGAGCCATGCGGGCAGGGTGTTCACTTCTTTCCTTATTTTGTTCAACATCGGTTTTTTTGCTTACGCTATTTCGACGATAACGAGCATCTTTGCCGACCACGACTTGCACGATTTTTTTGCCGAATACAACATGATGGAAAACATTCTGAAATTGGAGGGGCACACCATTGTCTGCGGTTATGGCCGCCACTCCATAGAAGTATGCGAAGAGCTAGTAAAAGAACAGGTGCCGTTCGTGGTGGTCGAGATTGATGCCGAAAAGATAGCTCAGATGGAAGAGGAAACCAATTACCTGTTCCTGGAAGGCGATGCCACAGACGATGAAATTTTGTTGGAAGCGGGCATCCTGCGTGCTGCTGCAATAGTCGTCACGCTGCCACAAGATGCCAGCAACCTTTTCGTGGTGCTCTCGGCTCGCCAGATCAAGCCGGACTTGAAGATCATCAGCCGCCTGAACAACCCCTCCGACGAATTGAAGCTCCGCCGCGCCGGGGCCAACCACGTGGTGATGCCGGAGCGCATCGGTGGCTTTTACATGGCCATGCTGGTCAACAATTCGGACCTGGGCGAGTTCTTCACCCTTATCTCGAATATCGGCGCGCGGCGGGTCGTGTTTGAAGAAATCGCCGTGACACGCCTAAAGCCTGTGTTCCAGGGGCGGACAATGGCTGAAAGCGGCATCCAGCAAGCCGCAAAAATCCCGATACTGGCCATCAAATACCCAGATGGGCAATACCAGCTCAACCCGAAGGAAGACGTGCTGCTGGCTCCGGAAATGCACATCGTGGTATTGGGCGACATCGATCAGATAGACTATTTCACCACCGCTGTACTGTTAACATGAACAGACTATTAAGCCTGCTATGAAAAAAACACAAGCATTGGCGTTAGCCGCTATTTTCTTTGCATTTCTCGCAGTGCTGTGGGCCAAAGGCCCCCTGCCACAGGATACGGCGTACCATGCATTTGCCGACCAGCGCAACATCCTGGGCATCGACAATTTTTGGAACGTCGCCAGCAACCTGCCCATGTTTTTCCTTGGCCTGTACGGATTCAGCCAAGTATTCGAGAATTTCCGCCAACGCCCTGGATTTGCCGCGCAGTGGATACCGGTCGTACTGGTTTTTGGCATTTTCATTACCAGTTTTGGGTCGGCTTATTACCATTATGCCCCCGACAACCAGAGCCTAGTATGGGACCGCCTGCCTATGACCTTGATGTTCATGCCGGTCTTTTCCTTGCTGATCTACGATTTTATCGGGCCAAGCTGGGGCAAGTGGGCTTTTTATTTCAGCGTACCGCTTGGCGTATTGAGCATTTTTCATTGGCAGTACACCGAGTCCATCGGGCTTGGGGATTTGCGGCTTTACGCCTTCGTCCAGTTCTTTCCCATGTTGGCTGGCCCTGCGCTCATTCTATTGTCGGATAAAAAAAACACCTACACCAAATATTTTTGGATGGTGCTGGGCTGGTATGTTGTTGCCAAGGTGTTTGAATATTTGGACACCGAAACCTTTGAATTGCTTGGTTTTTGGAGCGGGCATACCTTAAAACATCTCATCGGGGCTATCAGCTTGTTTTATTTGTTGAAGCTTGTTCAAGCCTGGGAAGCGGCCTTGGCCCAACCCAAATAATCATTTTTTTTGAAACTTTCGAGAATGTGGAATGAATCTTGATGTGCATTAATTTGTTCCCCGCATTTTTCTCTTTTCCGGCTTTTTGACATACCTTACAATCCCCATTGTCTATCAGCACTGTTTTCGCATAATCCGGCTCAGATATGCTTTGTTGCAGGCGCCATGGTGCTTCAATGTGTTTATCTGCCTAATCTCACCAAATTTTCTCACAACATTATTACCGATTATGAACTACAAGATCCTACTGCCGTTTTTGCTTCTATTACTGGCGTCCGGCCAGCAATTGGAGGCCCAAGGGCTGTTTGCCTGTCCTGGTCTGAACAATGCTTCCTCTACCTGCGCTACTTCTTGCATCAACTGCAACCTGGATGGCGTAACAGGCAGGAACAACGTGCCGTTGCCGCCCGGGGCACCCAATTCGCTCTGTCATGGCACACTGGTGCTGAACAACCCGCGCTTTTACGGGTTCGTCGCCGGGAGCGCCAATGTGAGTATTGCCGTATTCCCGACCAACTGCCAGACCGGCCAGGGGCTGGAAGCTTCTTTTATCTCCAACTGCATCACGGACATAGGATGCATGCCTGGCCCGAACCCCTTGAACGGTTTTGGCGCCTTCATTGTCACGGCTACCAACCTCGTCGTAGGCCAGCCCTACCAATTTGTGATCGACGGGTTCAACGGGGATGTCTGCGACTATTCTTTCCTGGTATTCAACGGCACCACCCAGGGGCCACCCATGGGGCCTATCAGCCCGATAGAAGGCTTGTCACAGGTTTGCCCGAACGCGACAACGGTTTATTCGATACCGCCGGTTGCCAACGCAGTGTCCTATACCTGGTCGAGCCCTGCCGGATCGTCCATCAACGGTGGCGGCAACGTGCGCGTGTTCCCCGCCGCCGGCAACAACAGCGTGGAAATCGCGTTTGGCAATACCGGCGGCAACGTGTGTGTCACAGCTTCCAATGCCTGCTCCCCCTCAGCCAGCACCTGTTTCCCCGTCTCGAACGTGCCGCTGCCGATCACCCAGCTGCCCGACCTCACCATCTGCAACAATGAAATCCCATACGAATGGCAAGAGGAGCCCCATAATTTCCTGGGGGCGCCTGGCACGTACAACCTGACATCCACCCCATATCTTTCTTACCTGGGTTGTGACAGTATCGTAAAACAAAAGCTTATCCTTTTGCCCTACAACCAGCGGAACCTTCCACTGCGCTACCTGTGTAAAAACGAGTGCTTTGAGATCAACGGCATCGAATATTGCGAGACGGGCACCTATCAGGAATATTTGACCTCTTACCAGGGCTGCGACAGCATTGTCAACTTTTCCCTGATAAAGATACCAGCCAAAGCCGTTATCGTGCCACCCGATACCATTACCTGCGCCGTCACCTCAGTCCCGCTATCCGGAGCAGGATCGACGACAGGCAATTCCGTGAGCTATATGTGGCTCAACCCTGCAGGTCAGGTCATCAGCAACGCCATTACGGCTACGGCCAACGAGCCAGGGCAACATGCGCTCATCGTCACCAACATCATTGGCGGCAATGCCTGCAAAGACACCGCCTACGTGATGGTGCCGGGCAATTTGACCCCTCCGGTGGCAAATGCAGGGCCTGACATGGTGCTAACCTGTGTCGTGACACAGGTGCAGTTGCAGGGCAGCGGCTCCATGGGCTCCAACTATTCCTATTTTTGGAAGGTGCTCCTGGGCGGCAATATCGTTTCCGGGACAAATACCCTGACCCCCATTGTCAATGCCCCAGGCACCTATTCGCTGCGCGTGACAAATACCCACAACGGCTGCACGGCTGTTTCCAATGCCAAGGTCACGGCTGACGTTGCGCCGCCCGTGATCACCACGGCAGGGGGTACCTTTACCTGCACAGCTCCATCAGTGACTTTGCAGGCAGCTACAAATGCGCCCAACCCGAGCTATTCCTGGACGGGGCCCGGCGGTTTTGTTTCCACAGCGCAAAACCCTGTCGTGAACGTGGCCGGCACCTATACCGTGCTGGTTACCAATGGCGTATCGGGATGTACCGCTACTGCCACGGCCGTGGTGAATGCCGGGAATGACACGCCCCAGGTAACGGCAACAGGTGGCGCAATCACATGCGCCCAAAGCAGCGTAACATTGGGCGCCACTTCCACCACCCAAGGCGTGACGTTCAAATGGACCGGCCCCGGAGGTTTTATGGCCACGATACCCAACCCGGTGGTTACGGCGATCGGCAACTACCAGGTAGTAGCCACCGCCCCTAACGGCTGCACCAACACGGCGAGCGCTGCCGTGGTGCTCAACAACACCCCGCCCGGCACCACCCTGGCCACATCCGGCAGCTTGAACTGCAACAACAGCTCGGTAAATGTGTTGGCGACCAGCATGGGCAACCCCTCCAATTTGACCCATGCCTGGACTTTGCCAGGCGGCGGCACCCAAAACACGGGCGTTGTGGCCTTTTTGGCAGCCAACACCCCAGGTGTTTACGGTGTTCTTGTGTCCAATACGGCAACCGGTTGCACAAGTTCTGCTACGGTCACTGTTATCCAGCGCAGCAACGTTACAGCCAGCATTGACAGCATCGACAATGCCGATTGTTTTGGCGGCGCCGATGGCAGCGTAATAGTGGCAGCAGCTGGCGGCGACGGCACCTATAGCTACCTTTGGAGCAACGGCGCAACCACGGCGCTGAATGAGAACCTTGTAGCGGGCACTTACGTAGCCACAGTTACTGACGGAGAAGGTTGCAGCGCGACCCTGACCGCCACCGTGACGGCCCCGACCGCTATCAGCACCAATGCCGTGGCAACTGGAGAATCAGCGCTCGGCGCAGCCGATGGCTCGGTGACCACCAACCCCACCGGCGGCACTCCAGGGTACACATACCTTTGGAGCAATGGCGAAACCACCCAGTCGATCAGCGGCCTGGCAGCAGGTTCATATACGGTTACTGTTACCGACGCGAACGGCTGCACACGGGTGCGCACTGTGAACGTGAACCAGTTCGACTGCACCCTGGCAACAGAAATACTCTCTACCGACATCAGTTGTTTCGGCGCGGCCAACGGCACTGCCGTGATCGAGTTTATGGGCGGTTCCGCCCCGTTTGCCATTTTATGGAGCACGGGCGACACCACCACCAACCTGAGCGACCTGGCTGCGGGCAGCTACTCCGTTTCCATCACCGATGCCAACAACTGCCCTGAAGTCGAAACATTCACGATAGAAGAGCCCAGCGCCCTGGTCGCCAACGCAACAGGCTCTGTCACCAGCGGCTCCGGCACCGAAGACGGCACAGCCAGCGCCAACCCAACGGGCGGCTCGGGCGCCTACACCTATTTGTGGAGCAACGGCGAAACCACGGCGACCATCTCCGGCCTGGCTGCCGGCAACTATACCGTTACGGTGACGGACTCCAATGGCTGCGAGGCGGTTCAGACCGCCATTGTAGAGGCTGGCAATTGCAACCTGATCACGAACCTGCAGATCACGAACCCGACCTGCAACGGCGATTCCACCGGTTTTGCCACCATTTTGTTGACAGGCGGCACGGGGGGCTTTACATTCGCCTGGAGCAGCGGCGGCACGGCAGCCACTGAAACCAACTTGCCCGCTGGTGTGCATACGGTGGAGGTGACCGACACGAACGGTTGCAGCATCATCGTACCGGTGGAGCTGACAGCGCCGCCGGCAATTGTCGCAACGATTGACTCCTCTAACGTGACATCTTGCCCCACAGCGCCGGAAGGTTACGCTTCCGTAGCGGCTTCCGGCGGCACCGGCGGCCTCTCGGTAGAATGGAGCAACGGGCAAATGAATTATGAAGCCACGGGATTGGTAGCCGGAACCTACACCGCCACCGTGACCGATGAAAACGGTTGTTCCGCTACCGCCTCGGTCACCATACTTTCCGACGACAACATTGCCCCCGTGATTGTTGCTGCCAATACACCGGTGCCAATAGGCCCCGACGGCAATGTCGTGCTGACGGTCCAAAACATGAATGCAACCGTGACCGACAACTGTGTGCTGGCCTCTGTGACAATCGTTCCCGGGGAGTTTGTCTGCACCCAATTGGGAGATCACGAGGTTACCATCACCGCGACCGACGATGCAGGGAACACGACTTCCCAGACCATAACCGTGACCATTATCGACGATGCCGACCCGATCCTGATCTGCTCGCCGAGCTTGGTCAACTGTTTTGAAGACAACCCGGTTTTTTACCAGGCTCCGACGGCAACCGATAACTGCCTGATACTGGGAGGCTCGTTCAACATCACGGAAGGCTTGCCCATTGGCGCCTTGTTCCCCGTAGGCGCCACCACGACCTCCTACACCTTCACCGACGCACAGGGCAACATGGGCGCCTGCTCTTTTGAAGTGACCATACTCAGCCCGCTGACGGTGACGCTGGACACCGTGTTCAACGACATCAACATGCTGCACATCGGCTCCATATTCATCAATGTGGCAGGCAGCTTGCCGCCTTACACCTATTCCTGGAAACTGAACGGGGTAGAGGTGTCCACCGCCCAAAACCCGACGGGCTTGGCGGCTGGAACCTACATCGTCGAAGTGACAGACGACAATGGCTGTACCGTTGTTGGCGCGCCGATCACCGTGCAGAACACGACCTCCGGTACCAGTGACACCCCGATCGTGCTCGACGGCATCCGCGTGTTCCCCAACCCGACTGCGGGCAACTTGAACATCCTGTTGCCTGACGAACTGGTGGGCAAAACGGTGTTCATGCAGGTGTTCGACCAGACTGGCCGCCGGGTGCTGGTTCAGGATTCGGTGCAGGACAAACAGATTGCGATGGCCTTGTCGGGCATCTCCGATGGTTTGTACTCGCTGGTGATCCGGATTGGGAACCAGCAAGTTGTGCGGAAGATTGTGTTGAGCCGATAGTTTGGCAAAGACACTGTAGTGGGCGATCTTCCCTGGGCAATGCACAGGGAAGATCGCTTTTTTATTGCGTCTTTGGCGCCTTACAGGTCAAGAGACGCCGTGTAATTATTTACCCGAAAAAACGCACACTCAAACAAAAACCCATATATTTGCTCCGTCCCTCATTCAAAAGATAGTCTCTCCACTATACTAAACTAGGCAAAATGGCAGTTTTATGGCCGTTTTGTGCCTGTTTGGTCATTGCCGCCTTTGGCTTTTCGGGCAACGTACAGAGGGTTTCGCTCGAACTTACGATATTTTTTAACGCTTTCACGCCGGGTCTTTGCCCGGTTCAACTATTATTTAAACCATACTGCTTATGAACACGATTCCTCGTGCAGGGTGGGTGTCGGCACTGCTGCTTTGCGCTGCCGGCTGGCTTTCCGCCCAAACATCATCCCTTAACGAAGACCTTGTGAGGGCAGACCGCCAATACGCCCTTTACGCTTACAACTTGGCCATGCAAACCTATCAACAGGTTTTGAAAGACGACCCTCGCAACGCCCATGCGCTCGCGCGCATCGGCGATTGCTACTACCAGTTGAACATGCCGGAAAAATCCCTGGAATGGTACCTCAAAGCCATCCGGCAGTACAACACGGAAGCCGAAGTGCACCTGCGCTATGGCATGGCGCTGATGCAAACCAAGGCTTACGACGCGGCAAAAGACCAGTTCATGGAATATGCCCAAAGGAATGAGGCCGTAGGCAACCACTACGTCAGCGTTTGTGATTATGCCAGCGCAAACGCCTTGAAAGAATCGGCCTGGCAGGTCAAGAACGAGCCGCTCAATACAGAATTCGCCGATTTTTGCCCCACATTCTTAGGCAGCCGCGTGGTGTACAGCTCTGCGCGCACCGACCTGATGCCCAAAGGCAAGTCGGGCGACAGCCCCAGCGGCTCGCAAAATTACCTGCTGGTGACACAAGTAAACCCGGAAAGCGGCCTGCTCCAAAAGCCCCAGATTCTGCGCAGCGAGCTGCAAAACGCCCGCAACGAAGGGCCGGCCAGCTTTTCCGCCGATGGCCGGCGGGTAGCTTTCTGCCGCAACAACTTCATCAACGGCACCCGCCAGATCGCTGAAAGCGGCATCAACATGAGCCTCTACACCGCCGAGGTGGACGACAACGGCAAGTGGATCAACATCAAGGCATTCCCCTACAACGGCTCCAGCTTCGCCACTGGCTTCCCTGCGCTCTCGCCCGACGGAGGCACCCTGATCTTTGCCTCCACGCAGCCAGGAGGGCTTGGCGGCTGGGACATCTATGTCTCCAACTGGAAGGACAACACCTGGACTACCCCGCGCAATCTCGGCTCGCCGCTCAATACCCCCGGCAACGAGGTGACCCCTTTCTACGACGGAGCCAGCCTGTATTTCTCCTCCGACTGGCATCGCGGCTTTGGCGGGCTGGATGTGTTCCGCGCAGAGCTCGGGCGCGAAGAAGTGTCCAATATTTTTCACCTGGGCCCCGGCGTCAATTCCGAGCGCGACGATTATGGCTTCATTTTTAACACGAGCGACAATGTCGGTTATGTGACCAGCACCCGCCCCGGAGGCCGCGGCAACGAGGATATCTGGAAATTGACCAAAAAATGGAACGACGAAGTCACTGCCGCCGATTACCGCGCCAACGACGACACGCCTTTCCGCCCCAGTGAGTACAATGACGTGTCTGACAACAAGGGCATCAGCAGCAAAACGCCATCAGGCATGCACCTGCTGATCACCGACGAGCGCGGCAACCCATTGTCGGGCGCTGAGGTTGACCTCACCGACTGTTACGGGGAAAGGGGCTTTACCGACCGGGACGGCCGATTTTATTTCTCAGAATTGAACAGGCAGATCAATTGCCGCGTAAATATCCGAAAAACCGGTTTCCAGGACATTGAGCTTGCTTTGAGCCAGTTCGGGCAGCAGAATGTGCGCATCGGCCTCACGCCTGAGTCGAGGGAGCGCTATTCTGGCCGGGTGTATGATGCCGGCTCGCGGGCGCCGGTCCGCGGTGTATCCGTTGAGATCAAGTTTCAGGATGGCAGCAAACCTATAGAAACGCAAACAGATATCGATGGCTATTACGAATTGTTCCTCGACCCGGGCACCACTTACCTGATCAATTACAGCAAGTATGGCTATGTCGGGCAAATCGCCAAAACCTATCTTGGGACGTCGATGGGCAAGATACCGAACGTCTATCTTGAGCAGGAGGTCGCTTCCGTTGCCACCAACACCAAGACCGAGTATTCCGATTACAGCAACACGCCCCGCCCTGCGGAATACGGCACCGACAATGCCAGCATCCGGACAATTTACAAAAAGCCGGCTGTGGAACAAGCGTCTGCTGTCACACAACCCATCTTCAACGGCTACTCCATCCAACTGGCAGCCATGCCGGATGAGCCTTCCAATTATAAACTGGGCTTGTACGAATCCTTGACGAAAGACGGGAACCTGTATGTGAAAAAAGAGGCGGGCCTGCACAAGATCCGCTTAGGCATTTTCAAAACAAAACCGGAAGCGGAAGCGGTACACAAAAAAGTTGTCGCATCTAAAATCCAGAAAGACGCCTTTATCGTGGAGGAATATGGCGCTGATGAATCTTTGGTCGTTGGGTATCAGGCGCCCACAAAGCCTGTAGAAAACACCACAGCCCCCATCCCTTCCTTAGCATCCAAAGGAACCGTCAACCCGCCTATCATGTACGCCCTCCAATTAGGGTCATTTGCTTCCGACAAATCCATTTCCATTAGCGACTACGCCAGCTTGCGGGGCCTGGGCAACCTCTACTCCAACCAGGAAAACGGGTACACTCAGGTTCGGATGGGTATTTGGGACAATTATCAAGACGCTGAAAATGCCCAAAAAGAAGCAGTCAAGCGGGGCTTTCCCAAAGCAGTGATCGTGACTGAAAAGGGGAACGACCCAGACATCCAGGACTTTATTCTTGCAAAAAGGCCGGCTGCCGATGCCAACAGGGTGCAAATACTCAGCCCGACTGAAGCAAGACCGGAAGTTTATTCTTCCACCTCTGTCGCCCCAACATACAAGGGCAACAAGTTCTACATCCGCATCGCGGCGCTTTCCAACCCTGACCGTTTCGATGGAACCTCCCTGGCAGACCTTGGCTATATCGAAAAACGCCCGGCAGACAATGCCCCCGGCATGACGGTGATCCTCTTGAGCAATTACCCAAGCCAGGCCGCTGCCCAAAAAGCCTTGGAACAGGTGCAACGCCGCGGATACGCCCAGGCTTATATCCTGGAGGAGGTGAACGGGCAGTTGTTCCGCCGTTGAGCAGCTTGGCTTCGATGCACAAGCACCTGTTACAAAACACTCATTTTCAGTCAAATAATGGAGAGGCCGGCAGCAAGCCGGCCTCTTTTTTTATTTTTTTCAATGCTTGGCAGCGTTTGGGCAATGCCCGCCGTTTAGGATAAACAACAGACGCAAAAAACAGCATCCCGCTGTTCAAAAATATAAAGCAGGTTTTTTTAGTTGGTTTTGTTTGTCGCAATGGGCACGCTGGAGAGCGTGCCTTTTGTATTTTTGTCCGAACATATTAACCTTTGCTTATGAAACACTTATCCGCGTCAGCTTTAACGCTGTTCTTTTCCCTCGGCCTTGCCGCCCAAAATCAAATACCCGCTATCTCGAACCTGGTCCTCAATACGGACATACCCAACGGCAGCGCAACGCTGCATTACAGCCTCAGCGACAGTGAGAACGACCCGCTTGAAGTGACCGTCCAATTTTCAACCGATGGCGGCAAAACATACAGCAGCCTGAGCGGAAGCAATGTCTCCGGGGACGTAGGCTTCCCCGTCGCACCAGGGAACCGCACTGCTGTATGTACCGGCCTGAGCTTTGCCGCGCCCGGCAAATACGCCTTCCGCGTCATTGCTGACGACAAGCAACCATTTGACATTCAAGCACTTGTGAACGAGGTGGACAGCAACCGCCTCAAAAATGACCTCCAGTTCGTGGAAGGTATCCGGCACCGGATCGCCGGGTTAGCACACCTCAATGCCACCCGCGACTCCTTGCAGCAATTGTTCAAGGCGCAGGGCTTGTATTTTGAAAAACAACTGTTCAGCTTTGGCGGTTCCACGGGGCAAAACCTGATCGCATCTTTGCCAGGCATCGCAAGCGCCGAAAAAGTCCTGGTCGTCGATGCCCATTACGACACGGTCGGCAATGCCCCCGGGGCCGACGACAATGGCTCCGGCACGGTCGGCGTCATGGAAATAGCGCGGCTTTTGAGCCGCTATCCTTCAAAAAAGACCCAGCGCTACATCGGGTTTGACCTGGAAGAGTCGGGCCTCGTAGGCAGCATCAACTACGTTGCTTCGGGCATTCCGGCCGGGGAGCAGATAGAGGGGGTCTTCAACCTGGAGATGATCGGCTACTGGTCTGATGAGCCCAACAGCCAGACCTTGCCAACGGGATTCGCCTTGCTCTTCCCGCTGCAAGCCATGCAGGTGGCCGATAACCAATACCGGGGCGATTTTATCACCAACGTCGGGAACACCAATTCCCAGTCGCTGCTGCAAATGTTCGCCAGTTCGGCGCAACAGTACGTTCCTGGGCTGAAAGTCATCTCCCTGAGCGTGCCGGGCAACGGTGCGCAAGTGCCCGACCTTCGCCGCAGCGATCATGCCCCCTTTTGGGACAGCAACCGCAAGGCGCTTATGCTGACCGACGGCGCCAACTTCCGCAACGAGTGCTACCACACACCGGGCGACACGTTGCAGGAAAAGCTCAATTTCACTTTTATGTCGAATGTGGTGAAGGCAACCTTAGCCGCAATGGCCCAATTGGTGGAGGTACAACATGCCGATTGGGCAGCAGCGTCCTTTGAACTGGCAGTGGGGACTGCGGAACCCGACCCATGTTCCTTCAAAATAGTGCAAGATGCTGGACTTGCCATTCAGGCCGAAGGATGCGCTTTGGGGGAAATCTCGGTGCAATTGTATGACATGAAGGGTGGCTTGCTGTTGCAGCAAAGCGTTGAGCCTGCCAATGCCGCGCCCATCCAGTTGAACACTGCATTGCTGCCCGCCGGGATATATGCTTTGAAAATAAAGCATCACGGCGGGATTTATTCGCAGAAAGTTGTGGTTCGTTGAAATTGAGAGGAATCCTATCTTTGCGCCCTTATGCGGGTTTTTTCCGATCTATCGCTTCTCCCAACGTTCAAAAACGCAGTTGTTACCATCGGCTCTTTCGATGGGGTCCACCTCGGCCACCGCCAGATTCTCCACAAACTGCAGTCGCTCGCCCGCGATTGCGGGGGAGAAACCGTCGTCATCACTTTCGATCCGCACCCACGCACCGTGCTGCGGCCAGCGGACGACAGCTTCAAGCTTATCAGCACCACCGCCGAAAAGATACAGCTGCTGAAAAACCTTGGCATCGACAATGTGGTAGTAGCCCCATTTTCCCTGGAGTTTTCCCGTCAGCAGGCACAATCCTACGTGGAAGATTTCCTGGTGGAAAAATTCAGGCCGCGCTACATCGTCATCGGCTACGACCACCGATTTGGCAACAACCGGGAAGGCGACATTTCCTTCTTGAAAAAATTTGAGCGCAGCGCCGGCTATGAGGTCGTCGAGATCCCGGCGGAGGAAATTGACGCCATCGCTGTCAGCTCTTCCAAGATACGGAAAGCACTCGACGCAGCCGATATCGAACGGGCCAACAAGCTGCTGGGGCACCCTTTCACCTTTTCCGGCACCGTCGTAAAGGGCGACCAAATTGGCCGCACCATGGGTTTCCCGACAGCCAATATCCAGATTGACGACCCGCACAAGCTCATCCTGCCGCAAGGTATTTACGCTGCCAAAATCACCCTGAAAGGCAACAGGCAGAAAAACGGCGCCCTGTATATTGGCCGGCGGCCCAGTGTTGGCCCCGCTGGCAGACAGGTGATCGAGGTCAATATTTTTGAGCTGGACGAGGATCTGTACGGACAGGAAATAACCGTTGAAGTGCTCAGCTTTATCCGGCCCGATAAAAAACTGGAAGGGATGGACGCGCTCAAGCAACAAATTGAAGCAGACAAGCGGGAAATTGAAGCGCTCTTGCGGGGCCGCATGATTGCTATTGTGATCCTCAACTACAACACCCGTCAACATTTACAGGAGTTCTTGCCGTCGGTGCTGGCACACAGCGCCGGAGCTAAGGTTGTCGTGGCAGACAACGGCTCGCCCGACGATTCCCTGGAATACCTGCGCCGGCACTTCCCGGAAGTTGAGCTGCTCGACCTGAAGCTGAACCACGGTTTTGCCCAAGGCTACAACGAAGCGCTCCGGCAGGTAAACGCGGAATATTACGTCATCTTGAATTCCGACGTGGAAGTCGCGCCGGGGTGGCTGGAACCGGTGCTGGATGCCATGAAAAAAGACCCGGGCATTGCAGTGGCCCAGCCCAAGATACTGCAATGGGAGCCTGACGTGCATGAAAAGTCCCCCCGATTCGAACATGCCGGCGCCGCCGGCGGCTGGATCGATGCCCTGGGCTACCCATTTTGCCGCGGGCGCATTTTCAGCCAGCGCGAAGAGGACCGTGGGCAATACGACACGCCCCAGGAGTGCTTTTGGGCCGCTGGGGCTGCCTTTTTCATCCGCGCAGAGCTGTACCACAAGTTTGGCGGATTCGATGGCGACTATTTTGCCCATAACGAAGAAATCGACCTTTGCTGGCGGCTCAAGCGCGCCGGGTACGCAGTGTGGTGCTTCCCCCAATCTGTGGTGTACCATCTGGGCGGCGGCACCCTGGAATACGAAAACCCCCGCAAGGTGTTTCTGAATTTCCGCAACAGCCTGTATTCGCTGCTCAAAAACGAGCCCTGGCCCAAGCTTTTGTGGCTGATCCCGGCGCGTTTTTTACTGGACGGGCTGGCAGGCGCCCGATTTGCCGCCAAGGGCCAATTCGCCGCCATCTGGGCGATCGTTCGGGCGCATTTTTCGTTTTACGGGAATTTTGGGAAAATGCTCGCCAAACGGAAAACAGTCGCACAACTTGTTGAAAAACACCGCATTGGAACAGAAAACAACCAGGGCATCTATCGGGGAAGCATCATCGTCACACATTATTTCAAAAGGGTAAAAGCGTTTTCAAAGCTGTTTCAATGACCTACGAGCTCATCTACGAAGACGAACAATTGCTGGTGGTGAGCAAACCCGCCGGGCTGCTGACCATCCCCGACCGGACGGGCAGCCAGGACAGCCTGCACGCCCAGTTGGAACGCAAATACGGCAAAGTGTTCATCGTGCACCGGCTCGACCGGGAAACAAGCGGTATCCTCTGCTTTGCCCGCAATGAGGCGGCACACCGGCACCTGTCGTTGCAAATGGAACACCATACTGCCGACAAATACTACCTCGCGCTGGTAGAGGGCGAGCTACACCATGAAGAGGGCGAAATTGACAAACCCATCGGGGAACACGCCAGCATCCCGGGAAAGATGTCGATACGGATGACGGGTAAACCCTCCCTTACTTATTATAGGGTAGCGGAACGCTTCAAACGCTTCACCCTGGCCGATGTACTGATCAAAACGGGCAGAACCCACCAGATACGCATCCATTTTCAGAGCATCGGCTACCCGCTGGCCGTGGATGCGCTGTATGGCCGAAGGCCGGCTTTCCTGCTCTCTGAAATAAAGGGGAAAAAGTACAAATCGGGCAAGTTCAGCGACGACGAGCGCCCGATCATGGAGCGTACCAGCCTCCATGCCGCGCGCTTGAAGCTCGATCACCCCGGCACGGGCGCGCGCATGGAATTCAGCGCCGAACTGCCCAAGGATTTTGCCGCCTTGTTGAATCAATTGCGGAAATGGGGGAAATGAAGGGCGTTTGCTTCCCGGTTTAAGGGGTTTTGATGTTATCTTTGCGGGCCGTGGGCGATTGTTATCACATTGCCTAATTATCAAATTATCAAATTAACCCAATGTTTCAAAGTCTCAGTGACCGTCTCGAAGCCGCGTTCAAAGTTGTCAGCGGCACACACAAAATTACCGAGCTAAACGTCGCCGAAAGCATCAAGGAAATCCGCCGCGCACTGGTGGCTGCCGACGTGAACTATAAGATCGCCAAGGAATTCACCGACAAGGTGCGCGACAAGGCGCTCGGCACGGAGAACGTGCTCAAAAACGTGAACCCCGGCCAGCTCATGGTCAAGATCGTGATGGACGAGCTGACGGAACTCATGGGCGGCCAGAGCGTGGGCATCAACGTGAAAGGCTCGCCGGGCATCGTGCTGGTGGCCGGCCTCCAGGGTTCCGGCAAAACGACGTTCAGCGGCAAGCTGGCCAAGTTCCTCAAGGAGCAGCGCAAGATGAAGCCCCTGCTGGTGGCCTGCGATGTTTACCGCCCGGCGGCCATCGACCAGTTGACGGTATTGGGCGAAAGCATCGGCGTGCCCGTCTTTAAAGATATTGAGAACAAAAACCCGGTAGAAATCGCCCGCAATGCCGTGGCGTTCGCCAAAGCCAACAGCCACGACGTGATCATCGTGGACACCGCCGGCCGCCTCGCCGTGGACGAGGTGATGATGGACGAGGTGGAGAACATCAAAAAAGCCCTGCAGCCCACCGAAACCCTGTTTGTGGTGGACGCCATGACCGGCCAGGATGCCGTCAACACCGCCGAGGCATTCAATACCCGCATCAATTTCGACGGCGTGGTCGTCACGAAGCTCGACGGCGATACCCGTGGCGGCGCCGCCCTTTCCATCAAATACACGGTAGGCAAGCCTATAAAGTTTGCTTCTCAGGGAGAAAAGCTCGAAGCGCTCGACGTGTTTTACCCCGACCGCATGGCCCAGCGCATCCTGGGCATGGGCGACATCGTGTCGCTGGTAGAAAAGGCGCAGATGGACTTCGATGAGGAAGAAGCCAAGCGCTTAGAAAAGCGGATGAAGCAGAATAAATTCGACTTCGACGATTTTCTTGGCCAGATGCAGACCATCAAAAAAATGGGCGATCTCAAATCGCTCATGGGCATGATACCGGGCGTGAGCAAAGCCATGAAAGATGCGCCCATCGACGAAAAGGCGCTGGTCAGGGTGGAGGCCATCATCCAGAGCATGACCCCCAAGGAGCGCGCCAACCCCGACCTGATGAGCCTGAGCCGAAAAAAGCGCATCGCGCGCGGCTGCGGGCAGTCGCTGGAGCAAATCAACATGTTTATCCGCAATTTCGAGCAGATGCGCAAGATGATGCACCAGTTTGCCAACATGCCACAGGGGAAAATGGGGATGCCGCCGGGCATGAAGGCACCGAAAGGGTTTCGGTAGGCTTGCTTAGTGCGGTTGGCTGTTGGCCGTTGGCTTGCGCACGGTGAATCAAAATAATTCAAAACTCATTTTGCAAAATACCTAGCACGCTGGGTAGAAACACCAATTTTTTGGACACAATTTAGAGGCTTGTCCATTTTTTGGCTAAAAAATGGACAACATGATGTTTTTTGTCCAAAAAATGAACATACCTTTGTTGCCTGTTCAAAAAACGAGCGAAAAATGACAAAGGAGCTATATGACAGGAGCCGACCATTCAACCAATTGCCGCTCTTGCCCCCAAGCGTGGAAATATTGGATGTTGAGGTATTGACTCAGTTGGTGCGGGCAAGCCGTGCACTTGCAGAATTGAATGGGAACCTGCTTAGGCTCCCAAATCCCAATATGCTTGTCAATACGATTTCCCTTCAAGAAGCGAAAAGCTCATCAGAGATTGAAAACATCTTTACTACCAGCGACGAGCTTTTCAAAGCATTTGCCGATACGATTGCCCTAGAAAAAACCAATCCGGCGACCAAGGAAGTCATGCGTTATCGTGAAGCACTTTGGGCTGGATACCATGCGGTGAAAATGTCGGGAAAGATTGACCTCGACTCAATCATCCATATTTATCAAATAATAAAAGATACGCTAGAAAGGATTCGCCCGCCACAATCACAAGTTTTTATCAGGCGGGGCGACAGTGAATTCCGAGCGGGGGAAATCATTTATACGCCGCCAAGAGGCCAGGGAGTAGTGGAAGAAAAGCTGGTCAACTTGATCGATTACTTGAATGAAGACAATGTGCATCATCCAGACCCATTGATAAGGATGGCTATTGTTCACTACCAGTTTGAAGCAATTCACCCTTTTTCAGATGGCAACGGCAGAACAGGCAGGATACTGAACATTTTGTACCTGATTAAACACAACCTAATTTCGCACCCAGTGCTTTATTTGAGCAAATACATCATTGAAAACAAAGATGAATATTATCACAGGCTCAGCGCAGTCACCCAGCAAGCTGCCTGGAAGCCCTGGATTTTGTATATGATGCGCGCGGTGGAACAAACCGCTAAACACACTAACCACTTGATTGACACCATAATCAGCCAAATGGAGGCAACGCTAGTTTATGGTCAGCAAAACTTAAAATGGTACAATCAAGAGGTCAACGAAGCAATTTTTGCCCAACCATATATTAAAGCCAAAACGATTGAAAAAACAATGCAGCGCACGAGCAGGACAACCATTACAAAGTACCTTGCCCAATTATGCAAGCTCGGCATCTTGGTGCCAAGAGAAATTGGCGGGCAAACATTTTATGTGAATCCAGAAATGATCAGGATTTTAGAAAGCTAGAATATTTCTAGCGCTAACCCACCCTTGCCCCATTTTCAACCTTCCGCTCCGGTTGCAGCAACACCACATCCTTTCCTTCGCCCAGCCCGCCCAGCACTAAGCACTCGCTCATCAAGGTGGCGATCTGCTTGGGCGGGAAGTTGATCACTGCTACTACCTGCCTTCCGACAAGCTCTTCCACAGCATATAGGGTTGTTATCTGGGCTGAGGTTCTCCGCAGGCCCAGCGGGCCAAAATCGACGGTCATTTTATAGGCGGGGTTCCTGGCTTCCTTAAACAGCTCCGCCGCGACGATGGTGCCGATGCGCATCTCTACACGCTGGAATTCTTGCCAGGTCAGGTCGCGGGTTTCTTTATTCTCCATATTTAAGTCTGTTCAGTGATTAGTGACTGGATGATCAGTGATTAGAGTATAGCGTTGGTGCTGTGCTGCCAATCAACCAATCCTCAACACAAAATTAATTATAGTCAACGCAAAGTGGTTGTGAGAACCGCGATCGCATAATCATTTGAAAATCACATGTTTTTAATCACTCAAATCATACAAATCACTTTAATCACAGTATATGTTATATTTTTCGCGTCCAAAGTTGAATCCAACCTTTTTCCTGTAATCGGAGTCTTCCCACTGAAAATATCTGCCGAGATGAAAATATTTGTTCTGCTATTCTTCTGCTCGAGTTGCGCTTTCGCTGCTTTTTCTCAAAACAGGGCATCCTTTGGCTTTGTCGTGAAAGCCGGCAATTTCTCCCTTCCATTTCAGCACAAGGAAAATACTGATAATGAATTGAGAATCAAGCGTGATTTTAGCCGCCAGACAGCCGGGTATCTTTTTGGGCTCGGCATTTGGGAGTCCTATCAGATTGATGCACATTTTAAGCTTTATGGCGAGCTGGTTTTCCGCCATTCTTCTTGTACAACGAGCGATGGATATGATATGGAACTCAAGGCAGTCGAAGGCGCCAAATCATCTTCAAACCGTGAAATCCGCTTCAGCGAAAGCAACCTGTCCCTCCCAGTCAAGCTCCACTATTCGTTTGCAAGCAATGGCCGCACAGCAGTCGCAATCGGTGCAGGTATTGTCGCAAACATTGGAACCACGATAAAAGGAACCAGGCGCTACCGGAACAGTTTGGTGAACCAAAACGCTTATACCTATTCAAACATTTCGCCTCCCTTTTTTTCAGGAAGGACAATAAATCCAGTGTTGACCCTCATAACAGGCGTTTATCATCGAATCCAGGAGGGAACTTCCATTGGGCTGGAATTTGCATACGAGCGGCGATCTGCAGAACGGAGATATTCGGCGACACGGATTGATTGTGGCGGGCCATTGATTGATTGCGGCGGTTACAGTTATTTGGGATCACCAAGCATGAGAAGCTTGTCGATAGTACTAAGCCATGATTTGCCTGGGCATTAGTGCTGCGTACTTCAATTTTCAGCCAACGCCAACCTTTTTTTTCACCAAGCTGTCTTCCAATCATAAAACCTACCGTTATGAAAAATATCTACCTGTCAGCATTGGCATTTTTCCTCGCCACAACAGTATTTTCCCAGCAAAAATCCGAGTTTGGCATCGTGGTTTCGGGTGGCAACTTCGCCATGCCCTTCCAAAAAACCACGACAGAACCTTATTATTATGGCCAAAGGATAGCCACTACCATTGAAAGCCAAGATGCAGGAAGCCTGTTTTCCGTTGGCGTGAAAGGATCGCTTCGGCTGGGCGGCTATTTTCGGGTTTCCGCCGAACTGTTGTACAGGATGTCCACATCCAAAAGCAGCTTTACCTATGCCAATGCCCCGGTTGGGGCTGACCCGCTGGCCAATTTCAGCAGACAGACCCAGACCGTCACGGAAAGCAGTATTGCCATTCCCATAAAGCTGTATGCCTCATTCAAGAAAAACGGCCGCACCTCTGTCGCATTAGGTGCTGGACTGTCGCGCCGTGTTGGTGGAGAACTAAAAGGCTGGTACGATTCCCAAAGCGCTGAATACCCTAACAATGATTATCATTACAGGTATCCTGACCTCGATTTGGGATTGCGCGATTTCAAGCCTGCCCTGCTGCTGAGCGCCGGGCTGTACCACCGACTCGACAAACGCACCGCTCTGGGCCTGGAGTTCTACTATGAGCGCAGGTCGGATCAGGAGCGATATTCTTCTGGGTACCCCTCAAATATTGATTTTTTGGTGGATTGCCTGTGCTATGGCTTCCTTTACCTGGACACACCCAGCGTTAGGAACTTTTCTTTAACTTTAAGCCATAGTTTTTCCCGTTAAGCGCTACCGCAACAAGGTCACGTTCCCTTTCCTGAACGATTCCTGCCCATCTGCGCAGCGCACCCTGTAGTAGTACCCGTAGGTTTCCGCTGGCTGCGGCTTTCCCAAGTAGTTCCCGTCCCAGGCATCTTCGATGCTGTTGGCCTCGAAAAGCTTTTCGCCCCAGCGGTTGTACACCACCCAATAAACCTCCGCTGCGATGTTGCTTTCCATTTTCAAGATGTCGTTCTGCCCGTCGCCATTGGGCGAAAAGCCTGTCGGGAAAAACACATACGGCTCCTGGCAGGGCGGCGGCGCCACCCTAAGCGTCACTTGCCCTGTTTTTTTACAGCCATTGGGCAAGGTGGCAGTAACGAGGTAGGTGGTGGTTTCCAATGTGCTGGCCAATGGGTTTTGGATGTTTGTTGCCGACAGGCTGGGATCTTGTTGCCAGGTATAGGAAACAGCGTTGGGAAAATTGGCAAATAACTGTGAAGTGCCGCCCCTTATGATTTCGTTAGGGTCGGCGGTGATCGTCAAGGACCCGGGTATATCTACCAGTTCCACCTGGAAAATGAACGTATCGCTGCAAACCGTGTTCGGCGCGGCAATAAGCGCCACGTCGTAAATGCCGGTGCTTGAATACGTGTGGGCAGGTGAATTGGCCGTAGATGTCTGGCTCAAGTCGTCGGGCCAGTCAAAGTACCATCGAAAGGAAGACGTATTCTGGCTCTGGTTCTGGAACTGCACCGTCAAGGTGTCGCATACAATATCAGGGACAAAAAACGCCGCTGTCGGCAGGCCACAGTCTGCCACATTGTACTGAAAATCGCGGCGGGTGGTGGAGATCAGGCTGCCGTTCCGGTACTCGTCCACGCAGACACCCACCACAAAATTGCCGATGGTATTTGGAACACCTGTCATGAAACCGGTCAATGGATCTATGGTCAATGGGTCGCCGCCCATGATGTTAAGCAGGTTGTAGGGCGGGTCCACCCATTGAAGCTCCGGATATGGCGGCGGGTCGGGCGGGTTTGGCACGGCGCGGAGGGAATCGGGCCCGTTCAGGGGCGTGCACAAGCGGTAGCGCAGCGAATCGCTGTCAATATCCGATGCAGCGTGGTCGAAATTGATGGGCTCATGGACACAGATGGCGACCGGCGGCCAGTTGTTGAAAGTGGCGGCGCTGTTGCAGGCCAGCAGGGCAGGGCCGCCGATCTCTGTCATAAAGCTGATGCCCGTGTTCAAAGGGTCGGGGATGTTGCGGATGAGCCTGTTGCGGCAGCAGCGCTGATACACCACGGTATAGCCCTGTGGCCGATAGGGCAAGGTGACGACGCGGCGGTAGGTCGCTTTGTGCACGCACACGCCAGGCGGCACCACTAAGCAGGGATTATTCAGGATGATCGGCAGGGTGTCGTTGGTCGTGTTGTCGTAAGGCAGCAGCAGCTTTTGGAACAGGGAATCGCTGCCCGATTTGTAAATGCCGACGATGGCCGGGTTGTCGAAATTCGGCTGTCCGTTGAAGCAGTCGCGGTAAACGGTAAGCGTGATCTCGTACTGGTTGTTCCCCAGGCAGCGGTAGGTCACCTCCCCGCCGACGATGTGGGTGGCGAAGGATTTTTGCCCAAAAGCAACCAAAAACAAAAGAATAAACGCGGATTGGATGGTTTTCATAGGCACGAAAATAGGGAATGTGGCATTGCTCCGGAGAAAATTAATCAGCATGTGCCAGGCGCTACCACTTTTCATGGCCTGACAAACTGGTTTTCGCAGCTTCAAACTTGACCCTCTACCTGCCTCCCGCTATTTCGACGACCCATGCTGCCGCCTGGCCAGTAAAAACGATTCGACTACTGCTTGAAGGTGCGGCCCGTCCACGGCCCAGAGGTTGTTGTGGCCGCCGCCCGGAACGGTCACCCACAATTTCCCGTCATTTTTTACCGCCCCAAAATTCCGTTTGTTGAACGACATGGGGATGCGCGGGTCCCTGTCGCCGTGCATGAACAGCACGGGGCGGTCGATCTTCGCTGCCGCCTCCACGGGTTTGACCGCGTAAGGGTCGAAGTCGGCGATCTTGCCAGAATGGCGCAGCACCCGGTCGAACAGCCATTGCGGCCTCAAGCCGAGCATGTAATCGGCGCCGTACTCGGCAAAAACCTTGGGGTACTCGTCGAAAGTGCTTTCGATGATACCGAAGGAATAGCGAGGCTCCACTGCCATAGCTTCCAGGCCGATGGCGCCGCCCAGGGATGCGCCCCAAACGCCCAACGGGCAGCCCGGCATTATTTTGGACAAAGTATCGGCCACAGCTTTCAGGTCGTATTTCTCCTTGTACCCGAAGGTGCAGTATTCCCCTTGGCTTTCCCCGTGCCCGCGCAGGTCGAGCAACAGGCTGGCGTACCCGGACTCGGCCAGTATCTTGGCGCGGGGGAAGTTGGTTTCCTTGCAGTTGGAGATGCCGTGCAGTTGCACCACAATGGCGTAGGTGGTGTCTAACTTGCTGGGCACGAACAATGCCTGGAGCCTCAGGCTGTCGGGGCTCTGTACGGCGATTTTCCGGGCTGCCAGCCCGAAATCCTCGGCCTTGTAGCCCTGTGGGAAGCGCCATTTGTTCTCTGCCGGCACCATGCGCCAGGGCCTGATGCCCATGTAGGGGAACACGTTTTCAACCATGAAAAAGCCGCCAAAGCCGATAAGGCCAAGGAGGATAGAATAGGCGATGGCTTTGTTGCGGGCAGGTTTAGTCATGGTGGATGCTTGGCAGCGTGAAGAAATCCTGGGTTAAATAAAATCTACCCGGTTAATGTTCAGGATTTTGTCTAAAACCTTCGTTCTTTGTACAAAAAACCTACTTGAAGGTACAAACCATGGACGAGGCTTCGCTCAAAAAATTGGTTCGTGGCGGCGAAACCAGCCGCACACTGTTCAAAGAAAACCTCAGCAACCCGCTGAGCGCGGCGCAAGAGCTCGTTGCTTGCGCCAATACGGACGGTGGCCAGTTGCTGATCGGTATAAACGACAAAACCGGGGAAATAAGCGGGCTGTCTTTCCATGACATCCAGCGCATCAGCAGCCTATTGGCCAATGCAGCATCGGAAGGGGTAAAGCCGCCGATCACCATCAAAACTGAAACCCTGGAAGTTGAGGGCAAAACGGTGTTGATCGCTACCGTCCCAAACGGCATGCACAAACCCTACAAGGATAAAGACGGGCTGATCTTTGTGAAAAATGGCCCTGACAAGCGAAAGGTGACCAGCAATGAAGAGCTTGCCCAGTTGCTTCAAGCCTCCGGGGAGCTTTATGCCGAGGAAATGCTGCTGCCGTTCAGCATCGAGGAAGAGCTGGATTTCCGGGAGTTCCGGGCTTTTGTTGAGGAAAAATACAAGGCTGAATTCGAGGAGTCCGAGCTGCCGCGCCTGATCGCTGGAAATACCGGAGATAGTGCTGAAGGAACTGCTCGTCAACGCCCTTATTCACCGCGACTATTTCATCCGCGACAGTATCAAAATCTTCGTATTCGACGACAGGGTAGAGATACGAAGCCCGGGCAAGCTCCCCAACAACCTGAGCGAGGCGCAGATCCGCGCGGGCATCCGCCGCTCGCGCAACACGGTGTTGGCCTCGCTGGCCCCCGACGTGCTGCCGTATCGCGGCATTGGCAGCGGGATACTGCGCTCGCTGCAGGCATGGCCGCATATCGATTTTGTGAATGATCGGGAGGGGGAGGTGTTTGGGGTGGTGGTGTGGCGGGAGAGGGGCGGATCCTGAGTATTATCTGGAAGAGCATTCTCCTTCCAAACATGAAAACTGTTATTTCCGTGGGATAATTGGCTTTATTAAAAAGATGAACGAGAGTTGAGTTGAAGAAAGCCAAAATTAAGAAGAAGGAGGGCTGAATGGAACGAGCTTGCTAATGTAAGCTAATACCTGAAGCCCAAGGGCTCGAAAAACTATATCACCTGTTGATGTTCTAGCTACAATGTCTCTAGCCACGATCATTGATTGGGGAAGCAGAGAAAAGGAACCATCATTATCTTTCAACTTTCCTTTCGACAAAGAACCAGGACCTTGGGCGTTTTTCCAACCCTTCAGTTCGAAAAGAGAGGCTAGAAGCCAAGGCCTTGTGATATCTACTCTTGAAAACGTTATTGAAAGGTTTACTTCAGTATCAGTATTAGCAACAGGAATTGTCAACAACGGCCATCCGGATTTGGCGCTTGGGTCAACCCAGTTTTCGGGGCTGGTATATGTGGGGTGATACGATATCCCCGGGTTTTGTACACTCGCCAATTTTGACCGTGCGAATATTAATCGAGCATTGTAAAATGCCTGATCTGTAGAAATAGGAGCATCGTGAACAGAAGAGCGCGTTTCCAGGGAGCGGGCTGATACTTCCGTTTCCTGGATATCCTCCCAAGTTTTGCGAGCAGCTTGAACAAGTTCTACTGGGTTGTCGATCAGGTCGCTTCGAAGCGCCGCTTGTTGTTTTACTCCTTGAACCTTTTCATGAGCGAATTTGTACGCAAGTAGTGCTGCAGAGGCATTGCTGTGAGCAATTTCCTTTGCCTTCTTTTTAAGAGCCTCCTGGCTCATGCCGAGCGTTTGTATCTTAGAGTTATTGGCATACAATGCATTAACGACTTCAATATCTTTAAATTCAGGAATAACCTTGTTGGATATGATATTCATAATAGGTTTTAAGCTTTCTAACTTACTGCCTTTGTCAACAACAAAATTAAGTGTATCAGCCAATAAATTAGAGCCTGATTGCTATGAATGCAGTAGGAATGATGGGCATCATTTTATCTTGTTGATTCTTAGTACCATTTGAAATTGACTCCTTGCCTCCTGCATTCTCAATGCTCCAACCACCAACTTGATACAACAACGCGTTAAACCATGGACGATCAATCTCAACACGGGAAAATTTGAATGAAATAGTCACATCAGAAGTTTCAACGCTCATGTTTTGATGTGACTCTTTCCTTGAGAACCCACCTCCAACAGACCATAGTCCCCACATTGCAGATACACCACCTCCATAGCTCGTGAAATCTGAATGTTCTTGGATCTTTAGTTCACTGGATCTGACTGACATCTCACTCCAGGTATCGGCATTACCCGGAGCAAACCAAGCCGCAGGACGTGCGTAGCTGGGATGATACCGCTGCCCAGGGTTCTTAATACTACTCCGGGTGATTGTAATAAAGTTGTTCTTGGCATCCTCAAAAAGCTGCCCAACTTGATTGGTGGAGCTTTGTGACAAAACAGCAAGCTGGTCTTCTGTTTTTGTCTTCCCGGCTGCTATCCAGTCGTTCATAGCGGTATCCACCTGCTCTTGAAGGTTCGGGCCTATAATCGACCATTTACGTTGGTCTTCGGGCTTTGACATATCTAACAACAAGTATTGGTTGAGAAAGCTTGTTGAAGCTGCTAAATAGGCTGTCTTCTTCCGCTTGTAGTTGGCATAAATAGGCGAATCGCCAGGTGTTTTGATTGGCTTTCCTGTGTTGTCATCATAGCCGTCCACCATTGCATTTAAATAGGCATTGGCTTCATCGTATGCCTTTTTTTGTGCCGGGTTAGGGTCTGCCGGGACAACATTAGCATTGACCACCAACCTGTGCACCTCTGAGATGGTTTTGCCACTTGCTGCATAGCCCACTCCGATAAGTGGAATTGGATCGACCAAAGTACTAAAGTTTTCAAGTGCTTCTTGGCTTCCTTCTGGATTGCTTGGACTCCACGGGTTAGCAAATGTTGCCATATCGATTGGCTGACCAGGCCAATTCAATTCCAAAACGGTCTTGTCCGCTTCACTACCAGCTTCTCCACCTGGCGGTTTGCCCGTAAATACTCCGAAAAGGGAATCATACAGGGATTGTAGCATTTTTTCTTGATCAACTGCCATGATTTATCATTTTTTGTTTGCCTACTCGTATGGCTTTTCAGCAGAAGCCCCGTTTTTTGAATGGTATCTGGTCTCCATTTTTCGTTTCTAGTTATTGTAATCCTTGTTTTCTGGTTGTTAATCAACCGATCCATTATCAGATTAAAAGATGATTTGAATTTCAATAAACAATGTTGTGTCAAAAGTCCATTTGTTTCAATCGTCATCCAAAGACATTTTTTAATATAAAGTCATATAAAATATCAATAAAACTGTAATTTAAACAGTTGATTATCTTTTATTTAACACCAAAATAAAATCACAAAAACTTCACCAAATTCACCAATAAATCCATCCACCTCCTTCAAAACTCCCACCCCTCCAACCAATGAAGACCACCGAAATCCCCCCCCAATCTCCTTACTCCAACACCAACAAAAACCTGTCGCACAAAAGCTTCATAACGCCCCACAATCCATCCAAAAAACAAATCGAGCCGCCCCTATTACCGGTGCGGCTCGACTTGTTGTTGCAGGGCTAAAGACCAAATAGGTATCGTTCAGCCAGATTACAGCCTGTCAGGCGCCCAACAGCCTGCGACATAAATCATCTGCACTATTTATTGCATTTTTTTAGCCTCCCAAAGCCCTGACGCCATATCTGGCTCCGGATTTTTTTCATAAGTTTTTTTATCCAGTTTCACACTTCTGATGTACTCCATGGGCGGATCGCTGGTGTAATCTTTTACTGTTTCTGTTAAAGTGTGCCCTGCATCAGGATCATGGCCAAAGGAGATACCGATGGTTCGGGACTTGAGCACCGTTTTATTGGCGGCTAAAAGGGTGTAGCTATTGCCCCAATAATATTCTCCTTTTGCCGTCTTTGTTATTTCAAGCGTCTGTTGATCTTTTTTGTAAATCGTGGTTGTGGCGTCATTGTCGTCGCTGCCATCGTCTCGGGTGCCCGTCTTATGCCATGCTGAAAGGTCGAAAGTGCCGAAATACGGGTAAGTAAATTTTTGGGCCGTATTGAGGGCATTGCCTTTCTCCTCGCCGGCTTTTTTTACGGCGCCTCCAAATACCCAACCGATGACTCCTTGGGCCGTTTTTACCTGAACCCAAGGCTCGGTATAGGATTTACCCCTAAGTTCTATGGTTTCTACAGCAGCAGACTTTTCCCCGGTCAGGGTAAGGCTTTCGTTCTCTCTGGCGCTTGCCACTATTTCGCTGTTCGTATTTGGGGCTTTCCTGATATTGAGTGGGTTTACCCAGGGAAAAACGACGTTTTGGCTGTTCACGGCTGTATTGGCCAGGCTTTGGGCACCAGGCGGGCCGCCAATATTTTCTGTGCCAGACAGCACAGTTGTCGAATTTGAAGCAGTGTCCGAATTCTTGGAGTTGCAGGAGATACAAAGTGTTAGCCCGCAGGCGATACAAAGTGTGAGCAGCCAAAAGCCTCCGAAAAAAGTGTTAAGGTTTGTCATGGAAATATGATTTTTATATTTTTGAAATCTTGTGTATTTCTGGAATTACCCTTGTGATAAAAGCACGCATAGAGCTTTCACTCATCCAAAGACATTGTCAAGCCCTTGCCACGCAAAACCTTAGCAATCTTTTACCGTCTTATCATCCCACTTCTGAAATCACAGGTTGAAAGAAAAGACAGCATCTTCAATGGCTGCGCAAAAAAATCATGGCGCCGTTTATGGGAGTCATTTGAAGATGCTGTCTTAATTCTGTTATAGTCAAAGATTTAAATAACCTATATGACCAATGCAGGGTTGCTTGGAGTGTAGAACCCTAATCTCCTTAGGAATCAATGGTTATTTCGATGACCATACCATTACATTGTTGGAGGTGTATAGTTTCAGCACACCATCGTTCTCCAACACCAGTCTCACGGGTTTGTTATTAGCATCCTTGAATTTTGCATCATAGAATGGGTGGGTCTGGGAAGACCATTTCGCCTGATTGTCACCATCGTACACGACCAGGTTTCCATCTGTTTGCATGGCGAGATAAGCGTTTTTGAACCCGTATTTTTGTGTTCCCCATACGTAGCTGCCTTGCTTTCCGCTTGCGCATTTGTAAACGCAGAGGTTCCCATCTTCCTGCATCCTCAATATGAAGGCACCGTTTGCGGACATAAGGCGCAGCCCTGTCTTGAGGGTTTGTCCGGCATCAAGATGGCTTTTTTCGGAAATCGTAACCTTCCAGGTACCACTACCTGCGTCCCTATTCTTGTCAGTTGCAGTGGAAACACAAAGATGGTTGCCAGTTTTCTCGAAATCTTTTTGATAACCACGGGTGTCTAAATATCCGCCGCTGAATTTGTTCCAGCCATTCTGGAGGTGTACCTCCGTGTTTTCAGTGACAGGGCTGCCAGCAGCGATTCCAGAGGCGGAGAGAATCCTCCATGTGCCGCTTCCAGCATCCCTGTTAGAAACAGTTGCAGTGGAAACACAAAGATGGTTGCCAGTTTTCTCAAAATCTTTTTGATAACCACGAGTGTCCAAGTAGCCACCGTTGCCGTTCCATTGGTTGAACAAATAGACATCGTCATTTATCAGTACTGGGCTGCCCTCTTTTTTGCCTGTGGCTGACAAAATTCTCCAAGTGCCGCTTCCCAAATCTCTGTTCGAGACTGTAGCAGTGGAAACACAAAGGAAATTGCCAGTTTTCTCAAAATCTTTTTGGTACCCGCGGGTGTCAAGATAGCCGCCTTGGTATTTGTTCCAACCGTTTTGGAGGTAGATTACATCTCCGTAAGCCAAAGCACTGTTTTGTGCCGACAATTCGACCGATGAGCTTAAAAGGCCAAATAAAATTAGGGGCAACGTGCATGAACGAAAAATAGCTGATGCTTTCATTTTTTATGATTGTTTGTTAATGCCTACTCTGTTCGGGATTTTCGGCTACCTCCTTTTTTGTGTATTGAAAGGTTGGCGCAAACGCCGACCCTTGTGTCCAACGATGCTCAAAGGTTTTCAAACCAACTGCTAGAGCCAAAGACATTGTCAAACCATCATCACAAAAACATAATTCATCCCTAAAAAATAAACTGGATTTAAATGCCTGATTGTCTTATATTTGTTCCCGAAGAAACATCACAAAAATGCCCGCCACCTTCACCAGCAAATTCACCCGTCTCCTCCAAACTTTCGACCCTTCCACCTTGAAGGCGTTCGAGGTTTGGCTCCAGTCCCCCTGGTGCAACTCCAACAAAAACCTGCCGCGACTGCTGGAGCAGCTCATGCGCTTCTACCCAGATTTTGACGATTTGAAACTGACCAAAGAAAGGCTGTTCCAAAAGATACTGCCCAGCGGAAAATACAGCGAAAGCCGCATGAACAACCTTCTGTCGGAAGCCTACCAGGCCGCAGAAAAATTCGTGGTTTTTCAGCGCTTCTCCCGGGAAGAAGTCATGCAGCAGGCGCTCCTTGCGCGGGAATTCCAGGAACGCGGCCTCGACGACTGGTTTTCGCGCACCGCAGAGCTGGAAATTGAGCGCTTAGAAAAAAAGGAAGTGAAGGATTGGGAGGAGCACCTCAGCCTGTTTCAGTGGCACCGCAGGGTATATGACCATTCCAGCCAGGCGGCGCGGGCAGCATCAGGCCAAGACACCGTCGAGCAGATGGATCGAGCGCTCGACCGGCTTTACCTGCTCGAAAAAGCGGCGATCATCAATGAGATGCAATTCCGGAACAAGCTTTTCCATGGTGAGCATAAAGACGTGACGGATGCGGCAGAGCATTGGCGGCGCGGGAGCGCGGGGCTGCAACACCCTGCATTGGCGCTGTACCGGATGCGCTTTGCACCGGGCAAGAAAAAAGACATGCTCCAACACTATCGAAGCTTGCACAGCGCCTTCCTGGAAAACTTCGGGCAACTGAACCCCCGGGACCAAAAGATACACCTCCTTTCTTTGCTGAACGACACCATGCTGCTCATCAAATCGGGCGACTTAGACATCACGGAATGCCTGGAGCTTTATAAATTGGGCTTGGAGGCTGGCGCGGTTGCGGGTCATGGAAATATCACAGGCAATACTTTCATTAACATCGTTACTGCCAGCAATACCAAGGGCTCCTTTGACTTTACCCAAGAGTTCCTGGCCACATATTCCAAATGCCTCAACGATAAAATCCGGGAAGACGTGGTGCAGTGGGCCATGGCCCATACCGCCTATTGGCAAGGCGACCTGGAGGCAAGTTTGGATGTATTATCCAAGTATGATTTTCAAACACACAACCTGCAACTGATCGGCCGGGTGCTCACCACGCAGGTGTATTTTGACCTGCACCTTGAGCAAGATGCCTACCAAACATACCTTTTTAACTACCTTGATACTTTTGAGAAATGGCTTAGCCGCGAAAAAATCTGGTCGAAAGGCAACACGGTCGCATTTCTGCGCTTTGTGCAAAAATGCCGGGCCTTGGCTAAGTACCACGCTGGGGCGGACCCGCAGCCCCAAAAACTGGAAAAGCTGTTTGCCAAGGAGCGCAACATCCAAGCCCTGAATTGGCTGAAACAGCGAAAAGAAGCGGTTTTGACGTTGAAAAAATCGCATCTGCGCGGGCGATAAGGCCAATGCCTTAGTTCACCACCAAGTCTTCCGATACGATTGTTGCGGCAAAATCTGGGGTAGGGGACACGGTGGAAGGTCGATAATCTTTCATATCAGGTATAGGTTTTAGTGATAAATGCTGTACCTGAAAAGAAATGCTGGAAGCAGCACTCCACTATTTCAAGTACCACAAAGTTCAAACCATCCCCATACCTGCCTCAGCGTAGTAATACCCGAATTGCCAATTCCCGTAACAATACGGGGTGGGGCAGGAAAAAATACCTGTTTTCAATATCCCCAACCCTGCAACCCGCCCGTATGCAGCGCCACCACGCAACTCCCCTGCGGGAAATACCCCTCCCCAAGCAACTCATGCAGCCGGAGCATCATTTTCGAGGTATAGATTGGGTCGAGCAAAATGCCCGTTTTTTGTTGGAAGTCTTGAACGAATCCCAGGAGCTCCGGGCTTTTCTGGGCAAATTTCCGGGGCCTTATACCTTCCACAATGTCAAATTTCCCAGCCTGTGCAAACCCTGCCGCGCGGATTTTTCCCAATATCGTTTCCCGGTCAATACCATAAGGCGCTGCGGGAAACACCAGGGTTATCCCTTGTACAGCAGCCGCGATCACCCCAGCGGCCGTACAGCCGGTGCCGGCCGGCACACAGTAATAAAGCGGTGCGCCGACATCGGGTGGCAGTTGCTGCCTGAGCTCTTCCGGTATTGCGGCGCAGCTTCGCAGCGCTTCCACCGTGTCGCCGCCTTCGGGGAGCAATCGGTACGGCGCAGCGGGGCTTGTGCCGATAAACTCGAACAGTTCCTGGATGCTTGCCTTTTTCAAGGCTTCGTACGCCGTTTTCGTGACCGGGAAAAGCTGCATCCCGCAATTTCGGGCATGGGCCAGGGTAGGGTTTGACAAATCAGCTGCCAGCCCCCGCACGATGCCGATGCTGGGGAAGCCGTATAGTTTGCCGGCGCTGGCCAAGGCGTGCAAGTGGTTGGAAAAAGGCCCGCCGAAGCTGAGGATGCCCGTTTTTTCAGCGGCTGTTTTCTGGAGCAGCGGCTGCAGCTTCCGCCACTTGTTGCCCTGTATCTCTGGGTGCAGCAGGTCGTCGCGCTTCACAAACAGCCTGATGCCTTGTTTGGGCGAGGGGATTTCTTGCAGTACTGAATCCATCATTTTGGGCGTTTTCGAACGAATGGCTGGAAGATGTTTCTCTCGACGGCACGACGGCACGACCGCACAAGCTTCAAAGGCTTAATAATCAACTTGTTGTGTCGTAGTGCCGTCGTGACAAACAAAAATACCCCGTAGAATCTCCCAGATTTTCTTTTTTTTTGCTGTTGAATCCGATGGACAAAACTACTTCAAGATGATCATCCGCCGCCCATTAATCCCAATCACGCTGTGCTTAGCCTTGGCTTTCCCCCTGGCTGGCCAGAACTATACCATGAACGGCTCGCCCATAACCGATTGCAGCGGCAGTTTTTACGACCCGGGCGGCCCATCGGGCAATTACCCCAACAACGCCAACCTCAACACCACGATATGTTCCGACGGCGCCAGTGGTACCCATATCCGGCTCAGCTTCTCCGGGGCCGACATCGCGCCGGGCGACGTGCTCTGCATCTACGACGGCCAAAACCAGGCAGCTCCCTTGCTGGCCTGCCATACCGACTACAACCCCGGACAGCCTTTTTTGGTGCAAGCCACCGCCACCAACCCATCTGGCTGCCTCACCATTGCCTTCGATTCCGACGGCAGCGGGGGCGCTACGGGCTGGGCTGCCGCGATTTCATGTGTGCCTTCCTGCCAAACCATCCTGGCCGATTTGGTGTCCACAAACCCGGTATCCGTGCCAGCCGATACGGGCTGGATCGATATTTGCCCTGGCGAGCGTGTCTTTTTCGACGGCAAGGGAATTTACCCGCAGAACAATTTTGCCTACGCACAATCAGATTTGACAACCTCCTTTGAGTGGAACTTCGGCGACGGCGGTATTGCCCACGGCCCAAACACCTCCCACCGCTTCGACAAACCAGGAGGTTACTACGTCCAGCTTTTCCTGACCGACCAACAGGGCTGCCGAAACATTAACCTTATCAACCAGCGCGTGCGGGTAGCGCCCAAGCCGAGCTTCCAGCTGACGGGCATGCTCGACCAGACGATATGCGCCGGCGACACCATAAGCCTGAGCGCAAATGTGACGGGCACGGGGGGCAACCAAACTTTGACGGTCACCCCAAACCCCTCTGCTTTCGCCGTGGAAGGCAGCCGCTCCGACTCCCTGGCGCTGCCCGACGGCACGGGCATCCCGTATAAAACCAGCGTTTTTTTCAGCGAATTCTCCCCGGGGCAAGTCATGGTCAGCCCCACCGACCTGGAAAGTATTTGTGTCACCATGGAGCACTCCTGGGTGCGCGATGTAGAAATCACCCTGACCTGCCCGAACGGCCAAAGCATCATCCTGCACGACCATCCGGGCAATTTTGGCGGCGAAGTTTTCCTGGGCCAACCCAACGACAACGACAACGTGAACCCCATCCCTGGGCTGGGTTACGAGTATTGTTGGGTGAACAACGCCCCCAACCCAACCTGGATCCAGTACGCCAACGCGCTTCCCGGCGGCATAGGCACCATCCCGGCGGGAAATTACAGCACTTTCCAACCCATCTCAAACCTTGCAGGCTGCCCATTGAACGGCGAATGGACCATCACCGTGACCGATTGGTGGCCCATCGACAACGGTTTTATCTTCAATTGGTCGCTCAAATTCCTCGACCAGCTGTATCCGTCCATAGAAACGTTCACCCCCTCCCTGGATTCCTGGCACTGGAACAGCAGCCCCTCCATTTTCTTTTCAACACCCGATTCCATTGCCGCATCGCCCCAGAATGCCGGCACGGCAGGGTACAAGTTCACGGTGACCGACGCATTCGGCTGCAATTGGGACACACTGCTCACCATTGCGGTGCTTCCCCCGACCCACCCGAACTGCTTTTCATGCGGCCCCGATCTGCCAGTGTTGAAAGACACCACCGTATGTCCCGGAAACGCCGTGCAACTCGATGCCACAGCCCTGGCGCCGCCCATGCAGGAGATCAGGTTTGAATCGTTTCCAGAGTACAGGTTTGGCAACGGCAACCACCCGCACAGCAACCCCTACCTCGCCCCGGTGAACGTGAGCAGCCTGGGCTACCTGTTCCTGACCATCCCGACCCAACAGATCACCTCGGTCTGCATGGACATCGAGACCGACTATGACGCCGACCTCAACATTTACCTGCGCGCGCCCAGTGGCCAATTGCTCGAACTATCCACGGGCAACGGCGGCTCCGGTGACAACTACAAGATCACCTGCTTTTCACCTTCGGCAGTCACGCCGATTGTGGGGCAATCGGCGCCTTTCAACGGCACTTATGCCCCCGAAGGCAACTGGTCGGCATTGAACGGGGCCGCCATAAACGGCAATTGGGCGCTGCGGGTCTCCGATGGCTTTGCGCCCAACCAATACGGGACGGTCAAGTGGTGGAGCATTGGCTTCAAGGTCAACAACAATGTGAGCTATGCCTGGGCAAATGCCAGCTCCCTTTCCTGCACAAGCTGCCCAAACCCGACGGCCACGCCTGCCCAAACCAGCACCTACACCGTGAACACGCTGGATGCTTTTGGCTGCCAGCATCACGACACCTTAACCGTCGAAGTAATTTCATTTTTCCCTGCCCCCAGCAACCTGGCAGTCATCAGCCTGCAGCCCACCAGCATCGCCTGGGGCTGGGATGCTGTGCCGGGCGCGTTGGGCTTTGAGGTACGCATCAACGGCGGCGGCTGGCAAAGCCCAAACGGTACGCTGACGCACACGGTCGGTGGGCTTATGCTCGGCGAGACGGTCATGATCGAAGTGCGGGCCCTCAGCCCGGGCTGCACCCCGCTGGTAGCTGTGGGCAACGCCACTACGGTCGATTGTACCCTGGCTGCCACGCTCGACAGCATTTCCGGCCTCCGATGCGCCGGCGACTCAACGGGCTCAGCCATGATCTCGGTAATTGGCGCCAACAACCCGGTACAGTTTTTTATCGATACCTGGCCAGGCGCTTTCCCGAACGGCAACTTCCAAAACATGCTTCCCGGCGGCAACCACAGCGTCATCGCCCGCGATGCCTTAGGCTGTGCCGACACCCTGGATTTTAGCATCGCCAGCCCGGCGCCCTTGAGCTTGGGAGTAGATGTGTTCCCGGTGAACTGCCCCGGCGCCAGCACCGGTTCGGTCATGGCAAATGGCGGCGGCGGCACTGGGAGTTTGGCTTACAATTGGCAGCCATGTGCCGGCGGCGCAACCCAGGCCGGGGCGAATTTGAGCGGCCTGGCTGCAGGCTGCTATGCCGTTACTGTCACGGACAACAATGGCTGTACCCATAGCGCCAGTGCCACAGTTGCCCAACCCGACGCTTTTTCGCTTTCCGGAACCCAAACGCCTGTCGCCTGTTTTGGGGGCAACAGCGGTGCGGCCACCGTCACCGTAACCGGCGGCACAATGCCCTACAATTATGCCTGGGACAACAACCAAACCGGTATGACGGCTACCGGCCTGACAGCAGGGCCCCATTTTGTCATAATAACCGATGCGAACGGTTGCCAGGTGTCAAGTTCCGTCGACGTGACGCAGCCGCCCCTGCTCTCGGTGGCCAGCAGCAACGCGCAGCCAGTCTCTTGCTTTGGCGGGAACAATGGCGCGGCATCGGTATCAGTGACGGGCGGAACCCCGCCGTACGCTTATCAATGGAACAATGGCCAAACAACCCAAACTGCACAAAACGTTTCAGCAGGCACCCATACCGTTACTATAACCGACAGCAACGGCTGCAATACGCAAGTCATCGTCACCGTCTCCCAGCCATTCGAGCTCACATTCGCCTTTAGCAATGTCCAGGACGATCCCTGCGTGGGCAGTTGCCAGGGCAGCGCTGCCATAAGCCCAAGTGGTGGAAACCCGCCGTATTCATTTGCCTGGAGCAACCCCTTCATCACGCCAGGGGTGCAAACAGCCACCGGCCTTTGCGCAGGCACATACACCGTGACGGTACAGGATGCCAATGGCTGCACCGATACCCAAAGCCAAAACATCGGGTCTGCCCCACCTATTCAGGTGCAATTCAGCCCCGTTTCGCCCACCTGCGCGGGCCAGTCCAACGGTTCGGTTGGTACCAATGTCAGTGGTGGCATGGCGCCCTTCATTTATTTGTGGGAAACGGGCAGCACCGCCCCAAACCTGCAAAATGCAAGCTGCGGCAACCATTTTCTCACCATAACCGACGCCGTCGGCTGTACAAAAACCGACACTGTTTTTGTGGATTGTCCGGTTGCTGTCATGGCGAGTATCGGCAGCATACAAGCCGTTAGATGCTTCGGAGCATCCGATGGGACGGCAAGCATACAGGTACAGGGCGGAACTGCCCCCTATTCCTTTTTGTGGAGCGACCAAAACAACCAGACTACCCAGCAGGCCTCCAACCTGGCAAGCGGCGCCTACACCGTAACCGTGAGCGATGCCAATGCCTGCACCGCCACGGCGACTGCTTCCGTACCGCAGCCAAGCCAACTGAGTTGCCCTATCTCAACCGTTGGCATCAGTTGTTTCAATGCCGCAACCGGCACAGCCATGGCCAATCCTGCCGGCGGAACAGCGCCCTACACCTTCATTTGGTCAAATGGCAGCACCAGCCAACAACTGAACAGCATCTTTGCCGGGACATATACCATCACCGTTACGGATGCCAACAACTGCACCGCTTCCAGTACGGCATTGGTGACGCAGCCCGCCCAGGGGATTCAATTAAGTGTTTCCCAAACATTTACGCCATGCTTTGGCGGGGGAAATGGCCAGGCCACCGCAACGGCATCCGGCAGCCCAGGCGACACCTTTAGCTATGCCTGGAGCAACGGCCAACAAAACGCCACGGCCAACGGGCTTTCTGTTGGCGTCTATACTGTTACTGTTACCGATCAAAATGGCTGCTCCACAACTTCAACAATTTCCATTGTGCAATTTGCACCTGTGTTGGTCAATGTCGCATTCGTGCCGCCCACCTGCTACAACCTGCCCAACGGTCAAGCGGCCGTGAACATGATATCCGGTGGCGCCGCCATGGGCGACACCATGAAATACAGCTACCAATGGAGCGTGCCGGGAGCGCCGAACGTCCCCTTCATCAGCGGTTTATTGGGCGATGTCACCTATCAGATCACGGCCACGGACTTTCAGGGATGCAGCGGCACCAGCTCATTTTTTGTCAACCAGCCGCCTGCCATTGTTTTGAATACGGTCATCGAAAATATCCTTTGCTCCGGGGGCAGCAACGGCGCCATCGACATAGCGAGCATCCAAAACATGCTGCAACCGGTTACATACAGTTGGAGCAACTTGTCAGTTGGCAAAAAAATCGAAAACCTGAGCGCAGGGGCATATAAGGTCACTGTTACCGATGCCGCGGGATGTACCGCCGTCGGGATTTACGACTTGAAAGAGCCAGAAGCTTTGTCCCTGAATTTCCAAGGCACATCCCTGCTCTGCGCCGGTGACAGCAATGCCAGCATCATTGCCAACGTAGGCGGAGGCACGGCAGATTATTCCTTTCAATGGTCGAACGGCGCCAATATCCCCAACATCAGCCAATTGGGGGCAGGTCAATATACACTGACCGTGACCGATAAAAATGGATGCACTGTTTCTGGCGCCCAAAGCATCGCCCAACCTGCGGCATTGCAGCTGGCAACCCAGCTCACAGAACCGGAATGTTTCGGAGAGAAAAACGGTCGTATCAAGCTATTGGTCGGCGGCGGCAATACGCCCTACCGGTACAGCATCAACGGCGGCCCGTTCGGGGGCAGCAGCACCTTTATCGCGCTCGGCGCGGGCATCTACAGCTTGCAGGTGCGCGACGCCAACGGCTGCACCAACACCCTTGTCGATACCCTGGGGCAACCGCCTGCCATCCAGGTATTTATCGGCGCCGATACCAGCATCGTTTTGGGCGACAGCCTGTTGCTTTCCGCCACCATTGCCAATACATTCGGCATGGCGCAATATAAATGGTCCAGTGTGCTGATAGACAGTTTTTCCTGTGCTGATGCGGTTTTTTGCGATGAAATCTGGGTGTCGCCGCCCTTGAGCAATACCTACAAGCTTACCGTGACAGATGAGCATGGCTGCTCGGGCATAGGGTCTATAAAAGTGAGGGTGAAAAAACCCCGTGGCGTTTATGTGCCAACGGCGTTCAGCCCCAACGGCGACCTGGCCAACGACTTGCTGGTGGTGCACGGCCTTAGCAAACAGGTGCGCAACATCCTGGTATTCAGGGTGTACGACCGCTGGGGGGAACTGCTGTACGAGGACCGCGATTTTGCCGTCAACCAAAACTTTCGAGGTTGGGACGGCAATTTCCGCGGCCAGGCCTGCGACCCCGGCGTCTATGTCTGGGTTTTGGAAGCCGAATACATCGACGGTTTTCAGGAAATCTTGAAAGGCAACGTGACACTCATACGGTAAGCCAAAACATAGACATGTACCTTCCACTCAAGGCATTGCTGAAAAAACTGCTCAACCGCAACCGATACCGCAGCTTGCCGCACGATGACTTCATCCTGCGCCTCCGCTGCTCCGTCATCGGCGAGGGCATGCTGCACCCAGGCAATATCTACCTGATGGACATGGCCGTCCAGCAGATGCCGGAAGGCGGCTCTGTCTTGGAGATAGGTTCCTACGGCGGCTTGTCGGCTAATTTATTGACCTATCTGCTGAAAAAACACCAGCGACAAGCGACCTTGTTCTGCTGCGATGCCTGGGTGTATGAAGGCTTTCGCGATGAAAGCGGAACGCCCCAGCCCTGGATGGACGGTCGCGACGACGTGTTGCGGACCGACTATATGGCGCATATAAAAGCCTCTTTTGTGCAATCGGCCAGGCTGCTGAGCGCCCACAACCTGCCCCATGCCGTCCACCTGGATTCCGACCGTTTTTTTGAAGCCTGGGAAGCAGGGGAAATGCTGACGGATGTGTTTGGGCGCGACGCCAAACTGGGCGGCCCTATCGCCTTTGCCTATATCGACGGCAACCATGCCTACGATTTTGCCCGGCGCGACGTGGAAAACACGACGCGGTTCCTGCTGCCCGGCGGGCTCCTGCTGCTCGACGACTCGGCAAAACACCAGCGGTTTGGCAGCGCACGTTTGGCCCAAGAGCTGTGCAAACACCCCGGTTTTGACCTTGTTTTGTCGAATCCGCATTTTTTATTTCGGAAAAAGCGTTAATTTTATGAGGATACGGCGGAATTTTCTTTTTTTTCGGGCTGAATTAGCACCCTTTCAATTTTTCAACTTAATCACCGATGAAAATTCTTACCCAACCGATCCTTTTCACAGCCCTGTGCTGCCTTTCTTTCCTTTCCAACAACCAGGCCCAAGACCCTCGGTTTTCTCAGTACTACGCCTCGCCCTGGAACCTGAACCCGGCCTTGACAGGGCTTTTCAACGGCAGCTGGCGGGCCACGGCCAATTACCGCGACCAATGGGGAAGCATCATTTCCCCTGTGCCTTTCCGCACCTACTCCGCAGCGTATGAGCACCGGCTGCCAGTAGGGGTGCAAGACGACTACGCTTCCTTTGGCATCGGCGCCATGCACGACGAGGCAGGCACCGCCCGTTTCGTGCAGAACAAAGCCCACCTTGGCGGCGCGTTCCTGAAACAGCTTTCCGGTGGCCGCCGCCAAGCCGACCACTACCTGTCCGCAGGGGCGCAGATCGGCTACGGCCAGAACTCTATCGACTGGGGCAAGGTATGGTTCAGCCGCCAGTTCGATTCCAGCACCGAAACGCCCAATTCCGGCTTGTCGAGCGATGAGCCGAACGCCAATGCCAACGCCAAGGGCTGGCTCGATTTCAACGCCGGGCTGCTCTGGTACGTGCTGTTCGAGAACAACGGCACCTTCTACCTCGGCGGCGCGATGCACCACCTGAACGCCCCGCAAATCTCCCTTGTCGAAGACGGCAACGAAACGCTGTACTCGCGCTGGTCGGCACATGCCGGCGGGGAATTCCCGCTGAACGACAAAGTAAGCCTCCTGCCCAGCGCCCTGGTGATGCGGCAGGGGCCATCCTTTGAGACCGACCTCGGCGTGAACCTGCGCTACTCCAACAACGACCTCAACGAGCTCGCCCTCCGCGCGGGCGCCTGGGCGCGCGTGGGCAACAAGCTCGACAAAGGCTTCCAGGCCGATGCCGTCACCGTTGTCGGCATGGTGGAGCTCAACCGCTGGACGGTCGGGCTCAGCTACGACATCACCGTGTCGCAACTCACCCAGGCAAACAATTCACGGGGCGCATTTGAAGTCTCCCTGAGCTATTACCACCCCGGCGAAAGAAAAAGCCGGGTGCGCTGCCCTAATTTTTAATGAACAGTTTCAATTACAACACCATGAAAAAGATCATCCTTTGCTTCCTGCTTTCCCCATTCTTCATGGCCGCGCAAAGCTGGAAAACCATCCCCGCTGCCCCAAAGCCCGGCGACAACGTCCGGGTGGAATTCGACCTTAGCAACAGCAAGGTGCGCAGCGCAGAAAACATCGCGCTCAACGCACTGGAATTCGCCGACGGAAAAGCACAGGCCATAGAACTGGCCACCGCGCGAACCGGCAATACTATGGTGGGCATCTTTACCCTTAGCGCCAACGCAAAATCTGTCTTGTTGAACCTTCAAAACGAAGACAATAGCGACCAAACCGACAACAACAATGGCGAAGGCTATTTCATCCCGGTTTGCGACGCAACGGGAAATCAAACACCCGAAAGCAAGGCCGCACAGGCAGTTTTGTACCGCGACTGGGGCGGGCTGTACGGGCTGAACCGGACGGCTTCGAAAGCCCTCGAATGGTACAACCAGGCTTTTGCCGCCCAAGCTGACCTGAAGCCAAAATACTGGCTGAGCGCCGTGAACTCCCTGATGGCGGTTAAAAAAGGCGATGACGGCAAAGCCGAAGCCCTGGCATTCCTTGCTGAAATGGAAGGTTCAGCAAGCCTCACAGAACAGGATTTGCTGAACATATCCCGCCTGTACGACCGGCTCGGCCAGTCAGACAAGTCCAAAGCCGTGAAAGAAAATGCCCGCACCAAATGGCCGAACGGCATCCTAGCCAAACAGGAACACCGCAAGACCATCGAAATGGAGCCAGACCTGGCAAAAGTGGAGGAAATGATCGCGGCTTACGCCAACAAGTACAAGCCCCTCGATGACGACGACAACCGGGCAATCAGCCAGATGCGCAGCACCTTGGCCAACAAGTACGGCGACCAGCAAAACTGGGAAAAACTGCGCAACATCGCCGCGCTGTTGCCCGACAACGACCGCGCCAGCCTGTACAACAACTTTGCCTGGGAACTGGCCGAGAAGGACATGGCGCTCGACGAAGCCAGCATCATGGCCGCAACGGCCACCGATATCGCCCGGCGCGAAATCGCCAACCCGACTGGCAACAAAATCCCGTACCTGAGCCAAAAAAGCTGGCTCACACAGCGCAAGAACGTCTTTGCCATGTATGCCGACACTTACGCTTACGTCATGGACAAAAAAGGAGACCCTAAAGGCGCCGCCGACTTGCAAGCCCAGGTAATTGCCATCAACAAAGGCGAGACTCCCGACATGAACGAGCGCTACACCGCTTACTTAGAGCGCGCCGCATCGCCAGAGCTGCGCCACCAACTGGAAGGCTTCCTGCTCAAAGGCAAAACCACCAGTGCCATGACTGAGCAGTTCAAGCGCCTCTACATGGCAGAAGACCGTAGCGAGGCTGGCGCAACTGCCTACTTGGAGAAGCTCGGCAGCGCGGCAAAAGCTGAAAAGCGGAAAGAACTGCTGGCGAAAATGACCAAAGACCCCGCTCCGGCTTTCAGCCTGAAAAACCTGAAAGGCGAAACGGTCAGCTTAGAAAGCTTGAAAGGAAAGGTCGTCGTGGTTGATTTTTGGGCCACCTGGTGCGGCCCCTGCAAAGCCTCTTTCCCCGGCATGCAAAAAGCGGTTGACCACTACAAAAACGATCCAGGAGTAGCATTCGTGTTTGTCGATAGCTGGGAAAAAGGCGACGACAAGGCAAAAAACGCAGCAGAATTTATCAACGGAAAAGGCTATACCTTCAACGTCTTGCTCGACAACGACGACAAGGTGATCACCTCATTCAGCGTGTCCGGCATCCCGACCAAATTCATCCTCGACGCCAACGGGAAAATCCGTTTCAAGGCGATCGGCTTTGAAGGCAGCGACGACGGGCTGGTGGAGGAGATAAAGATCATGGTGGAAGCGGCGCGGGCGCAGCCCTGAGCAAGGCTGGCACTTTTCACACTGACCTTGAGCTCAATATGCCCTTGCTTGTCATACTGTATGGATGGCAAGCAAGGGCAACTTCCATGTATTAGGATATTATGGCAGATTGGAGAAATGAATTGCAGCAAAAAGCCATAAGTTCCACCGACTTTTTTGAGTGAACTACTTTTCGCCTATATTTGTAGGTAAATTTGATCTGAAATGAGCGCTGAAACAATGCATCTTCTGGATAAAAAGCAAATACTTTCCTTGTTGGCAGAACACAGAGGGGAACTAGAAGGCATGGGTGTAAAAAAGATAGCATTGTTTGGTTCTTATGCCCGTGGATCAGCCACGCCCGAAAGCGACATAGACCTGCTCGTGGAGTTAAAGGAGCCCAAATACCTGGTGCTTCTCCAATTGACTGATTATCTGACCGAATTGCTTGGCCAAAAAGTCGATCTGATACGAAATGAGCCGCATCTAAAACCACGCTTTCTGAAAGCCGTGGCAAAAGAACTGACGTATGTCTGACGACGTGTTGAGGAACCGTGTTGCTTCGATTATTGAGTCGTTGTCGCTAATTGAACGTCGGATGGCAAAAATAATAGAAGCCAATGACTTCGTAAGCACCGAAGAAGGGCTTATGATTATGGACTCAATAGCCATCAGGCTTCAGGTAATTGGAGAAACCGCTAAGAAAATCGACCTCCATTTTCCAAATTTTCGGCCTTCCATAGGCATTGACCCTAAGCCAATTATCCGCTTCAGGGACTTTATCTCCCATCATTATGATGAAGCTGACTTTGAGGTATTATTCGAATTCTGCACACTGCACCTGCCCACATTGAAGAGTAAGATAGAGAAAGCCGATTTTTAGTCAACTTTTTTCAGCAAAGTTTCCTCCCATTTAGAACTTCGGGCACCGATACCGCTGCTTCCCCTTCTTCCGGTTCTTCATCTTGTAGCCACCACCTTTGCCCTTTTTCAGCGATTTGTTCGCCGACTTGGCCGCTTTGATAGATTCCGCTGACCTGGCTACGCGCACCGTTGCCGGGGCGGCAACACTTGGCGCAGTGGGGCTGGCTTCCACTTTGGCCGGCGCAGCGTTTTTGGCGCTTGCAGCGGCTGGGCTCGGGGCCGCTACTACTTTTTCAGCAGCTGGTTTGGGCGATGCGGGCGCAGCCACAGCCGTGCTTGAGGTCGCCGAGGATTTGGCAACAGCGGGCTTTGGCATTGTGGGCGCGGCGCTTGGCGCAGCGGCGGCAGTCGGCACCTTTGGGGTTGCCGGGTTAACAGCGATGGCAACTGGGGCAGTTGCCGTAGAGGCCGTCAAATTGTTGATTGCTGGCTTGGCAGCCGGCTTGAGCCAGGTGTCTTCTCCTTTTGCTTTGTCAACTTTTGGGACAGGTGCCGGCTTTGGCGGCGCAACGGTCACGCGCACCACGTCGCCCATGCCGACCGAGTTTTCGAGGGCGTTGAGCACGTCGGTGTCGGTGGCTGCTTTATCTTTATACACCACGGTGGTGTAGCCGTACTTCACATCGGTGTGGGTGGATTCGATTTGAGCATTCAATCCAAAGGATGCCGCCATCAGGGTGGCGAACAACAAGTTTTTGCGATTTTGAACGAGAGATTTCATGATGTTGAAATTTAGTACTCAGGTGAACGGATTAGATTTTTTTGAGGGACCTGTGAAAAAATTGCTCTTGTTTATTGATGTTGAAAAACCGTGCCAAAAATTATTTGGAGCCGCTTTTTATGGCGGGTTTCAGTTTTTTTCTGCTTTCGCTACCATCTTGTTTCTGCTCTTTTTCAATCATTTTCTTGTACAATTCCTTGTCTTCGATGATTTCTTTGAGCGTTTTTTTCCAAATCGGGTCTTCTTCCAGAACGCCCGTGATTTTTATTTCTGTCCGCCGATTTTTTTGGTGCTCGGTCTCGGTGCAGGGCACCCCGTCGTCGCATTTGTTCACCAACTGGGTCTCCCCATATCCTTTAGACGTGATACTCCCAGGATAGATACCTTGTTTTTCAACCAGGTAGGCAACTGCCGATTCGGCGCGCTTGTCGGATAGCACCAGGTTGTAGTCATCGCTGCCCCTGGAATCGGTATGGGAGCCCAGCTCGACCGTGATGCCGGGGTTGTCTTTCAGGAAAACCGACAGGTTGTCCAGGATTTTGGCGGCATCGGGGCGGATATCCCATTTGTCGAAATCGTAGTAGATGTTGTTCAGTTGGAAGCGCTTGCCGATCTGGATCGAATCCAGGTCGATGGTGCCCAAAAAGTAGCCGATCTCGTTGTTGTGGGTCATCAGCGGCACCAGATCAGGCTCTTTGATGCCCATACCGTCCACACAGAGGATGCAGCCGTTCACGTTCACATACACTTCGATGCGGCGGTTGAGGTAGCCGGGCTTGCGCACCAGCACCGTATAATGGTTGCCTTCCGCGAACGAGAAATTGAAGGTCGATTTCGGCAGCCGCTCGATAGTGAGCTCCTGCTCTGCGGTCGTGTTGTTGTAAATCTCCACCTTGCAGTCGCGCAAGGTGTTGATGGTATTGTGCTCGAAAGCCTTGTCGAAGATCGTGATGTCGAACACATAGCCGGGCTTGCGCGCCATGCCCAAGGCGGCGCTCAGGTTGCCCTCGCTGTGGTCCACAATCTTTTCGGAGTCGAAATAGGTCGGCTTTTCGGCCAGCACCCGGTAGCGGGCCTTCACGGGCACTTTCAGTTGGTATGTACCATTGGCGTCTGTTTCGGTATGGGCCAGCCCCATCTTCATCACATCGTCAAAGACAGTGACACTCGACTGGTTGATCGGGGTGCCCGAAACTTCGTCGAATACCTTGCCTTCTATCAATATGGTCTCGGCCGGCTTTACGTTCTTCGTAAAGATTTGGGCCTTTGAGAACAAAGGGTTCAGCAAGGCAATGAATAGGACAATATTTGCGTACCGCATGGTAATTTCGTTGATTTGAAAGTTGGCTAAAATCGTTTTGTCAGACTTTAGACGTGCGAACTGTGTGCCAGTACTTAAATCAGGGTAGGGATTAACCAAACATTAATGGATTTTTTCCGCCTTTCGTTAACAAAATTTACGTATGAAGGCCGATTACAGTTTTATATCGCGAAATGCCCAAAAACCTCTCCCTCCAAAACGGCGCTTATTCACAAATGGCTAAAATTCAAATATTTGTGGCGCCATTTTTCAGCTTGATCCCTCCGGCTTTGCAATGAATTTCTATAGGTTTGCTGAAATTTTCGCCCGAATTTTCGCCTCGTTTTTTCTTTTGAAAATTATTTTTGAAAAAAAATGAACCAACCCCCTACTTTGGCACTCCGAATTGTTGCAAAAAGAACCTGAATCGTGAATCCAACCAACATACAAGACCCGGAATACTTCCACAAAGTGGTCGATTGCCAGTATGCCTGCCCCGCACATACGCCAGTACCGGAATACATCCGGCTCATCGCCGCCGAGCGCTACACAGAGGCATACATGATCAACTGGGAGTCCAACGTATTCCCCGGAGTGCTGGGCCGCACCTGCGACCGCCCCTGCGAGCCCGCCTGCCGCCGTGGCCGCGTGGAAGAAGAGCCGGTTGCGATATGCCGCCTCAAGCGCGTGGCCGCCGATTTTAAAGGGGAAGTCAAAAATCTCATGCCACAAGGGCCTTTCCCCCCAAATGGGAAAAAAATTGCCCTTATCGGCGGCGGCCCGGCCTCCCTTACCGTGGCGCGCGACCTGGCGCCCCTGGGCTATGAAATCCATTTGTACGACGAGCAGCCCGCTGGCGGTGGCATGATGCGCACCCAAATCCCCTCGTTCCGTTTGCCCGAAACTGTGCTGAACGAGGAAGTGGGCTATATCCTCGACATGGGCATCCACACCCAGTTCCATACCTACGTGTCGAGCATGAAGGAAATGATGGGCAAAGGTTACGATGCCATTTTTGTCGGCACGGGCGCACCCCGCGGCCGCGACCTGAGCGACCTGCCCGGCCGCCAGGAAGCGGGCGCCAACGTCCAGATCGGCATCGAATTTCTGGCCAATGTAGCCTTTGAGCATACCAACAAGATCGGGAAAAAAGTACTGGTTCTGGGCGGCGGCAACACGGCCATGGACTGCTGCCGCACCTCACGCCGATTGGGTGGCGAAGAGGTGAAAGTAGTAGTGCGCAGCCCCCGCGCAGAAATGAAAGCCTCTCCCTGGGAAATTGAAGACGCCGTGCATGAGGACATCCCGATTTACGAGAACCACGTGCCGCTGTCGTTCGTCGTGAAGGACGGCAAATTAGCAGGCATGATGTTCCAGTTGGTAAAGGCGGTTTACGACGAAAAAGGCAAAAGGAGCCTCGTGCCGACCGGCGAGCCGGACGTGTTTTTCGAAGCCGACGATGTGCTGATCGCCGTAGGCCAGGAAAATGCCTTTCCCTGGATAGAGCGCGACCTGGGCCTGGAATTTGACCGCTGGGAAGTGCCCATCCTCAACAAAACGACTTTCCAATCGACCGTACCAAACATATTTTTCGGCGGCGATGCAGCCATGGGGCCCAAGAACGTGATCACCGCCGTAGCGCAAGGCCACAGCGCCGCCGTGTCGATCGATCTTTTTTGCCATGGAAAAAGCCTCGACGAGCGCCCAGATCCCCTGACCAACCTCATCCACCAGAAAATGGGCATCCACGAATGGATGTACGACAGCGCCGTTGCGGCTGACTTGCGCTTCAAGGTGCCGCATGCCGACAAGTCGAAGTCGCTGAAAGACCGCCTGATGGAAGTAGAACTTGGCTTCGATGTACAAACGGCATTCAAAGAAGCGGAACGCTGCCTCAACTGCGACGTTCAAACGGTTTTCACCACTTCCCGCTGCATCGAATGTGACGCCTGTGTGGATATTTGCCCCACAGATTGCATCACCTTCACCGAAAATGGCGAAGAGACCGACCTGCGCACACGCCTGAGCGCGCCGGCCAACGAGCTTTCCCAAGATTTATACGTCTCCTCCGAACTGCCCACCAAGCGCGTTATGGTGAAAGACGAAAACGTTTGCCTGCACTGCGGGCTTTGCGCAGAGCGCTGCCCGACTTCGGCTTGGGACATGGAAAAGTATTTGTACAATACGGCAAAAGCTGGTGGGTTGAAATTTGCCTGAATGCACCTAAATTTGTGGGAAGTTCACCAAAACAGCTTATAGCCTACGCAAAATGGTTGTAAAAATCGAAAGTCTGCAATCCATTGAAAATCAATCTTCCAGTATCCATCAATCCATCAAATCCACCCAAATCCTGGTATAACATGAGCGCACAAGCATCCGTTTCAGAAATTATCAAAAACGCTGCCCGCCTGGGCAAGCAAGATTTTGAGCAGCTTTTTGATAAAATGGTGGTATTAAAAGCAGAGCGTAGCTTAGCCGCCCTTCCAAAGGAGGAGTCCGCCCTATTGAACAAAATAAATCGAGGCTTTCCAAGTGAAAAGTGGGAGCGACTTAATTCGTTAAACAAAAAAATGGAACATGGCGGACTTTCGGAAGCTGAGTATGGAGAGCTAATGATGCTGATTAACAAGTATGAAGCATATATGGTGCTTAGGTTGAAATACCTGGCCAAGCTCGCAACACTCAGGAAAGTAAGTTTGGACAAACTCGTAGATCAATTGGGAATAGCGCCAAAAGACAATGAGTAAACGGCGATCAATCGGAATAGGGGCAAGACGAGTAGTGGCTGAACGGGCAAATTGGCGTTGTGAATATTGCCAAAGCCCAGAAAAACTGGCTCCTCAACCCTTTACGATGGAACATATAATTCCTGCAAACCAGGGCGGTTCGGATGAGATTGACAATCTAGCTTATGCCTGCCAAGGTTGCAACAGCATTAAATACACCAAAACAGTTGCTATTGATCCAGTCACGAAGTTACCTGCCACACTTTTTAATCCAAGGACGGAAAGCTGGCATGACCATTTTATTTGGGATGCTGCATTCACACAGATTATCGGAATTTCACCTGCTGGTCGGGCTACTGTTGTTGCACTAAAATTGAATCGAAAAAAACTGATTGCATTGCGAGAGATTCTAGTGCTTTTTGGAAAACACCCCCCTGTTTAATCTGACTCCTAACCATTATTCAATTATTGAACACTCACATCACAAGCAACGTGCTAAACGACTTTGTAATTCGATTCGCCAATGTAAACGGCACCGGCTCAGCCAGTGCCAACGATATGTTCGCCAAGGCCATCTTCCGGATGGGCATACCCGTTTCGCCCAAAAACATATTCCCATCCAACATCCAGGGCTTGCCCACCTGGTATGAGGTGCGCGTCAGCGAAAAAGGCTACCTCGGCCGCCGCGAAGGCATCGACATCATGCTGAGCGTGAATCCGCAGAGCATGCCCAAAGACATTGCCAGTGTAAAAAAGGGCGGCTATTTCATTTATGACAGCACGAAGGAATTGCACAAAGAGTTCATCCGCAGCGATATACAATACCTGGGCATCCCGATGATGCAGATGTGCATGGACAAGTTTCCCGACCCGCGGCAGCGCCAGTTGCTGAAGAACATGGTGTACGTTGGGGCATTGACCGCCTTGTTGGACATAGAATTGGAAGTCCTGCACCAAATCATTAAAGACAAGTTCAAAACCAAGGAAAAGCTGGTCATTTCCAACTTTGAAGCCGTTGAAATGGGACGCAGCTATGTCATGGAGCATTACAAATGCCCGCTCCCTTATCGTGTTGAGCGCCGCAACAACGTGGGCGACTGGATCATGATGGACGGCAATACTGCCTGCGGCTTAGGTGCGGTATATGCAGGCGCTACAGTGCTTTCCTGGTACCCCATAACCCCTTCTACCTCCCTCGCCGATGCTTTTGGCAAATACGCCAAAAAGCTACGCATCGATCCCGAAACAGGCAAAAACAACTTCGCCATCGTGCAGGCAGAAGACGAACTGGCTGCCATCGGCATGGTCATCGGCGCCAATTGGAATGGCGCGCGCTCCTTCACAGCAACCAGCGGCCCTGGCGTTTCCCTGATGAGCGAATTTTTAGGATTGGCTTATTTTGCAGAAATCCCAACCGTGCTGGTTGATGTGCAGCGCAGCGGCCCCAGCACAGGCATGCCCACGCGTACCCAACAAAGCGACATCTTTTCAGCCGCGTATGCTTCCCACGGCGATACCAAGCAGGTACTGCTCTTCCCCAGCACCCCCGCAGAATGTTTTGAGCAAATGGCTACTGCTTTTGACCTGGCAGAACAACTGCAAACACCCGTCATCGTCATGACCGACCTCGACCTCGGCATGAACGAAAACATGTCGCCACCCCTCAAATGGGACGACAGCAAGGTGTACCAGCGCGGCAAAGTGCTAGATGCCAAGGCTTTGGAAGAACTTGAATACTTTGGCCGCTACCTCGACGTGGATGGAGACGGCATTACGTACCGCACGGTGCCAGGCACCCACCCCACCAAAGGCTCCTTTTTTACCCGTGGCACCTCCCGCGACGAATATGCTGTGTACACCGAAGACGGCGCTGCTTATGTGCGCAACATGGAGCGACTGCTGAAAAAGTGGGAGACCGCCAAGGAATACGTGCCCGCCCCTGAATTCTATCAGGAAGAAAAGCAGAGCAATATCGGTATGATCTTTTTTGGAACGACGACTTACGCTGCTCAGGAGGCAAAAGACTTGCTGGCTGCAAAGGATATTGTGTTAGACACGATGCGCATCAAAGCATTCCCCTTCAACGATACAGTGCGGGCCTTTATCGAGGACCACGAACGGGTGTTCGTGGTGGAACAAAACCGCGACGCGCAGTTCAAATCATTGTTGGTCAATGAATTGGGCATAAATCCCCAAATGCTTGTTTCAGTACTAAACTTTGACGGTTTCCCGATCACCGCAGATTTGATCCAGCAGAAAATTTTCCAAAACCTGGTAGGCAAACTTGACCCAGGTTTTGTGGAGCATGAGATTGGGGAGCCTGTAGAATCCGATCTCAACGAGTAAACAAAAACTACAAGAACCAAGGCAGTTATAGCCAACGCAAAGTGGTCGTGAAAGTCGTGATCGCATAATCATTTGAAAATCAAATGTTTTCAATCACTCAAATCATACAAATCACTTTAATCAGCGTATAATTCCCGGACAAGCAACTTCAATTCAAAAACATACCTGTAGTAGTAACAGGACAATTATACAACATGACGTTCGTACGACCCGTTTTCCGCCACCCAGAATCACCGACCAACAAGCTCGGGTACACCCGTAAATTCTACGAAGGCGCCCTTTCAACGCTCTGTGCCGGCTGCGGCCACGACTCTGTGAGCGGCGCCATCATCCAGGCTTGTTTTGATATGGCCATTGAGCCGCACCGGGTAGCCAAACTCTCCGGCATCGGGTGCTCTTCCAAAACACCCGCGTATTTTCTGGCCAATTCCCACGGCTTCAACTCCGTGCATGGCCGCATGCCATCCGTGGCCACAGGCGCCTACCTCGCCAACCGCGACCTGATGTACATAGGCATTTCCGGCGACGGCGACTCCGCGTCCATCGGCATGGGGCAGTTTGTCCATGCCATCCGCCGCAACCTCAACATCACGTACATCATCATGAACAACGGCTGTTACGGCCTCACCAAGGGTCAGGACTCTGCGACCGCCGACAAAGGTTCTGTAAACAAATCAGGAGCCGCCAATATGTACAATGCCATCGATATGGCGGGACTGGCGCTGGAACTGGGCGCTTCGTTCGTTGGCCGCAGTTTTTCCGGCGACCGCGAACAGCTGATTCCCATGATCAAAGCTGCCATGTCGCACCCCGGCTTCGCCCTGATCGATGTGGTGTCGCCCTGCGTTACTTTCAACAACAACTCCGGCTCCACCAAATCCTACGATTACACCCGCGAGCACATGGAAGCCACTGCAGCCGTCGATTTTGTGCCCATCATGAAGGAAATAACCACGCAATACGACGAAGGCGACTCCATAGCCGTGCCCTTGCACGACGGCTCCCTGATCCACCTGAGCAAACTGGCGAAAGACTGGGATCCGCGCGACCGGCACTCTGCCATGTCGAGGCTTTATAAGGCAAAAGCTGCCAGTGAGATATTGACAGGTTTGATCTACATCGACACAGAGACCCAGGACTTGCACAGCATCCTGAATTCTACCGACACGCCGTTGAATGTAGTGCCGCAAAGCAAGTTGTGTCCTGGTTCGGCGGTATTGGAAGGAATAAACGCGGGGTTCCGGTGATTTTAGGCCAATTAGCAGCCATCAATAAGCCTTTTCCATTTTTTTTCGCAGTGTATCCGTTTCCAGAAAAGGCAATTGATACCCTCCGGAATCCAATGTAGCCTGCGGGAACAGAGCTTGTAAAGCCGGCCAATCTTGGGCTTGGATACCTGTTTTGTATAAATAAATGGTTTGAAGTGCCTTTAAATTGGCCAATTCTTTCAATCCCATAGCTGTCACCCTGGTGTCTGAAATATTCAGTACCTGCAAATTTTGCAGGTTTTTCAGGTGGACGAGGGCAGCATCAGAAGCTGAGGAATGATTCAGGAGCAGGCGCCTAAGCTGTTGGAGTTTCCCAACAGCGCTCCAGCTTGTTTCTGGAACGATACATCCGCTCATATTGAGCCAAAGCACCTGCGGTGCCATTTTTTCCAGCAGCACCAAAACAGAATCTGGAGGCTTCGGCAAGTTGACAAAGCTTACCGACAGCCAATTGCTCTCCCGGCTGACAGGAAGCGCCAACACGCCTGTCTGCCGCAACTTATCCAACAGCTTGGGTGAAGCTGCCACGTCCGGCTCATGCGGGATTTTCGGGCTCGCAGCTGATGTCACGACATCCCCGCCTTTCTGCCAATTGGCAAGGGCCTTCCTTACGGTCTCGGATTGAAGGGTCTCCTTAGTTTTTCGCTCAAAATCAGCTCCTGCTTCGATCCACCAACGCAGGATCTCCAGTTCATCCGAACTCAATTGTGGCTTTTCTTTGGGCGGCATGTGGTCTTCGTGCCCAATGGGCAGCAGGCAACGTCGCAACAATTCGCCGCCGTCAGCGCCGCTGGATTTAAGCACATCGCCATTTTTCCCGCCTTTTTGAATGTGCTCAACCATATCGAGCCGCAACCCGCCTTTTTGCTTGGTACTGCCGTGGCAAGCGCTGCATTTCTCCCTCAAAATTGGCTGGATAACTGCTGAAAACGCTGGTGTTTCCTGCATATCGGCCATGCTGGGCCTTTGCTGGCCTGGTTGATCATTGGGCGGAAACAAATAGCCCGCTCCGTGTGTCATGGTGCCGCCAAAATGTGCAGCTGCCGTTAATGAAATGGCCGTCAAGGTTGTCATAAGGCGATGTTTTGGCAAGATACAGGCCAGCGCAGCCAGAACCGCCGTTGATATTCCCAGCCATTTGTGAAGCCCCAGGGTATCCGGATCATATTCGCCGCTGCCACCCAACAGCCAGCCGCTGATACAAGCGGCAACCGCGGCAACCGCTCCCAGGCGTAAGAGTATCGGTAAGGCCGCCAACAAGGGAGCATGCCGCTCCCAGCGCCCCATCCAGGCAAATACTGCTGCCAAAAGCAGTATGCCAATGGGTAGGTGTACCAATACCGGGTGCAAATGCGCAACAAACTCTTTCATCTACAAATAACGCTTGCGCAACAAGTCTTTCATGTAAACATTGATGGCCCATTGGTCGGCCACGGGCTGAACGGTGTAGGGCAAGGCGGGCAGGTAATGCGGTGGCCCAAACTCCGTGAGCATTGTCAGCGGCAGCCCGGCCTTCGATTTCAGCTCCACCACTTTGTCCCACCAGCCTAAGTGGCGCTTCAGGGCGGGTTCCCATTCCGGCGCCCGCGGGTCGTTCACTTGTGGTCCTTCCGCATGGCCCACCCGCGTGTGTATGTGGTCGGTGCGCGCCAGCGCGAGCGCGACGGTTTCTTCCTGATCGGAGAGCAGTGACTCGTGTACGTTGCACCAGTGGGAAATATCGAGCGTTAGCCTCAATTCGGGTCTTTTTTCGATAAACTGGCGGGTAATATGGGCAGCGAACAGAATCCTGCCCCGATGGGTTTCGTGGTATATGGGCACCCCCGAGTTGTTGGAAAGGCGGGTAGTCAAGTCAATAAATTGAAGGTTCTGCTCGAAACTGAACCAGTCGCGACCCGAATGGCAATTGATGTAAAGCGGCTTGAGCGCAATGGCTTTTTGTAGGCTCGCCTCGAATTTTTCCAAGTGGGCGCTGAAATCGGGGTCCCAACTGCCGCAAAGCAGCCCCAATTCAAGGTTGTGCTTTGAAGTCATCGTCAGCAAATCATCGCGGTCGGCATCTTCCTGCGGCGCCCAGAGCTCCACCCCGTCGTAGCCCGCATTTTTAGTCCTGCTGAAAAAAAGGTCGCGGCTGCCGACGAAGCCCCAGTTTGTATTGAAAAACTTCAAGGAGAATCCAGTTTCATGCTGGAAAACAGGACGCTCTGCTGAAGCCTGCTCCAGCAGCGCCGGAACCGGCGCAAGGGCCAGCGCAGCGGCATTTTTGATAAAATTACGGCGTTTCATATTATCAAATTATCCCATTATACTGTGATTAAAGTGATTTGTATGATTTGAGTGATTAAAAACATCTGATTTTCAAATGATTATGCGATCGAGATTTTCACAACCACTTTGCGTTGACTATATCAAATTATCCCATTATCAATTTCAGTTCATGCTCTTTATAAACTCCAACAGCGTATCGGGCAAAATCTCGTGCCCGCCTTCAAATGCCCGCTCCCCAAAATCAACGTTGTTTTTCTTTTCGATCTCCTCCACGGCAGACATGCGGTCGGGGGTTAGGAATGGGTCGTGGGAGCCATAGAGGAGGTACAGGTTCTTTTCGCCCAAGTATTGCTGATGGGCAGCGTAATCCAGGTCTTCCGGAGGCAAGCCAGCCCAGAGCAGGAGGTCGTGGAAATGGGGCAAATGCCGCAGCATCCAGCGGCAAACGGTGGCGGTGCCTTGCGAAAAGCCCAGGAGGACGATGCGCGCATCTGGTGGGCATTGTGGCACGTATTGGTTGTAGAGGGTTTGCAGGTAATAGGAATAATCGGCAATTTCGTCTTCCCGGTGCCGGCGCGTCATCCAGTTGGCCACCACTTTGCCGTCGAACCCTTTTTGGTAAAAATGGTTCATGCCTTCCGGGGCGATCACCAGCCGGGTGCCGTCGTCGAGCAGTTTGAGGTCCTGGAGGAACTCGTCGGCCAATTGCGCGTACCCGTGGCACACGATCCAGATTTGGCGCACATGCGGGCCTGGGCTGCCCAGGGTGAAGTAGTGCGCCGTTTTTGAAACCGTGATTTTATGTGCGTCCATGTTCTTGCAATTTGCTGCTGCCAATGTACGACAGCCTTGCGGAAAGGTAAGGGTGTTAGCGTTTTTGGCTGTATTTTTGTCGGGAGGTAGGTTCACCACAGAGGGCACAGAGTTGCACAGAGGTTTCACAGAAACAATGTTTTTGATAATTTCAACAAAAGGACGTACCGTGCAAGTCTTCCTCTGTGCAACTCTGAGTCCTCTGTGGTGAAAAACAACCAAAACCGGCTTGACATGAAAATCTACTCCTTGCCCTTACTGTGCTATATTCTGTTTTCCAGCACCGGCGCCCATGCCTGCGGCTACGCCTGGGTTGGCGATTGTTCCTCCCAGGTGCAACTGCGCATCAACGGCACGCTCGACAGCTTCGACATCGCCGCTTGCCCCTCTGGCTTCAATTTCGACGGAATACAGTTGGGCAATCTACAAACTTTGAGCCTTGCCAACGCCAAAACCATCACCTGGGAGAGCTGCCAAAACAACGTAACCGCTGTTTTCCTGAAATACAGGGTCTATGAGCAAGGCGCCAACGCGGGCGCCTGGCAAACAATGGCCTTGCAGCAGTACCACCAAACCATTGACGGCCCCTATACCACCCGGTACAGCCACGCCCCGGCCAATATCAACGTCACCAACGGGCTTATCATAGGCAAAACCTATTTTATGGAGCTTTATTTTGTAGCTGAAATCGACACCATAGGCGACGATTATATCCCGGAGACAACCATGTTGAAAAACAACAACGGAGCCAACTACAAGATGCTGTTCACTTTTGGAGGCACAACCGCGCCGCCGATACTGTTGCTGCCGCACCTGACCGAGCCAAGCTGTAATGGCGGCAACAACGGCAACATCCACGTCAGCGCTTATGGCAATATCCAGGGGCTGTTTTATTCCTGGTCGAACATCAGCCTCAATTTTTTCCAGCAGTTTAACCTCAGCGCGGGGAATTACGGCATCACGGTGACCAATGCCGCTGGGCAAACGGCTTCTGCCGACATGCAGTTGGGCCAACCGGAAGCGCTGTCCGCAAATTTCAGCAACATCCAGTCTGTTGGCTGCAACAACGGCCTTGGCTATGCCGTAGTGCTTGGCAGCGGCGGCACAGCCCCCTACCATTACCTGTGGCAAACGGGCATACAAAACGACACCGCCTTTTTCCAAGCCAGCGGCAACTACCGCGTCACCGTGTCGGATGCCCACAATTGCAGCGCCACAGCCATCGCCAGCATTGCCAGCGACGGCTTAGTGACGCGCAACATCGCGGCAAGCATCTGCGAAGGCGAAGTCTATGCCATCGGCGGGCAGCTTTTTTCGGCTGCTGATCATTACTCCTTTACCATCCCTGGCGCCAGCGGCTGTGACACGCTGATCTACCTGACGCTCGAAGTGCTTACGCCTTCCGATGCCCTGGCTTCCCTGCCCGATTCCATTTTGCTCACCTGCCTCCAGCCGCAGGTCAACCTCTGTGCTATCGCATACCCGGGGGCAACATTTCAATGGGAAAAAGATGGTGCCGCTGTGGCCACGACCCCCTGCTTGCTGGCCGCGGGAGCAGGGGAATACCGCATAGAAGTAAGCATGGGCGCATGTACTTCCGAAAAAACCGTCGTCGCGTCGGAACATTTGGCACCAGTGCCGGCCCAGGTGACTGGGCTTATGTTCCCTACCTGCAACGGGATATACCCCATAGCCTGGCTGGTGGCCCATTCAGATGCTGAGTCGCCCATTTATGCCTGGGTGTACAACGGCGACACGATTTCTACCAGCGACTCTTGTTTCTGCGAGATCACGCAGTTTCAGGGCGGGCAGCCTGTTTTCCCTTCCTTGAGCATAACGGACATATACGGTTGTGTAAATACCACACCTGCATTCAACGTGAACATCGTTCAGCTTCCAGCATTAAACGAGTCAGCGACGGTTCTGCCGGCCAGTGGCATGGGCATCGCGGATGGTTCTATCCATTTGAGCGTTACGGGTGGGCTGCCGCCGTACAATTATATATGGGACAACGGGTTGGCGACTGCTACCATAACTGGGTTGTTACCAGGTGTTTTTTGTGTCACCGTCAGCGATAGCAGGGGTTGCAAAACGCAATCCTGTCACGTCGTATCTGTTGCGTCAGGCACCGTTGTGCTGGGCAACGAGGCGCTGCGGGTATTTCCCAACCCGGCAAATGCGGGAAGTTACTTGCAGGTCGTCTTGCCTACAGCGCTACAGGGGCGAAATATTGACATTGGATTGTTCGACATGCAAGGGAATATGCTTGTTAAGCCGGAGCATGTTGCCTGGGCTTGCGACAAGGTTGCCATAAAAATACCCGAAGGGTGCGTCCAATCGGCACTTTTATTGCGACTAACCGAAAACAATCGAAGCTATATTGCCACCCTATTGGTGCATTATTAAGGGTTGAAAACTACACTTATGCGATTTTATTTCGCGCAGATTTTACGCAGAAAAGGATACAGATTTTACACAGATTTTTTCCGAATAAAATCTGTGAAATCAAATCTGCGTGAAATCTGCGCGAAAAATGTCCAGTAGTTTGGTTGAAAACGCAATGGCGCAATTCCCACCAACAATTATTTGCCCTAACCATCGTTTTATGCCCCAAATGGCAATAACGTTTCGTTTGCTATTTAAAAGCAGCCGAATTCCTTATCTTTGCCCTGAATATTGTACATCACAAAACATTTCTATCACCACACAACATTTCAAAAATCATGCGTAAAAAACTGTTTTTCCTCCCAGCCCTGCTTTTTGCAGCTTTTGTTACCACCACTACCATGAACTCTTGCACCGACAAGTGCAAAGACGTCGAGTGCAACACTGGTGTATGTGTTGATGGCACCTGCGAGTGCCCCGATGGCTATGAAGGCACCAATTGCGAGATACAATGGTCAGCGAAGTTTGTTGGCACGTACACTGGCCAGGATGTGGTTACCGGTGGCACTGCTGGCAATCAAGGAACTTATCCCCTTGCCCCTTCTTGTGTCATCACTGCAATGAATGAGACTACCCTCTCTATGAGCAATTTTGCCGGTTTCAATTCTATCGTTAAGGCTACCATTGATCGTCCAGCAACTTCTACCGCCTCTGCTACTCAACTGACAATCAATGACACGGACGCTGCAGGCCGCAAGTTTGTAGGCACCGCAACGCTGTCGGGCAACACACTTTCGGGCAACTATGTGTGCACCTTTAGTGACAACACTACGGATATTGCCACGTTTACTTACAGCAAGTAAGTTGAGATGTAGCGCTAACAAAAAATTAGGGGGAGTGGCAAACGCCGCTCCCCCTTTAATTTGCATTATTCGGTTCTGAATCAATTCCCGCCTTCTTTCTTTACAGCGCCGCTGCGAGTCTTCTGTTGTTGGATATCGCCTTCTTTTGTGGCACCGCTGCGGGTCTTTTCTGCTTCAATATCACCTTGCTTTGTTGCACCGCTGCGCGTCTTCTCCGGGTCTTTTGCAGGAGGCGGTGTCGTCTGCGGCAGCGGGTCAACCTTCGGGCCGCTGGTGCTTTTCTTGGCGTAAACTTTTTTCTTGACGCCGCCTACAGCAGGTTTCGCAGCTTCTGCTTCCACCCAGGCATTGTAGCGGTTGGTGGCTTCTGCCATAACTGATTCCGTGCAAGCGGTTTCTTTTTCAACGCGGAAGGCATCCAGTTTGGAGGTAACCGCCTGGGCGATCATCTCTTTCTGTTGGGCGAGGGTCATTTTGTCGAAAGAGGCAAATACGAAGCAGCCGACAAGTGCAGCAGCTCCGAGCAAAATCATTTTCTTATTCATGGTGATGGAAATTTCAATTTAGTGTTATGAATGAATGTGGTGATGTGGGACGGCAGGCCATTATTTGCCGGCGGGCATGGCTGCGGCTTCTGCTTCGGCCTTCATGCGCTCGAACTCGGCGTTGGCGCGGGTCTCGAAATCGGCCTGGCATTTGGCGTCCATCTCGGTTTCAACGGCAGCCTTCCCAGCCTCGAAACCTTTGGTGATCTCGGCTTGTACTTGCTCATCCGTGAGCAGTTTTTCTCCGCAGGAAGCCATCGTGAACGTCAAGGCTGCGCCAGCGAGGATACTCAGAACAATTTTTTTCATGTTGTGGTGATGATTTTGACTAGTTAAAAAAGATATGCCGCAAAAATAGCGGTTGTCTGGCTCGAAATGAATTTTATGGAGCAATTTTCGCCGTACTAACGAAGAAATCGCCATATCATTGTTCCAAATTCACAGCCTCGACAAGGATGCACCTGTACCGTACCTTTGCACAAGTTCAGACGAACATTTTCCTGATAGTTGCGCTTTTGCTGCTGAAATCGCCGCTAATGGCGCAAGTTGAAGAAGCTTCATCCGCTGAATTATTGGAGAATTTTTTCCGCGACAACGAAGCTGCTTCCGAGTCAGATGCCCAGCAGTTCATAGAAAACCTGGACCTGCTGCGCGACCGGCAGCTCGACCTGAACCGCGCCACCAGGGAAGACCTGCAAGCCCTGCGTTTATTGAACGCCGTCCAGATAGAGAATATTCTGGCTTACCGCGCCCAATTCGGCCCATTCCTGAACGAATACGAGCTTCAGGCCGTCCCTTCCCTCGACATCAGCGACATCCGCAGAATATTGCCCTACACCAGGATACGCACCGGTATCGACACCCGGAACGTCAACCTGCTCCACGGTTTTTACCAGGGCCAGAACGAGCTGCTGCTGCGCTTCGGCTACCCCGACCCGCCAAACTATTCCGGTTTTGGCCAAAGCACCCAGCCTGAGGGCAAGCCCTTTGCCAGTGCCATCCGCTACCGCCACACCTTCGACAGCCGCATGCGTTTTGGCTTCACGGCAGAAAGCGACCCTGGCGAGGCCATTTTCAGCAAAAGCAACCCCCAAGGCTTTGATTTTTACAGCGCGCACTTGTTTGTGCAAAATATAAACCCAACCATTAAAACCCTGGCGCTGGGCGACTATTCGGCGCGTTTCGGGCAGGGCTTGATGTTGCAAACCGGCTTTTCTCCCGGAAAATCGGCAGAAACCGTGTCCATCGCCCGCGGTGGCCGTACACTCAATGCCTATGCAGCTTTCGGGGAAACCTTCTTTTTCCGTGGCGCAGCCAGCACCTTGTCCCTTGGGAAGCACCTCGACGTCACCGCCCTGTACTCCAAGCGCCGCCGCGACGGCAACGTGGTGCTGCCTGACACCACCGACCAGGAAGCCGCAGACATCCTGTTCACCTCGCTGCAAACCTCCGGCTACCACCGCACGGCCAGCGAGGTCGCCGACGAAAAAGCGCTGCAGGAACAAGTGGGAGGGCTTTCTGCCAGCTACCAGTGGGCTAATGGCCAGATCAGCGCCAACGCCCTGCACATCGCCTACGACAAGCCCTGGAACCCAAGTCCGGCCGGGTACCGCCAGTTCGCCTTCCGGGGAAAAAGCCTCACGGCTGCGAGCTTCGACTACAACTGGCGCTGGCGCAATTTCTTTGTGTTCGGGGAAACCGCCCGCAGCGACAACGGCGGCATCGCCTATTTGAACGGGCTGCTGCTCTCCGCCCACCGAAACGTTACCTTGAGCGCCGTGCAGCGCTCCTTAGGCAAGGATTACCAGTCGATCTACGGCGCCCCTTTTGCAGAAACCTCCGGCGCCAGCAACGAAAAAGGGCTGTATTTAGGCGCCGACATCCGCTGGGTACGGCGCTGGCAGCTCAATTTTTACGCCGATGCCTGGCGGCACCCCTGGCTGCGCTTCGGCGTGGCCGCGCCCTCGCGTGGCCGCGAGTTCCTGGGCAAACTGCAATGGCAAAAAAGCAAGACATTCTCTACTTACGTGCTCTGGCAGTCCGAAACCAAGGAAAGCGACAGCAACATAGAAGGTATTTCGGGACTGGTGGAAAACCGCCGCGACCGCTTCCGGCTGCACGCCATCAGCAAAGTTAACAGTTCGGTCGAGCTGCGTTCAAGGGTGGAATGGATGCGCTACCAGGTGGCCTCACAAAAACCGACACGCGGCTACATGGCCTATCAGGAAGCTGTGGTGAATATATTCGGCTCACCGCTCACCGGCTCGGTCCGCTACACCATTTTTGACACCGAAGATTACGATACCAGGGTGTACACCTACGAAAACGATTTGTTTGCGGCAGTTTCCATTCCGGCTTTTGCCGGTCGCGGCACCCGGGTTTACCTGAATTTAAGGTGGCGGGTAAACAAATGGCTGCAACTGGAGACCCGTATGGAACAGACAAATACGCTGCGCGCTGTCACCAGCAGCGGCACGACGGGCAAGGAAAGATATTGGAAATTACAGGCCAGGGTTAAATGGTAACGCTATCAAACGCCATTCACGGCTTCTACACCGACAACTTCCGGCACATTGCCTTGAATGGCTTCCTGAATGCCGGCGCGCAGGGTCATGGCCGACATGTTGCACGACTCGCACATGCCCAGCCATTTGATCTTTACGTGCATGTCGTCGGTAAGCTCCACCAGTTCGACATCGCCGCCGTCAACCTGGAGGTGTGGGCGTATGCTGCTGAGGGCGTTTTCGATGCGGTTGAGTAAATGCTTTTTATCTTTCATGGTGGTGGTAGCAAGTTAGCAAGGGGCAAGTTGGCAAGGGGCAAATTGGGCTACTCGGGAATGCAAAAGTAGGAAGAGAATTTGAATCTCTGGCATTCCTGCCGGTTGAAATGCAGGATATGTAGAAATAGAACAGCACTAGGGTGTTTCGGTTCATTATTTTTCCAGCTATTTGGCTGCTTTTGCCCAAAAACGAAGGCACCTGCCATAGCCTGCACAGCGTGCCACAATAACTCATAACTCATCGCCCATCTCTCCTCGCCATGTTTTCCGTCAGAGAAATACAAGCCCCCGACATAGAGCTTATCACCAATTACTGGCTCAACGCCGACGAATCCTTCCTCATCGGCATGGGCGTGGCGCTCGAAAGAATGCCCAGCCGGGAACAGTGGCAGCAAATGTTGTCGGCACAATTGGACCAGGGATACCAAGAAAAACAGTCCTACTGCACGATATGGGAAATCAACGGCCAGCCTGTCGGACATTGCAACGTCAACAAAATCAAGTTTGGGGAAGAGGCGTACATGCACCTGCACCTGTGGCGGCCGGATGCGCGGCAAAAAGGTGCCGGAAGTGAATTGCTCAAGCTTTCGTTGCCTTATTTTTTTGAAAACCTGGAACTGGAAAAAGTCCTTTGTGAGCCGTACAGGTTCAACCCCGGGCCCAACAGAACGCTCGAAAAAGTGGGTTTCAAACTTATGGGAACTTACACGACAACGCCCGGCTGGCTCAATTTTGAGCAGGAGGTGAATTTGTGGGAATTCCGTCGCGACCAACTTGGATAGGGAGCAGCCTCACTTTAGACATTTTTGTTTCTCACGACGACACGACGACACGACGAACGACACAATGAAAAGGTTTGTTTTTTTGCTTTTGTCGTAGTGCCGTTTTGTCGTCGTGAGAAATATTTCTGGTATGATGCGAGCACAATGCCTGTCCTTCAAAACAGCCGTTTTATCTCGTTCCACACGCTGTCATAGGTCCAGTTGGGGCCGTCCCAGGGGGCTTGGTAATGGTAGGTGAGCCCAAGGTTGTAGTAGATGAGCAGCAGGCAAAGTGCCAGGAAGGCCCCCTTGCTCCAGGTCGCCTTGAACATCCGCTCTGCCACAGCGGCAAACGGGATGGCCAAGAGGGCATAGTATTCCACATAGCAGCGGTGCCCGAAAGCCCCGCCAAACCACCAGGCCCACCAACTGGCAAAAAGGTAAGTAGCCAGGGCCAGTATGACGATGATGATACGTTCTGAATGGCGGTTGGTGTGCCGGCCCATAAACAGCCCGAAAAGCGGTATGAAGGCGATAGGGCTGTACAACAGCCAGCCGTTCCAGGCATCGAAAAGCACCCGGAACAGTTTCGGTTCCTTCCAGTATTTGAACGTTTCATCGCCATACGACCACATGAACCACTGGCCAGTGACCGATTTCCAGTAAAAAAGTTGCGGCACCCATATCGCTGCGGCTGCAATGGCCATAATCAGCAGGTTCAAGGCATTTTTTCGGACATATCCCAGTTTGTTGTCGGTCAGTTTTGCCCACCGGTACAAGGGGTAAAGCAGCACAATGATGCTGGTGGGCCGAATCAGCACCATAAGCCCTGTAGCAAGGCCGAAAAGCAAAAAATGTTTCCAGTTGTTTTTACCAGGGGGCTCAAGGACTTTTTCGGTCAAAAAGATAACTGCCGAAAAGACGAAAAAGCTATATATATGGGACATGGAGGGCTGAAACATGGTATAATAATACATGTTTGTGCCCAGGAACAAGGATGTCAGCGTTACAAGTGCAGCCGTGCTGCTGTAATATGCCCTGATGCAGCGCCACAACAAATACATGCCCGCAAGCATGTAGAAAATGGCCGCAAACATCAGAAAATAGCAATAGATAAGGCTGTGGCCGTCGGAAGGGAAATCCAGCGGGCTGCTCAGAAGGTGGGCGGCAAGGAAAAACGGCGCTTCCAAAATAGCAACACCGCTGGTATATTTGGTGTAGATCTTATCCGTGCCAGGCCAAGCCTGTATGTAGTTGGTGTCCCTGACAGCCTGCTTCTTGAAGCCGCCATAAATAAATGTTGCCGGGAGATACACATAATAGCCCTCCATATCCGTCCAAATGAGCTTGTCGGGATATTTGTTCGCATTGAACGACAACAATATCAGCATGATGCTGACGACAGTTGCAAGGGAAATCGGGAGCCATCGCTTGTTCATGTTTGGTGCGTTTTGGATGTAATGTAGCGGCAAAAATAGGTAAGCCGTGTCAAATCACTAAAATCCTGGCATACCTTTGCCCAAAACCGCCCGCTATTTGCAAGACCCGCTCTATATCCTGAAACAGTACTGGGGTTACCCGGCATTCCGTCCTTTGCAGGAGGATATTATTCGCGCTGTGCTGGATGGAAGGGACACGCTTGCCTTGCTGCCGACAGGGGGCGGCAAATCCTTGTGTTTCCAGGTCCCGGCGCTATGCCTGGAGGGCATTGCCCTCGTTATTTCCCCTTTGATCGCGCTGATGAAAGACCAGGTGCAGAACCTGCAAAAGCGGGGTGTGCCAGCTGCGGCCATTTATTCGGGCATGAGCCGACGCGCTGTTGATATTGTTTTCGAGAACGCTTGCAACGGCGCCTACAAACTGCTGTATCTGAGCCCCGAGCGCTTGTTGACAGAAATGGCAGTTGCCCGCATCCAGCGCATGAACGTCAACTTGATCGCTGTGGACGAGGCGCACTGCGTAAGCCAATGGGGCTACGACTTTCGTCCGCCCTACCTTCAGATAACGGCGCTGCGGGCATTGCTCCCCAAGGCGCCGGTAATCGCCCTAACGGCTACTGCGACAAAAGAGGTGCTGCTGGACATCCAGGACAAGCTGGACTTCAAAGACCCGGCGGTGTTCCGACAAAGCTTTAGGCGCGACAACCTTTCGTACTCGGTGCTGTACGAGGACAAAAAGCGCGAAAAGCTGCTCGACATCCTGCGCAACGTGCCAGGCTCGGGCATCGTGTACGTGCGCACGCGCGGGGAAACCAAGGAACTCGCGCATTTTTTGTCGAAGCAACGCATCAGCGCCGACAACTACCACGCCGGGCTCAGCACCGAGGAGCGGAGCGCCAAGCAAGAGGCCTGGATCGGCGGCAAGACCCGCATCATCGTGTGCACCAACGCTTTCGGCATGGGCATCGACAAGCCGGATGTGCGGGTGGTGGTGCACCTGCAGATGCCCGAATCGCTGGAAGCCTATTTCCAGGAAGCTGGGCGCGGGGGCCGCGACGGGCTGAAATCCTACGCCACCCTGTTGTACGGCTCGGGCGATGCGGATGCGCTCCGGTATTACCTCAAAGCTGCCTACCCGCCCTTTGAAATGGTGCGCCGGGTGTATAAGGCGCTGGGCAGCCATACCCAGCTGGCCATCGGCGCAGGGCTGGGCGAGAGCTTCGATTTCGACCTCAATCTTTTTTGCCACCACTACAAGTTGGAGCTGGCACAGACCCATGCTTCCTTGCGGCTCTTAGAATTAGAGGGGTGGATTGCCTTGAGCGACGCTGCCGCCAGCGCAGCAAAAGTGCACGTGACCGCCAACCGCGAGGCGATGTACGACTACCAGTTGCGCAACGCCCAGGCTGACACCGTCCTGAAAACGCTGCTCCGCGCCTATCCGGGCATCCAGCAAGGGTTTGTGGATATCAGCGAGGGCTTGATTGCCAAATACGCCAAGCGCAGCAAGGAGCAGGTGGCACAAGTGCTGGCGGCAGCCGAGCAGGAGGGGATTTTGGATTATGAGCCCATGAGCGAGAAGCCACAGCTGATTTTCACCCGGGAGCGCGTGGCCGCGGAAAACCTGTCGATCGACCTGCAAAAGTTCAAGTTCAGGAAGGAGCGGGCGGAGGAACGCACGGCTCAAGCCATCCGCTATGCAGAGACGCGGCAGTGCCGCAGCCAACTGCTGCTGGCCTATTTCAACGAGCCCGACAGCAAGCCCTGTGGGATATGCGATGTGTGCACGGGCAGGAACAAGCCCGAATTGGGCAACACCGAGTTTGAAGTGTATGAGCAGAAAATCCGCCAGGTGCTGCAGAAGGAGCCGCTGCCCGTGGAAGAAATCTTGAGCGCTTTTGCCTTGAAACGGCACGAACTTGTGTCAAAAGTGCTGGAGTACCTGCTGGATGAGGGCATTCTGGAGCAGGATGAGAATGGCCTCATTCAAGTTCGGCGCTGATGGCATCCAGCAGCATTTTTTCGAAAACAGGCAGGGTGTCAAGGCTTTGTTCAAGGACAAGCGCGGCTTTGTTGTAAAATTGCTCGCGCTGCGCAACCAGGTGGCCGATATGCTCAGCCAGAGCGTGAGCTTCCACTTGAGCCAACAAAGGGCGCAGCAAGCGCTCGTGTTTTAAACGCTCGGCCAGCAAACCTGTGGGGGTTTTCAGGTAAATGGTCTTGCCATGTGCGTTCATCCAATCCATGTTGTCGAAAAAACAAGGAGTGCCGCCGCCGGTGGCGAATATGCCAGGGTCGAGCAGGGCGCAGCGGTGGAGGATTTGTTTTTCCAGGTCGCGGAAGGCGCTTTCCCCCGATTTTTCAAAGATTTGCCGGACGCTCATTTCGCTTTGTTGTTCAATCAAGTCGTCCAGATCATAGCAAGGTACGCCCAAGATACCAGCCAAGCGCTTGGCCCAGTACGTTTTGCCGCAGCCCATGAAGCCCAGGAGGAAAACCATTCTTTTCATTTTCAATTCGTTAAACCAGGATTTGGGTGGATATGTAGGTTGCGGAAATACCAGTAGGTAAATCCTTCATAATCAATTAAATCCATCCTCAAAATCTCCCAAATCACTGGAATCCTGGTTTATCTTTGCAAAAATTAACGCAAAATATTCATTTACCATGAAAAACACTTGTTTTTTACTCTTTGTGGCAGCTTTGGCCTGGGTTTCCTGCAAAAACGACTCAACCGGGGTGCAACAAGTAGGGGAGGGCGGCACCAATTCTGAAATGATCAACAATCCAGCCACGGCGGGCATGCCGACGGACACCAACCAATTAGCCCGCATCACGTTTGAAGAGTCTGAATACGATTTTGGCACGGTCAAGGAAGGCGAAGTGGTGAAGCATACCTTCAAATTTACCAATACGGGGAAAGTGCCGCTGACCATCCTGAAGGCGCGTTCTTCCTGTGGCTGCACGGTGCCGGAGTGGCCGGAGGAGCCGATACCGCCCGGCGGCACGGGGGAGATTTTCGCGCGGTTTAACACGGAAGGCAAGACAGAGCGGCAGAAAAAAGCCATCACGGTTACGGCGAATACGTATCCGAATGAGACACGGGTGATTTTGATGGGGGAGGTGATACCGGAGAAGTAGGGTGGAAAAACAAAAACATGAGTCCTCCCGAATTTTGACTGGCATTTCAAATAAAGAATGCCGGAGTAGCCCTTTTAGGGTAAAAATTGTCTACACCTATTCGTCAGACCGCGAAAAGCGGTCAGACGATGACCCTTGGTCTGACCGCTTTTCGCGGTCTGACCAATAAGTATAAACAAATACTGGACTTTTCCATAATTTTTTATACTTTCGAAAATTCGGGATGCCCCATGTTTTCTATGCTGGGAGGATGAGGGGGCTCAATTGCGCCCTTGCTTTCTTTTTTTGTACACAAATAATTGATAATAAATTGATTACGATGTTGTTTTTAGCGCTATTCTTTAGCAATTTTTGGCAATGGTGGGATTGGTCAGGAGTTTTTTATGCGTAAAAAACCCTTATTGTCCAATATGTAGTTGTCAATAATTGACTCTCTACCTAATACGCGCCATTCCTTCAATTTTTCAACCCAGGAATCGAAACTATACTCACCTCCTATGTAGGCATTTTCTAATTTGGCTCCAGTAAGATCAACTAGATAGAGGTTGGTATCTCGTAGGTTAGTTGATCTCAAGTCTGCCATTTGGAAAAATGCTTTATACAGATTCGCTTCGCAAAGATTTGCTCCTTCCAAGGTTGCATAACATAGTAATGTATTCTGTAAGTTGGCATTGCTGAGGTCTGCATTAGTTAGGTTTGCCCCATTCAGGTTTGTATTTTTTAGATTAGTAAAAGAGAGGTTTGCCATTTGAAGAACTGCTCTACTCAAGTTTGCACTTTGTAAATCTGCACTCTCTAAATTCACACCCTTCATATTTGCATCATTCATTAGTACATGTGCAAGTTTCGTCATCTTTAAATTTGCCATTTCTAAGTTTGCTCTTTCAAGGGTAGCATTACTCAAGTCTGATCCCTTTAGATCCGCTCCACGGAGACTTTTACTAACTAAACTCACGAGCTTCACATCCGCACTTCTGATGTTACATCCATGTAAATCGAATTCCGTAACTCCTTCCCTCAGAAGCCTCCTTATCGTCCCCACAATCCTATGCGAAGCCTCTTTTTCATCCCAACCTCGAAAATCATCAATTTCCTCATGCAACCGCTTTATCCTTTCCCGCTTTGCCCTCCAGCCTTCATAAAGCGACAATACAAGGCCAAATACAAACAGGTCAAAGACCAGCCCTGAGGCCTCCACCAGAAGATTCTCCTGAAATTCCGGATCATGGAATTTAGACGTGTGTCGTCCATATAAAAAGCCGCCCCAGACCAGTGCAGCAATGATGAAGAAAAGCGCAGGCGTTTCTTTGAAAAGGGCAATCAGTTTTTTCATCGGTTATTCATCAGGGCTAATTATTTGTCTGTCGGATCTTACAATTTTATTGAAATTGCAGCGTCATCGGGTCATGTTGAATAAATATCTAGCTTCTTCAAAGAAATGCCTAGGAAAAGTGAGCCGCTAAGCGTAATTCTGAATTGAGAAACCCAAAAAACGCCATCAGGCAATTGACAAAGATAAATCCGATCAACGACCCAAACAAGACCAAAAACCCTAAAAGGCTAAAAAAGAGTGAACTTACAAATGACCAACGGGAGTACTGCCTTGAGAAGTAACATCGGCCAGGCTAGCCCCAAAAATAAAAAAGGCGGCGCAATCGCGCCGCCTTTTTCTATGCTGGGAGGATGAGGGGGCTCGAACCCCCGACCTTCGGAACCACAATCCGACGCTCTAACCGGCTGAGCTACAACCTCCATTTTCGCAAAGCGGGTGCAAAGATAATGCCGCTTGGGCGAAACAGGCAATAAGTGAACCCAGGAAAATTGCAGAAAGTTTCGGCGGGTTCATTTTTTGGCAGAAACGACCTGTTTTAGGCCGTTTCCATAGCCGTTTTTGGCCTGGGCTCCTCGGAGCGCCAGCCCCGGAGCTTTTTCAGCAGCTTGCAGAGCTTCAAGTTCAGGGTGGGGGAGGCATGGAAAAAATGGCCGTTGATGGTGATCCATTCTTTTTCCTTTTTTATGGTGCCGATCTCGGTGTACAGCACCCGGCGCGGCCGGTCGAAGGGAGCCAGCCAATAGATGCCTTTGTTGGTCATCGCGAAGCCTTCCTTGCAGTTGCTTTTCACGGAAAGGTCGCAGATGAAAAACACGCGTTCGTTTCGTTCTGCACTCAGGAAGCTCTTGCAGGCATTAGCCAACAATTCGGGCTTCATGGTGATAAAATCGAAATACACCACTTCCTCCTCGTGCTCGAAATCGAGGAAATCCTGGATCATTTGCCATAGGTCTGTTTTGCCCGGGATGGCCTTCTCGTATTTCAAAATAGCCGACGGCAACAGCATCCCGTTCAGGTCGGGGCAATACTGGATGATAAAAAAGTCGAGCAAGCCTTCAAACGCGATGTTCAGCCGCTTGTCGATTTCGGGCAGGGCTTCGCTGCCGAAGCGCTCCCATTGGGTATATACGTCTTCGGCGATTTGCTCGGCGCGCAGGCCATAAATCTCCCGGAACCTCGATTGGTAGAAGCGCTCCACATAGTCGGGGTACTTGTTGGGGTCGTGCTCGGCTGTTACGCGCTGGCTCAAGCTCTTGAAAAAGAGTGTTTTTACCTGTTCCGTCAAGGCGCCAGGGTCAAATTCCAACGGATAAATCGGGACATATCGCTTGTCGGCGCCCTTGATTTTAGCCTCAAAATGAAACCCGCAGTGGTGGCAAAAAACGGAGGATAAGGGGCCCCGGTGGGCGCAGGCCGGACATTCTTTGGTGCGCTCGGCGATCTTGTCGCCACAGCGGTTGCAAAACTTGGATCCGGGGATGACCTCGGCGGCGCAGTTTGGACAAAGGTTCATCTTGTTCCTAATTTGATAATGTGATAATTTGATAATGTGATAATAGGCAGCGGCTTTTGCAGAGATCGTGCTGGGCTAAATAACGCATTGTCAATATTTTAGCAGCGAAAGTAGTTTCAGGCTGCCTGTTGCCGCAACAAAGATAAAACTATTTGTTTTTTAAATAAAATTTTTTGTTGAAAAATATTGCCTAAAGATCTTACTGCTCGTTCAGGTACCGCTCCCACAAATCTGGGCGCCGCGCCTGGGTGCGCTCCATGCTCTGTTCGTGCCGCCATGTTTCGATGTTGGCCTCATGGCCGGAGCGCAGCACTTCTGGCACGGGCATTCCTTCCCATTCAGCCGGGCGGGTATAGACAGGCGGGGCGAGCAGGTTGTCCTGGAAGCTGTCGAAAAGGGCGGATGTCTCGTCGTTCAGCACACCGGGGATCAGCCGGCCAACCGAATCGACGATGACGGCAGCGGCAAGTTCGCCGCCCGACAGCACGTAGTCGCCAATGCTGATCTCGAGGGTGACGTATTTTTGCCGGATGCGCTCGTCCACGCCCTTGTAATGCCCACAGAGGACGAGCAGGTTGTTCTTCAGGCTCAATTTGTTGCAAAGTCCCTGATCGAGCAAAATCCCGTCGGGCGAGGTATAGATGATCTCATCGTACGCGCGTTCGGCACACAATTTGTCGATACAGGCAGCGATGGGCTCGGGCTTCATCACCATGCCTGCGCCGCCGCCAAACTGGTAGTCGTCCACCTGCCGGTGCTTGCCCGCGGCATAATCGCGCAAATGGTGCAGGTACACCTCCAAAAGCCCCTTGTCCTTTGCCCGTTGCATGATGGAATAGTTCAGCGGGCTTTCCAGCAGCTCGGGCAGCACGGTCACAATATCGAATCGCATACAATATACTTTTGGGCAAAGGTAAGGAAGGAATTAGGGTTTCGGGTTGCAGCCTTATTTTTCGTACCTTTGCCCATCACCACAAACATTCAAGAATATGGAAGTCCTGACGACAACGAACGCCATTGGTTCGGCAGAGATAATAGAACTGGAGAACAAATACAACGCCCACAACTACCACCCTTTGCCCGTCGTGCTGGAGCGCGGCAGGGGCGTTTATGTATGGGACATGGAGGGCAGGCGCTACTACGATTTTTTGTCGGCCTACAGCGCCGTGAACCAGGGCCATTGCCACCCCCGGCTCATCGCGGCCCTGACGGAGCAGGCGCAGAAGCTGACCTTGGTTTCCCGTGCGTTTCACAGCAATCTTTTGGGCGAGTTTGCCGAGTTTATGTGTCATTATTTCGGCTACGAGCGGGTATTGCCGATGAACACGGGCGTAGAAGCGGTGGAGACTGCCCTGAAGCTTTGCCGCAAATGGGCATACCAGGTAAAAGGCATCCCATCTGGCAAGGCAAAGGTCATTTTTGTGGAGGGCAATTTCCACGGGCGCACTTTGGCGGTCATATCGGCATCTACCGACCCGCTCGCAAGGAAAAACTACGGCCCTTACATGGAAGGCTTTGAAGTGATACCCTACAACAACCTGCACGCTTTGGAAGCCGCCCTGCAAGACCCCAATGTGGCGGGCTTGATCATGGAACCCATCCAGGGCGAGGCGGGGGTTTTTGTGCCGGACGAGGATTTCCTGCCCGGCGCCTACAAGCTGTGCAAGCAGCACACCGTGCTGTTTATTGCCGATGAAGTACAAACCGGCATCGCGCGCACGGGCAAGCTGTTGGCTTGCGACCATTTCGGAATCAAGCCCGACATCCTGATACTGGGCAAGGCGCTTTCCGGTGGGGTATTGCCAGTGAGCGCAGTATTGGCCAGCGACGAGATCATATTGACAATCAAGCCGGGCGAGCACGGCTCTACTTTTGGTGGCAACCCGCTTTCCTGCGCCGTGGCCATGGAAGCGCTGCGCGTGGTTGCCGACGAGCATTTGGCGGAAAACGCCGAAGTGCTGGGCCAGATTTTCCGCGCCCGCATGGAAGACGTTCGCGCAAAGCGGCCCGACCTTATAAAGCTGGTGCGCGGCAAGGGCCTGCTCAACGCTTTTGTCATCAACGATACCGAAGAAAGCAAGACGGCCTGGAATATCTGCCTGAAATTGGCGGAAAACGGCCTGTTGGCCAAGCCTACCCACGGCAACATCATCCGATTTGCGCCGCCGCTGGTGATGAACCACTCCCAGATGGAGGAATGTTGCGATATTATTGAAAAGGTTGTGTTGGGATTTGAAAAGTGAAAAGGATTGATTGACGATTGACGAATACATGAATTTCGATTGTTGATGTACCCGCCAATTATCACATTATCGAATTATCACATTATCGAATTTCCAAATTATCACATTACTCCCAGTTCCCGCAAAAACTCCTCCTTTCGCCGTCTGGCTAAGGGCAGTTTAGCACCGTCTGGCATGACCACGTAGCCGCCGTCGTCTTTTATGTACTTCTTTACCTTGCCCGTATTGACCAGGTGCGACTGGTGAATCCTGAAAAACACAGGCTCGGGCAGCATTTCCTCAAAATCTTTCATGGTACAATTGACCAGGTGCTTTTCGCCGTCGGCGAGGTAGGCAAAGGTATAGTTGCCGTTTGCTTCCAGGTGCAGTATGTCGCTGGTCTGGATAAAGATCATGCCATCGCCCGTGTTCAGGGTGATGCGGTCGAATTGCCGCGTGGCGTTGTTGTGCTTCAAAACCGCCAATTGCTTTTCCTGGGAGTGGGTGCGGGCTTCGGCGCGTTGTACGGCTTCCAGAAACAGGTCGGGGTCGACGGGTTTCAACAGGTAGTCGATGGCGCTGTATCGGAATGCCTTGACGGCGAACTCGTCGTGGGCGGTGGTGAAAATCACTTTGAACTTGGGTTTTGGGAAGCGGTCGAGCAGGTCAAAGCCCGTGCCGTCTTCGAGGTGGATGTCCAGAAAAATCAAGTCTGGACCTTCTCTTTCAATCAAAGCGGTAGCTGCATCTAGCGATCCAGCTTCACCTGTGATGACGGCCTCTCGGAAATCATCGTCCAGAAAGCTCCGCAAGGTGTTGCGGCAGGAAGGCTCATCGTCGATCAGCAGGATACGAATGGGTTCAGGCATAAATCGTGTGCGAAAAGTCATGACACTTTATCGCAAGCCAAAGGTAAAGCTTACCCTTGCCGAATATCATTTTTTTTCAGCCGAATATCATGGGAGACCTGCCAATGGTCATTTATTTTGGCAAATGACACAGGAATAAGGCACTTTTGGAAAAAATAAACCAGGATTCCAGTGGTTTGCGAGATTTTCAGGATGGATTTATTTGATTATGAAGGATTTACCTTCTGCTGTTTTCGCAAACCACAGGTTTGGGTATAAATCTCACAGAGCATTCCTACTTCTGTTCAACCTTCCAAAGCTGTTGCGGTATGAAAAATTTCAACCATTCAATTGATTTGAACAACCCTTCTTCCGGCACGCCCCCCCTTTCCCACGCCCCCTTGCCAACTTGCCCCTTGCCCTTTGCCAACTTGCCCCTTGCCCTTTGCCAACTTGCCCTTTGCCTGTTTTTTTGCACGCAAACAGCAAACGCCCAGGGCGGCGCCTGCAACCAGATTTCTTTCAATTTTGTCCATTACGAGCCCTGCAAGTTCCGGCTGACGTACCAAAATTCGACGGATTGCTACACAGACATACTGCTTACACTGGACCACGGCTCCTTCCAGAACTTTAGCGCTAACATGGCGGCGGGCTTTTCCGTCCAATCGCTGGGGCCCACCCAGTTGCTGATTACCCATGCGAACGGCTTTTTGCCCTTTGGCGCCCAAGCGCCCATGATCTTTACATTGCCCTACGGCCTTATCACCAACGTGGCCATTGCCTACAACAACCAATGCGCCATGCTGGGCTGCGATATTTTCCCCGGGCCGGTGCTGGAATCCTGCCCCGACCCAACGGATGCCTCCATCATCGGCGTGAAATACCGGGAATGTGGCAGTTTGCCCTATTCCAACCAACCGACGATTTTGGACTGGACCATCCAATTGCTCGACGGCGCGGGCAACCTTGTGGCCGAGCAGCAAACCGATGCAGATGGCCGCTATGCCTTTTACGACCTGCCCTTAGGCTTGTACCGCGTCAAGGAAGCGGTTTTGCCAGGCTGGACGCCCAAGGTGCCGGCCACCGGCGAATACACTGTCAACCTTGCCGCCTCCCAGCAAGTGGTGCGCAATTTCGGCAACTGCCCGTCTTGCTCCTGCGATTCAGTTTATATGGACGTGACGCCAGTGCCGGGCAGTTCCGATCCCTGTGAGTATATTTTTTCGTTCACCAAAGAAGGAGTTTATTGCTTCTACGATTTTGACATAAGCTTAGCTTCGGGCACTTTTGAATCCGTAGTGCCGGATACTGGCTGGAACCTCATCGTGGTTGACTCTCAGCACTTGAAGCTGACCGCCAGGGGGCCTAAATACTGGCCGCGCTACGAGCCTTGCAAGTTCCGGGTGCACGGTTCGGGTATGCCGCAGATCACCACGTCAACGACCTACCAAACCTCTGGGCCTCCAGTCACCTGCACCAAAAATTTTGCCTTCCCCTGCCCGCCGCCGCCGCTCCCGCCGCCTTGTTGCCCTGTGGGCAGCCAGTTCGGGCCTGAATTGGTTGCGAATGGAGATTTTCAGCTTGGAAACCAGGGGTTTGCCTCAAACTATAACTATTTCAACCCTGGGAGCATGGGAAATTTTGGCCAGTACTCCGTCCTGAACCAATCGGAGGTGCCGATCGCCAACATGCAGTGGTGGGGCTTGGACCATACGGCCTATGCCCCAACAGGAAAAATGCTCGTCATCGACGGCTACGGCGGCCCCATCGCCTGGCAACAAACAGTGAACGTGACCGCCGGCACCAACTATGCCTTCTCCGCCTGGTTCGACAACCTGGTGATCCCGACAAAAAACTACGACGACCCCCAGGTCGCGCTTTTCGTGGACAATACCAGTATCGCCGGGCCCTTGTCATTTGCCGAGATACCCGACCAGTGGATACGCCTCTGCGGCACCTGGACGGCCAACGCCACCGGAACGGCCGTGCTGTCGATCCGGGTGCTGGCCACCACCAGCATCGGCAACGATTTTGCGGTGGACGATGTCAGCTTCCGGGCTTGCCTGCCACCCCCGCCTTGCTCGGTGACCATCAACGTTACGCCCAACCCTGCCAAATGCGGCGAGGTACAGGTATGCGCTGTCACCACGGGCCCGCAGCCGGTAAGCTTTCAATGGTGCGACGGGCGCACAGACCCCTGTTTCACGACCGATCAGTTGCCCTGTGTGCCGACAACCTACTGCGTCACCGCCACTTGTGCCGACGGGAGCACGGCGACGGCCAGCGTCACCTATACTGTGACCGACATAATACCGCCGAATGCTGTCTGCAACCTCGGCGTGGGCGTCGATCTGGACGCCAACTGCAAATACACCGTCACCCCGGCTTTTGTCGATGGCGGCTCCACCGACAATTGCGGCATCCAATCCTATTCCGTGAGCCCGGCCGTGCTGATGGGCTGCGGTGTGCATACCGTTACCCTTACCGTCACCGACCATTGCGGGAACACCGGTACCTGTACCATGGGCATCCAAACCATAGAGGTGGTGCCGCCCATCATGACCTGCCCGGCAAATGTCTCCATCACCGGGGTGATCGGAGCCAATGGGCTGTGCACCGCCATGTACCAGCCCATACCGCCCGTGGCCATCGACAACTGCGACCCCTCGGTGACGGTGACCAGCAACGCCCCAGCGGTGTTCCCCGGCGGCTCCACCACCATAACCTGGACGGCTACCGACGACTGCGACAATGTGACGACCTGCACCCAGGTAGTGACGGTGCAGTGCGGTTGCAGTTGCGACGGTAATTTGGTGACAAACGGCAGTTTTGAAAGCGGTGCTGCCGGCTTTCCCACGGCCAACGACCAGATAAACCAATGTGCAGGTTGGTACGCCGCGACCAATATCCCTACATCCGGCAATATTGGCGATTGGTTTTCCAACACAAACCCTGTTTGGCCCGGGTTTTATCTTGCCCCACCAGTCAAGGAGCTTTTTGCCCACTGTGGGGAGAAATACGGCGGCTTTTCACTTGGGTCATGCGAAGGCATCACGACGCAGTTGAGTCAAACCATCCAGCAAGGCTGCAGCTACCAAGTAGAATTTTGGTGGACGCCACTCATCACGCCGACAGCGCCCTTCAATTTCTACGCTGTGATGTCAGGTGCCAATTGCAACATGTACCAACCGCCCAACAGTTGCAGCCACCAGTGCGGCGGCGACCAGCATGTCATTGTAAACGCTACACCGAACAACCTGGCAGGCACCTGGTATAAACATACTTTCACGGTTAGCAATGCTTATCCAAATGTCCAGTACATGACTTTCACCGCAGCGCAAGGTGCGCCTCCGGTTTCCAATTACATTTATGTGGACGACGTTTGTGTGAAAAAGATCGCCGAGCCATGTTCCGTCGTGGCGGGCATTCAATGCTATCCCCAAAACCCATCGGCATTTACCTCGCTGGCCACGCTTGGCTGTGGTTCGGCCATTACCCAGGTGGATTGGTATTTTGACAATACCGGCCCCAACAGCAGCACCAACCTGAACAGCATCCTGCACCCCTTCAACACGCCGGGCTGGCATACCGTGTGCTTGGTGCTGACGGCTTCCGCCGATGGCGGGCACACGATCTGCCGCGACACGGTGTGCAAGGAGGTGTTCATCGAGCTGCCGCCCCAGAAATGCGACTCGGTATTCATCAGTTGGCAGAAACTGCACACGGTGGAGGATTACTGTTGTTATGAGCTGCAGGTGGGCAACCTGGCGCCCAATTGTTTCACCGTCATCGAGCTAACCCTGAGCTCGGGCGATTTCAGCAATGCCGTGCTGGATGCCGGCTGGCAGATGAACGGCAGCGGCAACCAGATCACGATACGGCCATCCATCGGCTTTTTGCCCACGGGCTTCTTCTCGCCGATCACCCTGTGCAACCCCGGCGGCAGCAACCCGCACGTGCTGGATGTGCATATTTTGTACGGAAATGTTGACCCGCAGCCCTATTGCGGGGCCAGTTTCGACTTCGATTGCATCACCTCGCCGTTGGACACCTGCTGCAAGGATTACGACGCGTTTTGCGACAGGATAAAGAACGCGGTGAGCCTTGCGGTGGACAATGCCAAGTGCAAGGCCACCTTGAACATCGGCGGCCTGCTCGGCTGTGATTACATCGAGTCCATAAACTGGGGCGATGGCACCATTGATGTCGGCCCGTTTGTGGGCGGCGATATGCCCATGCACACCTACGCGCAAAGTGGCACGTATGTTATTACCTGGTTGGCTATTGAAATCAACCCGCACACGGGTTTGATCTGTTATGAAAAATTCTTCCAGGAAACGATTGTGGTGGAATGTACCGACTGTTGTGAGGATCCCGCCGTATTTAGCAGCCTTGTCGCACAGGGCTTCACGGTGGTGCAGAACGGCTGTGACATAACCGTGACGGCCCCGCAGTTCGGCCCATGCTACTTCTTCAGCACGCCCCCCTACATCGTCGGCGGGCCTCCGGTGCCGCAGGTGGTGGTGCCTGCCAATGGCTCCTGGACCTTCACGTTCACCCAAAGCGGCACCTATCAGATTTGTGTGAGCGTGTTCGACGACTGCAATTTCAAGCTGATGTGCACGACGGTTCATATTGATTGCGGCCCATGCGCTTGCGGCACCTTCAGCGATTTGTTTATCCGCCCGAATTCCGGCATTTCCATCCCGGTGAGCTGTGGCGGCCAGCCCGTGCTGATCAATTGCCCGCCCAACGGCCAGCCACTGCCCGTAAGCGGTGTTTTCAATTGTCAGGGCAATTGCCCAGCGCCCACTACGGTGGACTGGATGCTGATACAGCCCAGCGGCAATATGATCACGATGACCGGCGTGGTGGCAGCGCCCAACTTTGCGTTCAGCATCCCGCAGAGCCTGATGGACCAAGCCGGGGTGTATTGCATCAAGCTCGTGGGCTACTGCGGCGGCATGCCCTGCCCGCCCTGCTTGATCAAGTTCCAGTTGGAAGTGCCTTGCGATACCTGTGATTGCGTGGGATTCTCCGGGGAGCAGTTCTACAACAGTTCCTGGCCGCAGGTGGTGGTGAACGTCAAGTGCAACCAGCCAGACCAGGTCATTTTGCCCTGCACAAAGCCCGACCCTGCCCAGTTGTTCTTTTTCCACGGGAACATGACCTGCAGTTCCGCGGATTGCCTTGGGAGTTCGGTGCAGTGGTCGATCGTCCAGATGCCGATGGGGAATACCGTCGCCAGCGGCACGGTTCCTTTGGTGCAGCTATTTGCGGGCAGCCCGACGGGCCATTACGACATAACGCTCAACCCGGCATTGTTCAGTCCGGGCCTCAATTATATGCTGACGGTGACCGGCCATTGCGGCACCAAGATTTGTGTGTGCAAGGTCAATTTTGTATTCCGACCTTGCCCTTGCCCTTGCAGCGAATTGATGGCCCAAGTGGCTGCCGGTTTCACCGTGAAGGGGAACAAATTCACCTGCAACCGGAAATTCAAGCCCGTGGCGCTCTGTCCCAACGACATGGTGACCTGGACGATCACCGGCCCCGGCGGCACCCAGACGTTCACTTCGACTGGAAACAACGCCATTATGGTAACTTTCAGCCTTCCAGGGATATACAACGTGTGCATGTTGGTGAAACGCACCGAGAACGGGGTGGTCTGCCAGCGGGAATACTGCAGGACGATCATCGTAAAATGCAAGGTCAATCCAAATGACAATCTTCCTACGATCACGGCTTGTCCCGGCGGCGACCGGGTGAAGAACGGCGACTTCAGCGAAGGGCTCGTGCCCGGCCACCTGGGTGAGGGCGGCGCTGTAGAAAACTGGCAGCTTTTCCCCAACCCCGGCGACGGGGCAGCCGTGATGGAAGATGAAGGCGCTTCCGACGACGGGCATGTGGTGCTGATCGGTGGCAAGGAGCATTTTGCGGGCGTTTACCAGGACCTTGCAAAAATGAACGGCAGCACGGCCTACATCGGACTGAGCGCCATCAATTACCTGGGCAACGGCAGTCCCGACAACACGGTGCTGGAATTCCGCTTGCAGGAATCTTTGAGCGACCCCAGTCCGCAGGTGCTGCACAAGCTGCCATTGGACACTTCTTATTCGGCCTGGAAAATGGCGGCTGTCACCGTGGACATGGCCTTGAACCCGGCCAAGCACCTGTTGGTGGTTTGCGTACAGAATTCGGATGCTTCCGCCCGTTCGGTGGTGGGCATCGACAACTTAGAGTTCTGCACCGATCAGATGGTTGGCACCGCGCAGCCCTTCCAGTTGGGCCAGATACGCATCTTCCCGAACCCGAACACGGGCAGCTTCCAGGTGGCATTGCCGCAGGCGGCTGCGCCCGGCACGGTATTCCGGGTGACGGACTTGACAGGCAGGTGGGTGCTGGAAAGTCGGGCGCTTGCTGGCAGTGCCTTGCAAACTGTTGAGGCCCGCGATTTGGCGGCAGGCCTGTACTTCTTGCAGGTAGTTTCGGAAGGGAAAGTGCTGGCGGTGGAGAAGTTTGTGAAGCAATAAACCGAATCCTTGATTTTAAACCGTGGCCGCTCCGGAACTTGATGTTTTTGGGGCGGCTTTCATCATCGCCTCGAACGACATCGGCAAAAGTTCTTGAATGTACCTTAAATCGCCCCCCTTCTCAAGCAAATGGGTTGCAAAACAATGCCTTAATGTGTGGATGCGGCACTAAGGCCAGCTGCACAAGCAACCAGCAGATTTCAGCCAAAAAAATCTGTGAAAAATCTGCGCAATCAAATCTGTGAAAAATCTACGCAAAAAAGCCCGCAACCCCGTTTACCGTAACACCGATACCGTCATCTGCGGGTCATACGTACCCTTAATCACCGGGCTCTGCCGGTTGCCGGTATAAGACCGCACGTTGGCATTGATGTAGTCGTACAGCTCGCCGATGGTCACCACCTTGTCCTTGTTGGCATCTGCTTCGCCTTTCAGGCCGCGGATCAGGAAATGGCTGAAAACGCCCTGGCGCAGGCCCGACGATTCCAGGGAGGTCTCTTCGGCTTTGCTCGACATGATGAGCGCAGTGCCGGAGACGGACTTTGCCAAGGTCTGGTAGAACTGCACCAGCATGGGCTCCGGCTCGCCGGAGCGCATGGCGATCAGGCTGCCGGAGTGGCAGGCATCGGCTAAGCAGAGCTTGAACTTGGCGCGGCACTTGTTGAAGATGCCCGCGATCTCGTCGTGCCCGATCTTGTTGTTGAAGCCGTCGAAGTCGATGGGCAGGAAGGAGCCGTTGAGGCCGTGGCCGGAAAAGTAGAAGATGACTAAGTCGTTGGGGCCGGCCATGCCGAATATCTCTTTCAGGGTGCCCAGGATGTTGTCGCGGGTGGCCTCCTCGTCGATGAGGATGCGCACCTGCTCGTCGGGCAGGGCGCCGCCTTCCAAGCTCTTGAGGAAGGCATAGAAGCGGTAGGCATCGTCGTCGGTGTAGCGCAGCACGGGCATGTGGTCGTAGGAGGCAACGCCCGCTACGACTGCCCAGACTTTTGCGGCGGGCAATACCGGGGCGGCTGGCGCCGGGGTTGTTGTGGCCGGCTTCGCCACGTAGTCTTCCGGCTGGGCCTTGCCGAGGTATTCCCCGGCGCGCCAGAATCCCTCTACAATGGTCTTGTCGCGCAGGGTGAGGGTGCCGCGGCCCCCGAAAGCGCCATCCTGCCATTCGCCTACATAAACATCGCCGTTGGCGTAGGTGCAGGTGCCGTAGCCGTGCGGGTTGCTGTCCTTGAAGGTGCCGTAGTACTTGGCGGAACCGGCCTTATAGACGTAGGTGCCTTGCCCGTTTTCGCAGTCGCCCTCGATGCAGCCGGTTCTGCCGCTCTCGGTGAGGCTGTTGCCTAAGAACTCGCCCTGTTTCCACATGCCGGATTCTTCCTCGCCTGACTGCAGCTTGCGGGTGCCTTGGCCGTCGGGGTAATTTTCCTTGAACGAACCGGTATAGGTATCGCCGTTGGCAAAGGTGAACACGCCTTGCCCGTCGAACTTGCCGTTGACGAAATTGCCGTCGTATTTGCTGCCGTCGGGGTAAGCGAAGGTGCCGGGGCCATTCTTGCAGTCGCCAGCTAAGCAGCCCGACTGTATGTTGGTGCCGTCGTCGGAGCTTTCGTCTTTCTTTTTGGCGATGTATTCTTCGAGCACATTTCCGTTGGCGTCAACAGGCTTTCCCTTTTTCCACAATCCGGTGCGGGCGGTGCCGTCGCTGTACGTTTTGGTGCCCTTGCCTTCCGGGTAGCGGTTTACCCATTCACCCTGGTACTTGCTGCCGTCGGTGTAGTAGCATACGCCTACGCCGTGGATCTCGCCGTCGCGGAAATGGCCGGTATAGCGGGCGCCGGATGGATATTTATAGGTCCCGATGCCGTTTTTACAGTCGCCCGAGATACATTGCGCCGACAGTGAGGAGATGAAAAACAGGAGGAAACCAGACAGCAGGTATTTGTTCATGATGTGTTTTTAGATTGACCCTGATGAATTTGGGGACGCAATATTAACTTAAAAACAGGGGAATTATTGCCCGAAAAAATTAACTGAAATTCAATAAAAATATATTTTTTAGATTGAAAATACAATTTTTGCAACACCAGTTTGTTTCCGCACATTTGTCCTCGTCGGAGTTTGCTTGACATTTATTGTTTCGTATTTTTTAACAATTACTACTTTTTTTATGGAAAATTCGACCATTTTCAATTGTGCTCTTTGGGCAAAATCCAACCCCAAACCAGCAGCACTCATTATTGCTCTCTCCAAAATAGCCATCGGCATCATCGCATTTATTTTCGGCATATCCGCCTTTTGGGCGGGGCTGGAGCTTGAGCCAAAAATTTGGGGTTGGGCACTTCAGGTTATTGCTGTTTTGTGCCTGCTTATTTACCCTGCGAAGTCGCTGAAAAAAAGCATAGGCAGACCAAAGTTTTTCCTGTACCGAAAGGCTATGGACGCTTGCCTTGTTGCCTACGGCTTTGCTTTTTGGTTTTTTATCGGCAACGCGCTACCAAACTGGGTCGATCAGCCTGTAATGTCAGCCGCCATTTCCACGCCGTTGCCCACAGTCTTTTCAATGGCTGGGTCGCGCGAAAACCCAGCGGAAGCGCGGCCAGTAAAAAGCGGCGGGCTGGTACATAAGTGGGTGATAAAGAGGGCGAAATCCAAGTTGAAGCATATCATTGCTAAAATGGATCGGCTTCAGGAAAAGGATATGACGGTGCCCGTTAAGATATTCCTGACCTTTGTGTTTGTGGCGCTTGCGATTGGGCTAGGGTATTTGAGCCTGGTTTTGGGTTGCGAAATTTCTTGTTCTGGCCAGGAAGTGCTCGGGACAACCATCATGATCGGCGGCCCGCTCCTTTTCGGCTTCCTGGGCGGCCTTGCCATTTACAAAATATGGAAGAAAAAGAAAGTGGTCGAAGGGGTGCCTGACAAATAGCCCCAGCCAGAGCTTCCCGTTTTTTTTCGCCCCAACGATTTCACTACCAATAACTTAATATGATGAAAACACTTTTATTCTCGCTGTGTTTCTGCTTCTTATACCTGCATTCGGCAGCCCAGGCCCCCACCCAAACCATTTCCGGCCAGGTCATCGACAAAGAAACCCTGGAGCCGCTGGTCGGCGCGACGGTCAGTGTCAAGGATGCCATGCCGGTCATTGGGGCGGTCACGGATGTTGAGGGCAAGTTTTCCCTGAAAAATGTGCCTGTGGGGCGCTTACAAGTGCAGTGCAGCTATGTCGGCTATGAGCCCTGGCTCAGCGACCCCATCATATTGAATTCTGCCCGGGCGACATTCATGAACATTGCCGTCAGCGAGGGTGCAGGCAATGCCATGCAGGAGGTGGTGGTCAGCGCCCGCAAGCGCGGCAACGAGCCTATCAACGAACTCAGCCTGCTCAGCGCACGCTCTTTTTCTGTCGATGAGACCCAGCGCTATGCCGCCTCTGCCAACGACCCCAGCCGGATGGCTATGGGCTTCCCCGGCGTGCAGCCCAGCCGCGACAGCCGCTCCGACATTGTGGTGCGCGGCAATTCGGGTATCGGCCTGCTTTGGCGGCTGGAGGGCATTGATATCCCAAACCCCAACCATTTTGCCCGCCGCGGCTCCTCGGGCGGCGGCATCACCATATTTTCGGTGAGCATGTTGGGCAACTCGGATTTCAGCACAGGCGCTTTCCCGGCGGAGTACGGCAACGCCTATTCCGGGGTGTTCGACATCCATTTCCGGAAAGGAAACCCCGAAAAACGGCAATACACCTTCCGGGCGGGCATGTTGGGGCTCGATTTCAGCACGGAAGGGCCGCTGAACAAGTCAACCGGCGCCTCCTATTTGGTCAACTACCGCTATTCCACCCTGGGTATTTTGAACAAGATGGGCCTGCACTTGGTCGGCGAGCGCATCGACAACACGTTCCAGGATTTGAGCTTCAATTTTTACCTGCCCAGCAAGAACAAAAAGAGCATTTTCACGATATGGGGCATTGGAGGCTTGAGCCAGGAGGTAGAGAACGCGGTGAAGGACACGGCCGATTGGAAGTCTTTCGGCGACTATTATACCCGCGACTTCGACACAAAAATGGGGGCTTTGGGCACAACGCTCTCCATACTGCTCCCGGAGGACGCCTACCTCAAGATCAGCGCTGCGGCGATGGGGCAGTTTATTTACTGGAGGAACGACACACTTTCGCCCCAAAAACGGCCTTATCCGGTGAATTTGGAGCAGTACAACGAAGCCCGCTATGTGTTGAACGCTGTTTTGAGCAAAAAATTCAGCCGGCAACTGTCGCTCAAAACAGGTGTCACCCTGACCAAAATGCCTTACGACCTCCGGCGGGAAACCCTGCAGGACTCGACCTCCATCGAGGCGCGCGGCACCACCCAAATGCTGCAATCTTTTGCCAATTTGCGCATCCGCCCCACCGAGAAGCTCAGCTTCAATGCCGGTATGCACCTGCTGCTTTTTGCCCTGACCAAAAGCTCCAGTGCGGAGCCGCGGCTCAGCGCCAGGTTTCAATTTACGGAAAAACAGTCCGTCAGCATAGCCTGGGGCATTCATGGGCGCGTTTTGCCGCTTGGCAATTATTTCACCCGCATCAACGGGGTAGAAGTGAACCGCGATATTGACCTGATTCGCGCACAGCACTATGTTGCCGCCTGGGATTTGCTGGCGGGGAAATCCCTGCGCCTGCACGCAGAGCTGTACCTCCAAAAAATGAAAGATGTGCCGGTGGCCAAAGACTTGGCCAGTAGTTGGAGCATCCTGAATACCGTCTCCGGCTTTACCAACCGGGCCATGGCCAACCTCGGCGCCGGGCAGAACATCGGGCTGGATTTGAGTGTGGAAAAATCGTTCAGCAAAGGCGCGTTTTTCCTGCTGAGCGGCTCGGTTTCGCGCTCGCGGTATGGAGATGCGGCAGGCCGCGAGCACCCGACCGCGTTTGACAGCGGCATTTCAGCCACATTCATGGGCGGAAAGGAGTGGAGCTTTAAAAATGCTTCTGTGTTACAAGTCGGGCTGAAGCTGTTGTACAACGGTGGCCAGCGGCTCACGCCCCTGCTGCCCAACCAGAACATTTCCCGTTATGCACAAGAACCGCTGCTGGATGAGGACAATGCGTTCCGGGATCGTGTAGATTCTTATTTCAGGCCCGATATGCGGATTGCCTTCAGAAAGAACAACCCCAAGTCGGCCTGGTCGCTGGCCCTCGATATTCAAAATATTATCAGCAGGAAAAACATCGACCCGCTGAGCCGCGACTACGATCCCGACCTGAACCAATGGGTTTACCGGGAACAAAGCGGGCTTACCCCGGTGCTGAGTTTTCAGATAGACCTATAATTGATGGTACCTTGACGCCGAAACATGAGTCTTCCCAAATTTTGATAGGCATATCAAATAACGAATAACGTAGAATCATTTTTAGGGCATAATTGTAAAAACCTATTCGTCCGACCGCGAAAAGCGGTCGGACGATGGCCCTTGGTCCGACCACTTTTCGTGGTCTGACCAATAAGTGCAAACTAATGCTGCACTTTTCTATGATTCTTTCCTTCCCGAAAATTCGGGATGACTCATATTCTTTCATCATTCAACCTACTCAATACAAAATGAAAAGTTCAAAAATTTTGTGGATAACAGCAGTAGTCTGTCTTCCATTTTTCGCTCATTATGCTACAGCTCAAGTAGTAACTGCCAAAGACAGCACCCAGCAATGGCATATCAGCACCCTTGACGGCAATGATTTTATCGGTGAGCTGGTTTCGGACGATGAAAGCACGGTAACCATCCTAACGGACAACTTTGGCGAGATCAAAATCCCGAAAAAGCAGATCAAGGTGATGGAACCGGTCAGGAAGGGGCAAATGGTGAAAGGCTCGTACTGGTACGACAGCCCACACAACACCCGCTATTTTTTCGCCCCCAATGGCTACGGTTTGAAAAAAGGGGAGGGCTATTACCAGAACACCTGGGTATTTATGAACCAGGTCACTTATGGGTTTACCGACCATTTTTCGCTGGGCGTGGGTCTGGTGCCGACATTCCTGTTTGGCGCCTCGGGGTTTCCGTTTTGGGTGACCCCGAAATTTTCATTGCCCATACAAAAAGAGAAGTTGAACCTTGGCGCAGGCGTATTGTATTTCAACGGTATCGGCGAGGATTTTGGCGATACCGGAGGTGGCGCCGGGCTGGTTTACGGCACCTTGACTGCTGGGCCCCGGGACAGGAATATTACCATGGGGTTAGGCTGGGGCTTTGCGGAGGGAGACTGGGGTGCTTACCCGGCGATAACCATCAGCGGCATGTACCGGCAGAGCAGAAACTTTTATTTTTTGACAGAAAACTACATTATCCCGCTTGGATATGGGGAGAATGTCGGCATCGTTTCCGTTGGGGGCCGTTATATGGCCAAAAGGGTAGCGATTGATTTTGGCCTGTTCAGGCCAGTTTTCAGCGACGACGATTTTTTTGACTTCATCGGGCTCCCCTGGTTGGGGGTTACCATCCCTTTTGGCAGGCCGCGATAGCCTATTTCTTGATGATCCTCATGTCCCGGTCATAGACTAGGCAGGTGAAAATGCCCAAGGGGTTACCGGTTCCGCTCACGTTGCTCTTTATCGGCGAAGGTTGTGCAAACGGGTTCAAGCTGCCTTGAACAGCTAATTGGAAGCTTTCAGCGTAATCGTAGTACTCCTTCGTGATGTGAAATATGGTATTGAAAACAGTGTCCCCTTCCACCAGGTCATACCCGGTGCCGAAAGCGATTAAGGCTGTTTGGGAGAAGCGGTCTGTCACCAGAAAATCCTGTTCCGGGAAGCTGTCCAGAGAGCCGTAATTGAGCAGTCGGCGGTAATAATTGGGCTGGCTTTGGTCGTCGGTAATATAGGTCAGTGCCCTGGCTAAGGTGTCGAATCTCGGGTCAGGGCTAAAGTTGACGACCACGCTGTCGATGGGCACTTTGGGCAGCATGACAGTGCGCCCGGTGATATTGCCCCGGTTGTTGGGCAGCTCTATGTTCAAGGTGTATTCGATGCCTGGGCCAGCGGGCACGATTTCGGTTCCAGTGTAATTGAATATCTTGATCGGGTTTACCTCGAACGAAAGCTGGTTTGCCAGGGAAACCGTTTGGCCATTGTAGGAAATGGTGACCACAGCGCCGTCGAGGAGGGTTTTTTCCAAAAAAGAAGAATCCAGCCCAAATGGGTCGAAGTAGGAATAGCTCTGCGACAACAACAAGCGGAACGGCTTCCCAGGCTCCAGGTAACATTCTACCACGGGCTGCCGCTCGTATTCCGGCAGTTCGATGTTCACGTCTTGGGTCAGGTTACAGGCCCCCAGGAAGGCCAGGGCTGCGAGAATGATTAAGTGCCTCATATTTTTGAATAAAATTTTTTAGGTTTAAGGTTTCGGATTTCGGGTTTTAGGTTGGCTTTGCGCTTGGTATTCGGAAAGGAGTTTTGCGAAAATGGATACTCCTTATTTTTGATTTTAAAAGAAGCCCAGCTAAAACCTAAAACCAGAAACCTCTTATGATTTAAAACTTAAAATTCCAGGTTATACTCGGCAGTATCGGGAAAAGGGATACTTGCTTCGCCTGGATGCCCACCGGGATATCGCCGATGGGGCTGCTTTCAAAATCAGGTTGTATGTAGATAAAGTAAGGGTTTCGGCGGTCGGTGACGTTGTACACGCTGAGGGTGATGTCGTGCTCGCTGCGGCGCTTTTTCCATTTATACACAATACCGAGGTCGCCGCGGATGTAGGCGGGGTAGCGGTAGGTGTTGCGGGGGCCGTAAATGGGCACCACGGTTTGGAAGGGCGCCCCTGGCACGTCTTGCAGGGAATATCGACCCGATGGCAGCCAGCTCACGTAGCCGGAGGTATAGACCCAGGTGGCGGTGAGCTGCCATTTTTTGGTGAGTGCGTACATGGCCACGATGCTGAAATTGTGGCGGGTATCGAAACGCGGTGGGAAATAGGCGCCGCCGTTGATGTCGGCAAACCGGCCGCGCTTCACCCAGGCCAAGGTGTAGCCGATCCAGCCGGTAAGCCTGCCTTCTTTCTTTTCAATTTCCAGCTCCAGGGGGCTGTAGGCGAAACCGCGGCCTATGGCCAGCTCGTTCTCTAATTCGTTGTTGCCAAAAAGCTCGGCGCCGTCAATAAAGTCCACCTGGTTCTGCATCCATTTGTACCAGGCTTCGTAGGTTATGAGCACCTGGTCGCCGATGAGGTAGGAGGTGCCGATGGCTATCTGGTCGCTGACTTCCGGCTTCACGCCCTCGGTGCTCGGGTACCAAATATCGGTCGGCAGGGAAAGACCGCTGCTGGCCAGCAGGTGCACGTACTGGTTCATGCGGGCGTAGGAGGCTTTGAGCGACCAGTTTTTGCTCACCGTGTAGTTAGCAGCCGCCCGCGGCTCTATGTTGGCGTAGAATGCGGGGTTGTTCTGCCAGGCGGAAAAGCGGAGGCCATAGTTGACCTTGAGCCGCGGCAGCACTGCCCATTCGTCGGAGATATAAGCGCCGTATTCCATGCCGTCGTAGTCGCGGCCAGCCTCGAATTTCACCTGGCCGTCGTCGCTGCCAGCTTTCAGGCGGGCGGTTATGAAGTCGTGGTAGGTGATGTTCGCGCCGAAGCGGACGGTGTGCTTGTTGTCGTATTGGTAATAGAAATCGGCTTTGGTGTTGGCGTCTTTGATGTTGCTGCCTAAGCTGAACGAGAAGCCTTGCAGCACATTCTGGATTTTGTAGCGGTAATCGGAGTAGGTAAAGGTGGTGTTGGAGAAAAGCCTGGGGCCAAACACGTGGTTCCAGCGCGCCGTGCCGGTTGCATTTCCCCAATCGAACCGGAAGTTGAAAGTCGGATCGCGGAAGTTGAACACGTCGCGGCCAAAATAGCCGCTGAGGTACAGCCTGTCTTTTTTGCTGAGGGTGAAATTGACCTTGGTGTTCAGGTCATAAAAATAGTAGTCGGGGATTTTGTTGTAATCGGCTTTGCCTTCGTTTGCCTTGTTCACTTGCCGGGTGATGATGTCAACATAGGTGCGGCGGCCGCTGACAATAAACGAGGACTTGTCTTTTTGGATAGGGCCTTCCAGTGTTAATCGGCTGGAAATCAACCCGATACCGCCTGAGCCAGTGTATTTTTTGTTGTTGCCTTCCTTCATCCGCACATCGATGACCGAAGAAAGCCGCCCGCCGTACTGTGCCGGAAATCCGCCTTTATAGACTTTCAGGTCTTTCACGGCATCGGAGTTGAAGGTGCTGAAAAAGCCGAACAGGTGGTTGGGATTGTACACCACCGCTTCATCCAATACGATCAGGTTTTGGTCGGAGTTGCCGCCGCGCACAAAAAGCCCGGTGGTGCCCTCGGAGCCTGGGGTGAAACCAGGCTTGAGCTGAAGTATTTTGATAATGTCGGTCTCGCCGAAGAGGGCAGGTACCGCCTTTATTTCCCTGGAACTAATGGTCGCAACCGACATTTCGGTGCTTTTCATTTTTTCCTCCAACGCGTTGGCTTTAATGACCACTTCCTGCATGACGGCGCCAATTTGTTGCAGGTTAATGTCCAGCGTTACGGCGCCGTTGGGGACTATTTTTCTTGAAACGGTTTCATAACCAATGTAGCTGAAGCGCAACTCCACGGAATCTTCGCTGAAAGGGAGGCTCAGGGAATAAAAGCCGTATTCGTTGCTGGCATTGCCGCGGCCGAGTCCAGGCGCTTGCACGGTGGCGCCAATGAGCGTTTCGCCTGATTGTGCGTCCCGCAAAACACCGCTGACAGTTGGGTTTTTCTGGGCAAACAAATGGGAGGCGGACAGAATAAGTAGTAAGAAGAGGGTGTTTTTCATAAATAACTTCGGGCAGAATCTACTGGGGCTTAACAAGGCAAATAGAACATTGTTCTGCAAACCTGGGGGTTTATGGCAGGTTTCAGAATAAGATTCGACGACTGTTTTCTTTTACTCGATCAGGCAGACAGTTGCCTGGAAAAATGGGAGACGCTGAAAGCGCGCACTTGTTTCAAGCAGGCGGGAAATTAATGCTCAACCGGCAGGTAATTCGTCGAGGATGGCATCCGGTAATACCTGGCAGGCCAGTCCTTGAATGCGATGGGCGGGATCATGAGGAAAGTTACCATTGTATCGGCAGGCAATGGCTGGAACATGGCTTTGTGGTTTTTGGCGACGGCCACCACACAAACAGAATCCGGCGATTTCAGGGCCGACATTTGCAGGGTTTCAAACGGCAAGCCCCAGTTCATCAGCAGCGTTTTTCGGTCGAGCAACAGCTCATCTGCCAGCAATTTTCTGCTGCCGGAATCGGCTGCTTTCTTTACCCAGCCCTGCACATAACCCAACCGCTCGGTATAGGCCGCATGAGTGTTGAAAATCCCGTAAACCCTGAGAAGCAGTACGCCGGACAGCAGCAATGCCCAACTCCGATTGCTGGAAAGCGCCGGCACGATGTCCCAAATCAAAGGCACCAGCAGAAAAACTGCCAACGCCTGGTAATGGCTTTCCTGTATGTACCAGCGGTCGTCGTTCCAAAAACGCAGCATGATCAGCAGGCAGTACAATGTCGCGAACCCGAGCACCAGCGATGCTTTCAGCCATTGCTTTTTGAAGCCATAATAGACAAGAACCGCTGTCAGCAACGGGAAAAACAACAGCAGATTTTCGCTGCAATGTGCCAGAAAATCGCGCAAACTCTGCGCGCCGAGCAGTTTTTCCCAGGAGAAGTCAAACTCCCGCGCAAATTGCCCAATCATGCCCCGGTCGTAGAAATTGGGCTCCCGCAATACATATTTAGAGGAAAAAATCAGCCCGAAGGAAGCGGCTACTCCCAGCAGGAGCCTCCTGGAATGTACTTTCCCCAACCAATAAAACACCCAAACAAACGCTAAGGGGAAAACGACCAGGGGGTGCAAATAGGCGACCGTAGCCATGAGGGCTGTGCTGAGCAAATATTGCCATGCCTTCCACTGCTGCCATGCTCCCCACTTCAGCCACATGGCCAACAGCAAAACCATCCAGGCGATGGCTTGCAGCAACTCGTTTTGGATCCAGTAAAAGGAATCGCCCACCAAAAGGACATTGAACAGCAACAGTAGGAGCGCTGCACTTTTGTCTTTCAGTACATGCAGGCAAATGCTGAACATTGCCCATTGGAAAAGGACAAAGGAGGCGGAGTACAGCATTAATACCGTTTTAAGCGACGCAGCAGCCCAAACGCCCAATAAAGGCAGGAATTGAACGGCCGCTGCGCCAAACCTTTCTACCATGATGGCGGGTTGCCCTTTGGCCACCAACAGATAGGATTGGAATGCCGCGTCGAGAATCAGGGTGCGCTCCTGCCAAAACCAAAGCGACATGGCGAAGAGCACCGTGAATACGGCATGGCCTCCGAAGCTTAGCCAGTTGTATCTGTAATAAAAGCTCACAACCGGGTAATCTTCGCCCCAATCGCGTTCAAGCGCTTGTCGATGTGCTGGTAGCCGCGATCAATCTGGTGGACGTTGTGGATGACGCTTTTCCCGTTGGCCGAAAGCGCCGCGATCAGCAGGGCTTGTCCAGCGCGGATATCGGGTGAGGTCATTTCGATGCCCCGCAGCGCGTAGCGGCGGTCGAGGCCGATCACGGTAGCGCGGTGCGGGTCGCAGAGGATGATTTGCGCGCCCATGTCGATGAGCTTGTCGGTAAAAAACAGGCGGCTTTCGAACATCTTTTGGTGTACCAGTACGCTGCCCCGGGCCTGGGTGGCTGTCACCAAAACAATCGACATCAAATCGGGGGTAAATCCCGGCCAGGGCGCATCGTAAATGGTGAGGATAGAACCGTCGATAAAGGTGTTGATCTCGTAATGCTCCTGGGCGGGAATGTGCAGGTCGTCGCCTTGTATCTCTATTTGAATGCCAAGCCGTTCGAAAGTATAAGGTATGATGCCGAGGTGCTCCACACCGGCATTTTTAATGGTAATTTCGCTTCGTGTCATGGCGGCTAGTCCGATAAAGGAGCCGATTTCGATCATATCTGGCAGGCAGCGGTGCTCGGTGCCGCCCAGTGTTTCCACGCCTTCAATTTGAATGAGGTTGGAGCCGATGCCCTGAATTTTTGCGCCCATGCGTACCAACATACGGCAAAGCTGCTGCACATAGGGTTCGCAGGCGGCGTTGTAAATCGTCGTTTTCCCCTTGGCCAGCACGGCGGCCATGACGACATTGGCGGTACCGGTCACGGAAATTTCATCCATGTGCAGGTAGGCGCCTTGCAAGCCGTTTTTCGGCTGCTCGATGTAATAAATGTCCTTGTCGTCGTCGTATTTGAATTCTGCGCCCAGCTTCTGGAATCCCAGGAAGTGGGTGTCGAGCCGTCTGCGGCCAATTTTGTCGCCGCCGGGCTTGGGCAGGGTAGCGCGGCCAAAACGCGCCAACAGCGGCCCGATCAGCATCACAGAGCCGCGCAGGCGTTGCGCGTCGCGCATAAACTCCGTGGAGCGCAGGTAAGATATATCGACCGTGCCGGCGCAGAAACGATAGCTGTCTTCAGATAGGCGCTCCACCGTGACGCCAAGCCCGCGCAACAATTCGATGAGCTTATTAACATCCAGAATATCCGGCACATTGGAAATGGTGACCACCTCATCGGTGAGCAGGACGGCACTGACGATCTGCAGGGCTTCATTTTTGGCTCCTTGAGGCTGGAGTTCACCTTTTAGTGGCTGACCACCGATTACTTCAAAACTATCAGATTGCATGGAAAAAGCTTGTAGATTTCAAAAAAAGAGGGGCGAAATTAATGTGATAATTTGATAATGAGGGTAATGTGATAATTGGCACTTCATTGCTTTTCAATTTGGAATGGGGTTTCAGCCGGCTTGGCGCTTTCAAGGTGTCTTTTTTTATCAAGGTGCTGAACAACAAATTTCAAATGGAAAAGGAATGTCGTGCTACTAATCACCAATCAACCAATCACCAATCACAACATAAAGCGTTACCAGGAATTATCAAATAAAAAACCCCCGGTGGTTGCCCACCGGAGGTTCAGAATTCTATCAATCAAATGAAAACCGCTGATTAAGCGATTTTAACATCTACTGCATTCATTCCTTTTTTGCCACGCTCTGTGTTGAACGTCACGACGTCACCCTCGCGGATGTTGTCGATCAGACCGCTAACGTGAACAAAGATTTCCTCTTTTGAGGAGTTGTCAACAACGAAGCCAAATCCTTTGGACTCATTGAAGAACTTTACGGTTCCAGTGTACATTGAAAAAAAAATTAATTATGGTGATGTGGCAACTTGCCAGGCCAAAGGTACGGCATCAATCATTAAATATTTGGTTTTCAATACTATTAACAAAAAAAATTTTCAAAGAGCATGGGCTTGGACGGCTTTTCACGGGCAATCACCGGGGTTTCGGCGCTTGAAAATTCTGGCAAAAGCTGCGTTTGGAGCGTGCAGGGCTAATTATGCTCATCCCCAAAGCTGTCGTCGGGCTTTTTGCCCTTGTCTAATTTTTTGCCCGTTGTCTCGTCAATTTCATCGTTGTAAATATCCGGGGAGAAGTCTTCTTCGTCGCCCACTGGGCCCAGTGCGCTCTCATAGGCAGCGCAATTCGTCTCTATTCCCAGGTCGCCGGGCGGCCTGACAAAACGGGCATTGAAGTCGTAACCTGATTTAGGGTCTTTTTCCAGGCGGTTGATGAAACTGGCAAAGATGGGCCTTGCCATGCGGGCGCCCTGGCCGTCTCCAATGTTGAGGAACCGGATCCAGCGGTCTTCGCCGCCCACCCAGGTACCGACCACCAGCCGCGGGGTGATGCCCATAAACCAGCCATCGGAGTAGTTGTTGGTGGTGCCGGTTTTGCCGCCCACGTCGCTTTTCAAGGTATTGATGCCGGGTGCGCCTTTCACGTTGTACTTCAGCATTTCCACCATTACCCAGTTGGCGTTGGCGGGCAGGGCCACTTTCTCTTCCAGCAGGGAGCGGTACAGCACCCGCCCGTTTTTGTCTTCCACCCGTTTAATGACGAACGGCATGCCGTACATGCCTTTGTTGGCGAATGCGGTGTAAGCGCCGGTCATCTGCATGACGGAAAGGTCGGCGGCCCCCAGGCATATAGCAGGAGATCCGGGCGGGATAAAATAGCGTCCGTTGGCTTGCTTGGTAGAATCTATGCCCATGTGGTGGCATTGGCCGCGGACGGGCTCCGTATCGCCGAGCTGTTTCATCAGGTAAGCGCTGACGGAGTTGACGGAGTTTTTGAGCGCTTCCTTCAGGTTGAGCCGGGCGCCAGAATAAGTCCCGGTGGCGTTTTTTGGCGTCCAATCTGTCACGTTTTGGAAGTTCATGTACCGCCCCGGGATCGTGACAGGCTGGTCATACACCTCGAAGCAGGGGCTGATATGCTGTTGGGCGATGGCGGTGGCATATACGAAAGGCTTGAAGGTGGAGCCAACTTGCCGCTGCGACTGGATGTGGTCGAACTGGAAATACTTGAAGTTGATGCCGCCGACCCATGCTTTGATCTCGCTGCTGGTGGGATCGACGGCGAGCATGCCGGTTTGCAGGAACATGCGGTGGTAGCGCAGGCTGTCGAGGGGCGACATCAGGGTGTCTGTCTCTAAATTTGGCTTGTTCCAGGTAAAGACCTTCATTTTCACCTTGGCGTTGAAGCGCTTTGTCACGTCGGCCCGCAGGGCGCGGTATTGTGCCTTGATTTCCGGCCAGTCTTTGCTTTCCATGATCCTCCGGTAAGCAACTGATTGGTCCAGGCTTATTTCGGTGCGGATGCTGCCTTTCTTTTTTTCTTCGCGCAACATGCGTTCTATGTCGATGTCGCGCAGCTCGAAGTTGTAGCGGTTTTGCACGCGCTCGCATACGGGGTCCATGTACTTTGGCCAGAGGCTTTCAAAGCGGTCGCCCTTGCGCATGAGGCCCCAAAGGGATTCAAGCCGGTTTTCGATCTCTTCATCGGAGGCGTTGCCCGACTTGTAGCGCCAGGGGTCGCGGTTTTTCCACACCTGGAAAAAGCGGTTTTGGGTTTTGCGCATGTGATCAGCCATGGCTGCTTCGGCGTGTTTTTGAAACACCGGGTCGATGGTCGTGTATATTTTCAGGCCGTCGCGGTAGATGTTGTATTTCGAGCCGTCGGGCTTGCGGGCCTCTGGCTGCTCCAAAATGTCAGAAACGGTCCGTTCGAGGTTGTCGCAGAGGTAAGGCGCTGTGTCGTCGGAGAACGTCACCGGTCGGAAGTTCAGCCCCAGGGGCAGCACTTTGAGGCTGTCGTACTGCTGCTCGGTGATTTTTTCTGTGCGCCGCATTTGCGACAGAACGATCCAGCGCCGGCGGACCACGCGTTCCGGGTGCCGGTTTGGGTTGAAATAGGAGGGGTTTTGCAACATGCCGATGAGCATGGCGGCTTCTTGTATTTTCAGTTTTGACTGGTCCTTACCAAAATACACCTCCGATGCGGCGTGGATGCCGTAGGCGTTGTTGATAAAGTTGAACTGGTTGAGGTACATGGAAAGTATTTCCTCTTTGGTGTAGGCGCGTTCCAATTTTACGGCGGTGATCCATTCCCGCAATTTCATATATACAAGCTTGAGGGTGCGCTGAATCTTGTTCAATCCGGTAAAATCGCGGTCGGAGTACAGCATTTTCGCCAATTGCTGGGTAATGGTACTGCCGCCGCCCGAGCTTTGGTCGGCCATCAGCACAGTGCGCAGCACAACCCTGGCCACTGCCCGGGCATCGATGCCGCAGTGTTGGCGGAAACGCTCGTCTTCTGTGGCGATGAGCGCGGTGACCAAGTGCGGGTTGAGGTCTTCATAGGCCACCGGCACGCGGTTCTCGACAAAGAAGCGGCCAAGCACCTCATTGTTGTTGGCGATGACCTCGCTGGCCACGGCAGAGGCGGGGTCTTCCAGCTCGCGGAAAGAGGGGATCGCCGAGAAATTGATGGAGAGGAAAAGCAAGATCATGGCCGCGGTGCCACCGACCAGCAGGCGCCATGTCCAGCGGACGATCTTGCGGTAGAGCGGCATACGCTTTTCTTGCAAGGCAGCTTTGAGGGAAATGAGGTGTTGCGGTTCCATAGTTTGCTTTTTTTGTTGGTTATTGCCGTGACAAATGTATAAAGGCTGCGCCGAAAAAAATATTTTGTGTCAAAAACAACGCTGCAAATAAAAATATTGCCGCAACTTGGGCTGCCATGATACTATCAAGCGCATTGCTTTTGCTATCATTCGTATATCTGGGCGTCATGTTCGCCTACTTCCACGCCTGGAAAGCAATGCCTGAATGGCAGGTGCCAAAAGGGTACGTGCCCAAGATACATGTCACGGTGGTCATCGCAGCGCGCAACGAGGCAGGGCATATATCGGACTGCCTGAACGCTGTCTTGAACGGCTCTTATCCGGCAAAATTGCGCCAAATAATCGTGGTGGACGACTTTTCGGAAGATGCGACGGCGCACTTGGTGGCTGGGTTTATGGCAAAACAAGCCAACCGATCGCCCGATATTTTGCTGCTGCAGCTTGAAAATTTGCTTTCAGCCGAGCACCGGTTTCGCGCCAACAAGAAAAAAGCCATCGAGTTGGCCGTTGCCATGGCTAACGGCGACATCATCGCCTGCACCGATGCCGATTGCCTGGCGCCGGAGGATTGGCTGCTGCTGCTGGCATCCCGGTTCGAGGTCCGACAAGACCTGGCCATCCTGGCAGCCCCGGTGGCCATACACCGCGAACGGAACTTGCTGCAGCGCTTTCAATCGCTCGATTTCCTGGGCATGATGGGCATTACGGCTGCTGGGATCCGGCTCGGCTGGCACCGTATGGGCAACGGGGCCAACCTCAGCTACCGGAAAGAGGCCTTCCTGGAGGTCGGCGGCTATGCCGGCAACGAACAGGTCGCCTCTGGCGACGACATGTTTTTGATCCAGAAAATGGCGGAGCGCTGGCCGGGCTGTGTCGGGTTCCTGAAAAACAGCGGGGCTGCCGTACACACGGAAGCTATGCCCGAATGGTCGGGTTTTTGGCAGCAGCGCCTGCGCTGGGGCAGCAAAAACGCCGGGATGAAAGAATGGCCGATCAGGCTGATCCTGTTGGCAGTGTGGCTGTTTTGTACGGGCATCTGGGTGTCTGCCTTGCTTTGCCTGTTCGCATATTTGGGTTGGCAAGTGCTTGTTTATCAGGTGCTTGCAAAAATGATTGCCGATTGGCTGTTGCTCCGGGAAATGTGCGGGTATTTTGGGCGGGCAGGTTTGATGCGCTGGTTTTTGCCTTCCTTTTTGATCCACACGGGGTATATCGCCTTTGCCGGCCTGGGGAGCATGCTGTTTGGGCGTTACCGGTGGAAGGGCAGGGTGGTGGCGGAATGAGCCGTCTGCTTTACTTGACAAAAACAAACCCGTTCAGCCTGACCAAGGACCAATTGCCATCCTTTAAACTGGCGTGACCCGATTCTATAAACACCCGAATCGCGCCGTTTTCCCCCTTAAAATCAACTGTAGAGCTTTCTTTGGGCAAGTCAACATAAGGGTTCTTGAGGTTGCGCAGGTCGAGCCAGGCTTTGACAAGGCCTTGGGTATCAAAGTTTTCGAGCTTTTCTTTTTTCGACTTCCCGTCATACCGCCACCATTCGAGCGATTTGCCGTCGGCTGATATTTTGAAATAATCGCCTTTCTGCTCGAACCTTATCTCATCTTTTTCTTGAAGCGAAACGGGCTGCATGGTAGCAAAGCCCCGGATGTCGATTGCCTCCAGCGAGGCGCCGGTAACGTTTACAAAAGCCTCTTCACTGCGTTCTAAAGGCGAGTTCCCCATGCCCAGCCACCCGCGCAACTTCCCGGAGTTGCCCATGAAGCCTGGCGTTTCGGGCAAGTTTTCCAGGGGCATGGGCAGCATTGTATTGAGGGCGTTCAGCCGTTGCCGCGTTTCAAGAAAATTGATGGCGGATTCAAACTGCTCAAAATCGGCCTCTGAAACAGGCGCGTTGCCAGGCTTCATCTTCCCGTTTTCCAGTCGGCCGCTGCGCTCCAAAACCTGCTCAAGCCGGCCCAACTGGCTCCTCTCCGCAACGGCCCTGCCGCTGAGCGGCCCAAAAGCATAGGCCAGGGCAAAAAGCCCCAGCGAAATGGGTATGAACTTGATGTTGTCCTTTTTTGAAAAACAGAAGTACAGGCAGGCTAAGGCAATCCAAACCCCCATTTCAGCTACCAGGAAGCGCATTTCCGTGACCCCGTATTCCTGGAGCCGCCGCCCGATGGCCACGAACAACAGGAGCGTCAACGGGAAAAGCACCCACCAGAACCAGCGCCGGTAGGCCCGCACATGGGGCGCTTTATCTTGTTCCGGGAGGTAAAAGTTCAGCAAATAGGTCAGTATCCCGGCAACGGAAAACCCGATCACAAGGGAGCCGACCCAGCCCCTCGGCAAGGACCAGGTGCCGACTATCTTGAACGAGTACGCGTACAGGATCAGGAAATACAGCCCGACGATCGGGATCAGTATGAACTTGCACAGGCTTTTGAAAATGCCGGCATAAGTGTTGCCCTCGCTGGCAAACGAATAGCTTTTTGGGAAGTTGAACAAGAAATAAGCGGTGTTGAAAATGCCCGCCAGCAGACAGAACAATCGCGGGTAGATTTTGCCGGTAAGGTTGAGGTCGAACAATTGGTCAACCGCAAGGATGGCGGCGCTCAAGCCGGCAAACAGGATAAGGGTAAAGCAGCCCCCGATGATGATGTTGGCGAAAAGCTCCTTGTTGTACTCCCAAAAATCGCGCACGGGCCGGTCGTTCAAATAAGGCGCTACGGCCACGAACAGGTGCGCCACCAGCAGCAAGCTCAGATATCCCGGCAGCTCGCGGTACTCGAAGCCTTGTGCCTTTGGGTCGAGATAAAAACCGTAGGCAAGCAGCAGTGCCAGGCCAGCCCCCTGCAGCAACAGCCCCCGCTTCTCGCTCCAGCCCTTTGATTCAGAAAAGGCTACTAAGCCCGTCAAAAAAGACAGGCCAAGCAAACTGACTAAGCAGACGCGCACCCATTCATCGACGTCCCCGCGGTCTTCGATGATGATGAACATGGCAGCTACGCCAGCGCAGGCGCTCAGCATGGTGGTCGGGAAGCGCCGCAGCACTTGGGCGAAGGCGTCGATGAGGAAGCCGGGAGAGGGTATTTTCATGTTGCGGTTGGTTTACCCGCCGTAGCCTTGGCGAAGGCGGGTGGCCGTTGGCGGCACAGTGTGTATTCATTATTTTGTGTCAGGTGTTTCAGCACACCTTGGATTTATGGCCTGTTAAAGGCGTTAGGGCTGAAAAACCAATGTCAAAGGTAATTATTTTTGTTTTGCAGCCAACGGCCAATTGCCAACGGCCACCCGCCTTCGCCAAGGCTACGGCGGGTAAACGAGCTAAACGCCCTTCTTCAGCATGTCGGGCAATTGCCGCAGGGCCGCCAATTCCTTGTACTTGCTGCGCACCTCATCTGCCGGGATGCCAAAATACGTCTTTCCGCCTTCCAGCGATTTTGACACGCCGCTTTTGGCCAGCAGCACCGCGCCTTTGCCGATGTGCAGGGCCTGGGCGATGCCCACCTGGCCGTACAGCACCACGTTGTCTTCCACAATCGTTTTGCCGCCGATGCCCACCTGGGCCGCGAACAGGCAGTTCTTGCCGATGACAGCCCCGTGCCCGATGTGTATCTGGCAGTCGAGCTTGCTGCCTTCGCCGATAACGGTGTCGCCGCTCACGCCTTTGGCAATGGTGCAGCCCGCGCCGATGTCAACGTGGTTCTCGATGACGACACGCCCGCCGGAGCGCCATTTTTTAAAAGAGCCGTCGGCCAGCTTTTTGAAATAGAACGCATCAGGGCCGATGATCGCTCCCGGGCCGATGATGACGTGGTCGCCGATGAGGCTGTATTCTCCGATGTAGGCGTTGGCGCAAATATGGGTATAGGCGCCGATCCTGACGTTGTCGGCGATCACCACGCCCGGTTCGATGATGGCGGTGGGATGGATACTGGCGCCCGGGTGCTGGGCTGTTGTGAGCGGCGCCGGGGGCCGATGGGCGCGCACGATGGCATCATACACCTCAAAGGGCTGATCAACGACCAAAATCACTTTTCCTGGCGGGCATTCCGTGGGCTCGTTGAGCAGGATGACCGTGGCAGCGCTTTGGAGTGTCTTGTCGAAATACTTTTTCACGTCGGAGAAAGCGATGTCGCCCGGCTCCACTTTGTGTATCTCGTTGATGCCCGTGGCTTCGAGGCTGTCGTCGCCGACGATCTGGGCGTTGAATTGTTCCGCGAGCTGGCGGACGGGGATGGGAACTGCGAACTTCATGCGTTGGTCATTTATTTGGATGTGGCGTGAGCTTTGGGGCTGGTCATTTGCCGCAAAGGACTAAAAGTTCGTTGGAACTTTGAAATGGAATGCGGAGAATGGCTGAAAAATAATGGGAATGGCTGCTCGAAAAATTACAGGGAGAAATGAGCGGTCTGCTGTACTTTTGAGCGCCATGCAGACCAAGGAAATCTGGATACTTCAAGAAGTGAACCTGTTCGAGATACTTTGTCCGAATAAGTACGCCAAGCATGTTGCCCACCACCCCTTGCCCACCTACCGCAAACGGGACTTCATCTTTCTGCCCAATGAGATTGCCAACGACATTTTTTTGGTGGCCAAGGGAAAGGTAAAAGTGGGCTATTACGACGACGACGGCAACGAGTTCATCAAGGCTTACCTCGGCCAGGGTGAATTGCTCGGAGAGATGGCATTCCTTGGCCAGAGCAAGCACCGCGATTTTGCAGAAGTGGTGGAAGACGGCACCCAGATATGCCGCATGAGCATCGAAAAGGCCCGCGAACTGGGACGCGATTATGTGCCTTTTACCTTTGAGATTCAGAAAAAGATCGGCGAGAACGTGCGCAAACTGGAGCGCCGCATCGAGATACTCTTTTTCAAAGACGCCAAAAAACGGCTGTGCGAACTGCTCCGCGACCTGTACCAAGCCTATTCAAAGCATTTTCACGACAAAATCGTGGTGGAGCACAACCTCACCCAACAGGAAATGGCCTCCCTTATCGGAGTTTCCAGGAAAACAGCCTCCCTGCTCATCAACGAACTGGAGCGGGAGAACGTGCTGAAACAGGAGTGGGGCCGCTTTGTGGTGCTCGACGAACAGTTTTTCTGTAAGCCGTGAGCAATTGTCCGCACGGCAACAATTCCACGATAAATAATTGCTTGTCAATTATTTGTGTTTGTTTTCCAAAAGGAAAAAACACAGCCTCCCGCACAGCCTTTCCCCAATAATGGCGGAGTGTTACCCGCGTAACAACCCTTGACTTGCCCCGCCCTCATCTTTGCATCAGAAACAACAACTGACAGCAAACTGAAGCCATTATGAAATGCCCTATTTGTGGAGAAGAACACAAGCACCTCATACAGCAGTTCAACTTGCCTACAGACTGGATGCTCCTGCGCGAGATGGAGCATGAACAGCCAGGCTGGCTGCCCGAGCAAGGAGCCTGCAACCGCTGCCTCGATGCCGCCCATATCGACTGCTTCCTGCGGGCGCAAGAACACTGGCGCGGCAACGGCAAGCCCGGTGAGGTGGATGGTTACCTGATCTTGCCCACCCCGGTCAGGCTTTCGGCCGACCCTGCGCTCAGCGGCAAAGGCGTGACGATCTGCATGATCGACAGCGGTTTTTACCCGCACCCCGACCTGGTGATGCCCGAAAACCGGGTACTTGAGATGCTGGACATCACTCAGCCCCATCAGCCATTGGCGCATTTTTTCGAGGCTGGCCCAAATGCCTGGCATGGCACCATGACTTCCGTTGTCTGTGCCGGGAACGGTTTTTTGAGCAAGGGGAAATACAAGGGGATTGCCAGCGATGCCAACCTGGTGCTGCTCAAAGTCAGCGACGAGGCAGGCCGCATTCGCGGCGAAAACATCGTCAAAGCGCTGGAATGGGCCATCGAGCACCGGGAACAGCACAATATCCGCATCATCAACCTTTCGGTGACCGACGATGCCCCAGAACCGTGGCGGGAAAACCGCGTCAGCCAATGGGTGCAAAAAGTCGTGGAGGCGGGCATCGTGGTAGTGGCAGCTGCGGGCAACGATCCGACAGCCGAGCTCCTGCCACCCGCCAGTTCGCCCCACGCCATCACGGTGGGCGGGCTGAACGACCGAAACACTTTGCACCCCTTGGTGAATGCCCTCTACCATTCCACTTTCGGGTTGAGCGCCGACGGGCTGCAAAAGCCCGACCTCATCGCCCCAGCGGTCTGGGTTGCGGCACCCGTGCTGCCCGGAACGGCGGAGCATCAAAAAGCACTGGTTTTATTCGATTTGTGGGAGACTGACGACGCTTTTTTAGCCCCTAAACTTGCCAACATGTTGCAATATTCCGGGCTTGATGCTGGACTCTTGGACAAATCAACCCTTGAAATCCGGGAGGCCATAAAACGTGAAATCGCGCGCGCGAAGCTCATCAACCCGCATTACCAGCACGCCGACGGCACCTCCTTCGCTGCCCCCATTGTGTGCAGCATCATTGCGCAGATGCTTGAGGCCGACCCGGATCTCAGCCCCGTGGACATGCGGGAGATTTTGCTTTCCACTGCAAGGCCATTGCCCGGCGCAACAGCCGACCGGCAGGGGTTCGGGGTGGTGCATGCGCCCGGCGCGACGGCCATCGCATCCGAGCGCGACATACCCGTGATGGCGGGCTTCACCCCGGCCATCAATTACCGAGAAGGCTTCGTGGCTTTTCAGTTCCGGGGCGAACCGAGGGCCAGTGTGGCGGCTTCGGGCGACTTCAACGGATGGTCGGAGCGCCATGCGGCCCTGCAGAAGAAAAGCGGCGAAAAGGGGATTTGGAAGGGCAGGATACCCTTGCCACCGGCCGGCACCTACCGCTATAAATTCATTATCGACCAAGCTGTTTGGAAGCCAGACCCTGCAAACCCTTTCCGGGAACCCGACGGTTTCGGGGGCTTCAACAGCCAGCTCATCGTGGAGCAATAGACGGGCAACAAATAACGAACAACCCTCCTCCGCCGAGGCTACGGCGGGCAAACAACAACAACAACGATCATGCAATTCGACATCATCATCATCGGAACCGGCGCGGGCGGCGGCACCTTGGCCTCGAAACTGGCGCCTTCCGGCAAAAAAATCCTTTTGTTGGAGCGCGGCGGATACATTCCCCGCGAGCAAGACAACTGGAGCACACAGGCTGTTTTCCTCGATGCCAAGTACAAGGCACCTGAGACCTGGCTCGACAAGAACGGCAAGGAATTTCACCCAGGCATCCACTACTGCGTGGGCGGCAACACCAAGGTATATGGCGCTGCGCTGCTCCGGATGCGCGAGCGCGATTTCACAGAAGTCCGGCACCACGGCGGAATCTCCCCGGCATGGCCCATCTCGTACAGCGACCTGGAACCATTCTACACCCAAGCCGAGCAACTGTACCACGTCCACGGCCAGCGCGGCTCCGACCCTACCGAGCCGCATGCCAGCGCCGAATACCCCTTGCCCCCTCTTGCACATGAGCCGCGCATCCAGGAACTGCACGACGACATGCAGGCAATTGGCCTACGGCCTTTCCCGCTGCCCATGGGCGTGCGCACCGGCAACGGGGCCATAGCAGAATCTCCCGCCGTGCTGAGCCATTTCGACGGCTACCCCGACCCTTCGGAAGTAAAGGCGGATGCCCACGTAGTGGCAGTACGGGCAGCATTGCAATACCCAAACGTTACGCTTTGGACCAATAGCCTGGTAGAAAAGCTGGAAACCGATGCCAGCGGCAAGATGGTGAGCAAAGTGATCGTGAAAAAGGACGGCGAGATATTGGAATTGAGCGCCAACATGGTCGTAGTTGCCTGTGGCGCCATCAACTCCGCGGCCTTGCTCCTGCGCTCCGCCAACGATAAGCACCCCAATGGCCTGGCCAACGGCTCCGGCGTGGTGGGCAGGCATTACATGGCTCACAACAACTCCGCCATGCTGGCTGTATCAAAAAAACCGAACCCGACGCTTTTTGGCAAAACCTTGGCCGTCAACGATTTCTACTGGGGCGACCAGGATTTCCCTTACCCGATGGGGCATATCCAGATGCTGGGGAAATCAGACGCGCTCACCCTGAAAGACGGCGCCCCCGGTTTCGCCCCCGGCCTGGCCCTCGACGTGATCGCCAAACATTCCATCGACTTTTGGATGACTTCCGAAGACCTGCCCGACCCGAAAAACCGGGTGACGCTGGGCGCTGACGGGCAGATACAGCTGCATTACACCGAGAACAACCTCGAACCGCACCGGCGCCTGGAAAAGAAGCTCAAATGGATACTCGAACACGTGGGCTGCGAGACGCACATCGTTCCGAACAACATTTACCTCGGCAAAAAGATCCCGCTTGCCGGCACGGCCCACCAATGCGGCACCGTCCGCTTTGGCAACGACCCGGCCAGTTCGGCCCTCAACAATATGTGCCGGGCCCACGAAGTAAAGAACCTGTACGTCGTTGACGGCAGCTTCTTTCCCTCCAGCTCGGCAGTAAACCCTGGGCTCACCATCATCGCAATGGCCTTGCGGGTCGGGCAGCACATCTTAGGTCAATTGTAAATCAGTCAACGGTAAAACATATAAACTATGAAACATATTTTGCTCGCAACGGGCCTGCTCTTGCTATACCTTTTCCCTGCCAGAGGGCAACAAGCTGCCAATGTGGCCAGCGTAAGCATCACGGTATCCGACCTGGAGAAATCCTTGAAGTTTTACACCGAGATTTTGCCCTTTCACCTGGAAAAAACATATACCCTGCAAGGGCCAGAAATCGCACAACTTTTTGGTTTCCAAGAGAAAAACATATCGATTGCCATTGCCGAGCTTTCGCTTGGCAAGGAACAAATATCGCTGATGAACTTCCAAGGTTCCGGCCACAAGCCCGGGAAAATACCCGCCGACAGCCGCAGCAACGACCTGTGGTTCCAGCACATCGCCATCGTCGTCAGCGACATGGGCAAAGCGTACCAATGGCTGCGGGAAAAAAAGGTGGAGCACGTCTCCACAGCGCCGCAAACGCTGCCCGACTATCTCCCAAACGCTGCCGGAATTTCCGCCTTCTATTTCCGCGACCCAGACGGCCACAACTTAGAAATCATCCATTTCCCCAACGGCAAGGGCAACCCCAAATGGCAGCCCAACCCGAAACCCGAAACCCTTTTCCTCGGGATTGACCACACCGCCATCGGCATCGACGACACCGATGCTGCCCTGGCTTTTTACCGCGATGCGCTTGGGCTGGAGATCGGCGGCAACAGCGAAAACTACGGCACCGAGCAAGAGCGCCTGAACCAGGTGTTTGGCGCTCACCTGCTCATTACCGGGCTGCACGCTGCACAAGGCTTCGGGGTAGAATTCCTCGATTATCTCGCGCCCCCGGGCGGGCGGGCATACCCAGCAAATAGCCGACCCGATGACCTGTGGCACTGGCACTCGACCATTGTGGTAGTCGATACCGATGAAGTTTATAAACAATTGAAAGCCAAGGGTTACCGCATGGTCTCTGCCAAACCGATGACCCTCAACGAACCAAACCTTGCTTTCCACAAGGTATTCATGGTACGCGATGCCGATGGCCATGCCGTACTGGTAGTCAGCCAATAGCCAACAGCCAATTCTTTTCACTCATAAAAATATTAAGCAATGACAAACAATTCGATCTTTTTCAAAACCCAGTTCGCACTTGTTGTAGCGCTTGCGCTCGCTTCTTGCGACGCCGCCCCCAAGGGCAAAACATTCCTCGTCAACATCGACGACAAAGGTGTCATCATGGACGGCTACGACCCGGTGGCCTATTTCACCGACAGCAAGCCCGTCAAAGGTGATGCCGCTTACAAATTCGACTGGCATGATGCCACCTTCCAATTTGCCAGTGCCGAGCACAAAAAGCTGTTTGAGGGCAATCCTGAAAAATACGCCCCCCAATACGGCGGCTACTGCGGCTACGCCGTGAGCCAGGGCCACCTCGCGCCCATCCACGTGGAGTTCTGGGAAATCCGCGACGGGCGGCTCATCCTGCAGAACAACCAGCGCGCGCTCGACGGCTGGCACAACGACCCGATGAGCCTGCAAAAAGCCGACAAGTACTGGCCGGAACTGCTGGCCCGCAGCGGCAAGCCTTTTATCCCGGCTGAAGAAAAGAAGGGCCTGGTGAACCGCGACAATGACGGCTTGGTGGCTGGGGGCTACGACGTTGTATCGTATGTTGTTGACAACAAGGCAGTTAAAGGTTTGCCTGAGCACACAAAGCTGCAAGCTGGCGGACTGTACACCTTCACCGACAACGACAAGAAACAACAGTTCAGCGCCATGCCGGAGAAGTTCATGCCGCAGTTCGGCGGCTATTGCGCCTTTGGCATGACCCAGGGCAAGCTCACCCCGATCAACCCAGAAATATTCCTTGTGGTAGATGGCAAACTGTTGCTGTTCGAAAATGCCGAAACACGCGACCAGTTCATGCAAGACAATGCTGGAAACCTCGAAAAAGCTGCCGCAAACTGGGCTGCCCTGATGGCGAAATACCCCAACGGGAAAGAAGGCTATGGCGAATAGGGTAATTTGATAATTAGGTAATTCGATAATGTGATAATGGGTTCCCTGGTGGGTGATCCACCATTCTCCACCCTTAAAATACATAGCCAACGCAAAGTGGTTGCGAAAATTGAATGTTTGTAATCTATTGCAAATCAATTTTTCAGCATCCATCAATCCATCAAGTCCACCTAAATCTTGGTAAAAGACATGAAAAACAAAATCTTCTTGCTGCTTACGGTGCTGATATGTGCCGGGGCGGCCCAGGCCCAAACTGCGGCCACCTACGAGCTGACCCTGGAGGGCGCTCAAACAATCCTTTCAAAATCAATCGATTACGCCAAAGCCAACAAAGCACCGGGCGGCGCCATCGCCATCACTGACGCTGGCGGGCACCTGCTATTGCTGGCGCGCATGGACGGCACCTTTGCCAAAGCCGCAGAGGTGGCAGAAGGCAAGGCCCGCACGGCAGCCCTGTTCCGCTTCCCTTCCCAAAAGTTGGAAGATGCGGTGAACGGAGGCCGGCCAACGCTGCTCTCCACGGGCGAGGTCGTGCTGAAAGGCGGGCTGCCTATTCTGTACAACAACAAAGTCATCGGCGCCATCGGCGTCAGCGGCACGGCGAGCGCCGACCAGGACGTGTTGGTGGCCGAGGCTGGCCTGACGGCCGGTTTTTTGGTAAAATAAAATCATGGGAGCAATGGGGGCCGCCGATTTTTGGCGGCCCCTGATTCCGCCCGATAAAATTTTAAGCTATGAAACCTTATCTCATCTTTTTGCTCAACATCATCGCCCTTTCTGCCAGCGCCCAGGAATCGCGCGACTTGGCCATCGGCCAACCCGTTGCCGTGGTTGACCTGCGCACAGAGGCTGGCGCCAAATTGCTGAAAACCAATTGGAAATACCGGGCTGCCGACATTGTCCCGACAACATTCAAGTCGCCCGGCCCCAGCGCCAACGCCCCCCTGCCGCTTTACCCGACAGGAAAAGAAATGCCGACTTACCGGCTGGAGCCAAAGGCCCATGCATCCGATTTCGACGACGCTGCCTGGGAAAGCATCGCCCCGACAAGCCTGGAAACACGCCGTGGCAGCGGGCTGCTCAGCTTTGCCTGGTACCGTCTCAACATCACCTTGCCCGAGCGGGTAGGCAACACCGGCGTTCGCGGAAGCACCGCCGTGTTCGAGATCGTGGTGGACGACTATTCCGAAGTTTGGGTCAGTGGCAGGCAGCAGGGCGTGTTTGGCGCTTCCGGCGGCGGTGCCATAAAAGGCTGGAATGCCCGGCAGCGGGTGTTCCTGACCAGCGATGCCAAGCCGGGCGAACAGTTCCAGATCGCTGTTTTGGCCGCCAACGGCCCTTTTGGCAATTTGCCCGAAAACTATATCTGGGTGCGCTCGGCAAGCGTTGATTTTTATAAAAGCTACCCGACAAACCCTGCCTGGAAAAACACCGCCGCCATCACCGTTTTCGATGAACGGCTGAAGCAAGTGATTGACATAGAAGCCAATGTGGAAAAACTGGCCGACGGCTTCCAGTTCACCGAAGGGCCCGTGTGGCACCCCGACGGTTACCTGTTGTTCAGCGACCCTAACGCCAACGTGATTTACCGTTACGATCCCCTAAGCCGCAACGTATCCATTTACATGACCAAATCCGGCTATTCGGGAACCGATATCGGCGAGCGCCACCAGCCGGGCTCCAATGGCTTGGCCATCGACGCAGAAGGCCGCCTGATCGCGTGCCAGCACGGCAACCGCCGCGTGGTGCGCCACGAGAAAAAAGGGCCGGTCACGGTGCTTTCTGATGGGTACGAAGGCCAAAAACTGAACAGCCCCAACGACCTGGTGCTGAAATCTGACGGCACCCTCTATTTCACCGACCCGCCGTATGGCCTGCCTAAAAACTACGGCGACCCCGCCAAGGAAACCCCTTTCCAGGGCATTTACCGCGTGAAGAACGGGCAAACAGAACTGCTGTCCGACAAGCTCGGAGGTCCCAACGGCATCGCTTTCTCTCCCGATGAAAAATGGCTGTACGTGGGCAATTGGGACATCCGCGACATCTGGAACACCAAAACAGTGTGGCGATTCCCAGTCAAGCCCGACGGCAGTCTCGGCGAAGGCATGGTGTTTTTCAATTTTTCCCAAACCCCCGAAGATGAGGCCATTGACGGCATCAAGGTGGACAAACTGGGCAACCTGTTCGTCTCCGCGCCGGGCGGTCTGTGGATTTTGAGCCCCGACGGGAAATTATTGGGCAAGGTCAGCGGCGCCGAACGTCCGGCCAACATGGCTTGGGGCGGCGCTGACGGGAAAACCCTCTACCTGACGGCACATACTGGGCTTTACCGGTTAAAATCGCTGGTCGGGGGGAAACTTGATGAGATGTAACAACGGTAACATCCGGACCCTGAAATTCCCTGCACCTTTGTGGTACAATTACAGGAATGATTTACACTTATCAACCCGCTTTCGCCAATAAATCGACATTCTACATCAACCCGCCTTCGCCAAGGCTACGGCGGGTAAATCGTCCACCGTATGAACACCATCATCGCAAAATCCATCGCTACGCTCGAGTCAGCGCGTTTTTACCTCGAGCACATTGCGCCCCAGCAATACCAAGAGGCACTGCCTCAGTTTTCCGGGGCCAGCATCGGCCAGCATACCCGCCATTTCGTGGAAGGCTTCCAGTGCTTGCTGGAACAGTTGGCCGCGGGCAAGGAAGTCAACTACGACAAGCGGGTGCGCAACCAGGAGCTGGAATCCAGCCCAAGTTACGCGCTCCGGGCCATCGAGGAGATTTCCCGGCGCTTGTTACGGGTACAACCGCTTGGGGAAGTTTGGCTGAACAGCGATTTCGGCTTCCCGGTGCGGGTGCAAAGCTCGATCGACCGGGAACTGTTGCACAACATAGACCATACCATCCACCACCTGGCCATTATCAGGATAGGGCTGCTCGGCATTGTGCCGGATATCTATTTGCCGGAGCATTTCGGCGTGGCTTCCTCCACCATGCGCTTTCGGGCAGCTCAAAAACAAACTGATACGGCGGCCCCATTGATGGCAGGTTGAGCAAATTTTCAAAACAACAACTTATGTCAACAACAATGAAGCGACTATTGAACCAAACGGCCCTTGTGACCGGCGCCAGCTCCGGCATCGGTAAGGCCTGCGCCATCGAACTGGGCATGGCAGGAGCCAATGTGGCCATTAACTACATCGGCAACTCCACCGGGGCAGAAGAGGCCGTCTCGACCATAAGGGAATCTGGTGGCAACGCCATCGCCATCAAAGCCGACGTCAGCAAGCCCGACCAGGTGCGGGCCATGTTTGAGGAAACCGTGCGCACCTTTGGCACCATCGATATCCTGGTGAACAACGCCGGGCTGCAGAAAGATGCCAAATTTGTGGATATGACCCTCGCCGATTGGCAGTTCGTGCTCGATGTGAACCTGACCGGCCAATTCCTTTGCGCCCAGGCTGCCGTGCGCGAGTTTTTGCGCCGCGGGCCAAGGCCTGAAGTGAGCCGCGCCCTGGGAAAAATCATTTGCATGTCATCCGTGCACGAATTGATACCCTGGGCTGGCCACGTGAACTATGCCGCTTCCAAAGGCGGGGTGATGCTGATGATGCGCTCGCTGGCGCAAGAGCTCGGCCCCATGAAGATCAGGGTGAACAGCATCGCGCCGGGCGCCATCAAAACCCCCATCAACCGCATGGCCTGGGAAACAGAAGAAGCCGAACAGCGCCTGTTGCGGCTCATCCCCTACAAGCGCGTGGGCGATACCGGCGACATCGGCAACGTGGCCGTCTGGCTGGCCAGCGACGAGAGCGACTACATCCACGGCGCCACCCTTTTTGTGGACGGCGGCATGACCCTTTATCCCGGGTTTGAAGACAACGGCTAACTGATATACTCAAACTACAGTGGTTTGCGAAAACATCAGCGGGTAAATACTACATAACCAATATGATCCATCCTTCAATCTTGAATCACTGAAATCCTGGTCGAACAACATGAAAAACGCAGAAAAACAACGCGTTGCCGAGGCGCAAGACGGCCACTCCCACTGGCTGCGCTGGGGGCCTTACCTCTCCGAGCGCCAATGGGGCACCGTGCGCGAGGATTACAGCGAGCACGGAACAGCCTGGGATTATTTCCCGCACGACCACGCCCGATCCCGCGCTTATCGGTGGGGAGAAGATGGCATTGCGGGCATCAGCGACAGCCGGCAGCGCCTGTGTTTCGCCCTCGCGCTGTGGAACGGGAAAGACCCAATCCTGAAAGAGCGACTATTTGGCCTTACGGGCAGCGAGGGCAACCACGGAGAAGACGTGAAGGAGCTGTACTACTACCTCGACAGCACCCCCACCCACTCGTACATGAAACATTTGTACAAATACCAGCACAGCGAATTCCCTTATGCCCGCTTGCTGGAAGAGAACCGCCGCCGCTCCAAACATGAAATGGAGTTCGAGCTGTTCGACGAGTGGGGAAACCTGGAACATTTCGACGTGTTCACGGAGTATGCCAAGGCTGGACCAGAAGACATTTTGGTAAAAATAACAGCCCACAACCGAGGCCGTAATCCCGCGCCCCTGTGGCTGCTGCCCACCTTGTGGTTCCGCAACACCTGGTCGTTTGGCGAGTTGGCGACAAAACCGACATTGCGGCTCGAGCGCGATGCCAAGGGCAATGCTTATGTTGTGGCAAAGCATCCTGAGATCGGAACACATTACCTCTATTTTGATACGCCGGAACGGGTGCTTTTCACCGAGAACGAAACCAATACAGAACGGGTGTTCGGTACGCCCAACGCATCGCCTTACGTCAAAGACGCTTTCCATATCGCTTTGACAAACAACGATTTCGATCGGATCGATGGAAATCGCGAAGGCACAAAGAGCGCCCCGGTATTTGATTTGGGCGAAATTCTGTACAAAGGTTCCGCTGAGATACGCTTGCGCCTTTCGCGGGAAAAACTGACAGGCGACACCCTGGGGAAAACGTTTGAAAAAATATTCGCGGCGCGGAAAAAAGAAGCCGACGAGTTTTACGCCCCTTTCAAGAAAAAAGACGCTGACCTGAACAACATACAGCGCCAGGCATTCGCGGGCATGTTGTGGTCGAAACAGTTCTACCACATAGACATGCCGCGCTGGCTCAACGGCGACCCGGGCCAGCCGCCGCCGCCCGAAAGCCGCAAAACCGGCCGCAACCACCAGTGGTGGACCCTCAACAACGAGGACATCATTTCCATGCCCGACAAATGGGAATACCCCTGGTACGCCGCTTGGGACCTCGCTTTCCATTGTGTGCCGCTGGCGATGGTTGACCCCCAATTTGCCAAAAACCAGCTGATCCTCTTCCTGCGCGAATGGTACATGCACCCCAATGGCCAAATACCCGCCTACGAATGGGCTTTCGGCGACGTGAACCCGCCCGTGCACGCCTGGGCTTGCCTTCAAGTGTATAAAATGGACAAAGCCCGAAACGGCAGCGACGACAAGGAGTTCCTGAAACGGGCGTTCCAAAAATTGCTGCTCAACTTCACGTGGTGGGTCAACCGTAAAGACCACAAAGGCAACAACGTGTTCGAAGGCGGCTTCCTTGGGCTCGACAACATCGGCGTGTTCGACCGCAGCAGCTACATCCCTGGCGGTGGCCATCTCGAACAGGCCGACGGCACGGCCTGGATGGCCATGTACTGCCTCAACATGCTCGAAATGTCGCTTATCCTAGCCGAAGACGACGTGGCCTACGAAGACATGGCGACCAAGTTTTTCGAGCATTTTGTGTATATCGCCGCCTCGCTCAACCGCATCGGCGCCGATTGGACGGGCGCCTGGGACGAGGAAGAAGGGTTTTTCTACGACATACTCGCTTTGCCGACCGGAGAATACATCCCGTTGAAAGTCAGGTCCTTGGTTGGCTTGAGCACCTTGTTCGCTGTGCTGGTGCTGGACAAGGAGAAGCTGAAAAAGCTGCCCGATTTTTATGCCCGGCTGAAATGGTTTTACAACTATCGCGAGGAGAACATGGTGAACCCCATCATCCACACCCCTGAAGAAGGCAAGGACATCCTGCTGTCGCTGGTGCCGCCGGAAAGGCTGGAAAAATTGCTCCACGCATTGTTAGACGAGAACGAATTCCTCAGCAAAGGCGGTATCCGGTCCGTTTCAAAGCGCCACGAAACCCCTTATGTCGTGGAGGTAGATGGCCAGCAATTCGGGCTGCAATACGAGCCTGGAGAAAGTACAACAGGGCTTTTTGGCGGCAATTCCAATTGGCGAGGCCCTGTGTGGATGCCGATGAACTACCTGATTGTCAATGCTTTGAAAACCTATTGTCAATACTACGGCGAGACGTTCAAAGTAGAGTGCCCCACCGGCACGGGCAACAGGATGCCTCTTAGCTCCGTCGCCAATGAGCTTTCCCGCCGTCTAGTCTCCATTTTTGCGCGCGGCGAGAACGACCAGCGGCCCGTGCACGGCACCGACTACGATTACGCCACCGATCCTAATTTCCGCGACCTGCTGCTTTTTTACGAGTATTTCCACGGCGAAACCGGGAGAGGGGTAGGGGCCAGCCACCAGACGGGCTGGACGGGGCTCGTGGCGGAGTTGATAGACAGTGTAGGGTAGTTTCTCACGACGGCACCACGACACGACGCGAAGTACGATTTGGCTGGTGGCTGCAACTAAGGCCAACAAGCCGTACACGTTGTGCCGTTGTGTCGTGGTGAGAAACTTTCTAGCTGCCCGTACGCTGCTGCCTGCCTTGGGCAAAATTATATGGATGTGATCCCCATTCGGTTACCCTGTCCTGTACTCAGTTTTTTTTCTTGAAATCCATCACCTGTTACCCTTGTAACACCTGGGCCCTGCATGTCGCCGCACCTTTGTACCAACAAAATAAAACAGTATCGTGACAACTTATTCCAACCCGAATTTCGAATCGCTCACAGCCACGGAATGGCTGCTGACGAACAGCCTAGGCGGTTTCGCCTCCAGCACGGTTTGTGGCGCCAACACCCGACGCTACCACGGCCTGCTGGTGGCTGCTTTCGACCCGCCCACGCAGCGAAAGGTGATGGTTTCAAAAGTGGAAGAGACGATCGCCACTTCCCGCGACTGCGTGGTGTCTATTGCGAGCAACCAGTATCCTGGCGCGATCCATCCACAGGGATACCAGCACCTTCAATCGTTCGAGCGCAAGCCATTGCCCGTGGCGGAGTTTTCGGTTTTCGGTTCGAGCTTGCGAAAGACGGTTTTTATGCCACAGGGCTCGAACACCACGGTGCTGGAGTACGAGAACACGGGCAGCATGGCTTTCCAGCTCCGTATGAACCCGTTGTTGGTGTTCCGCGACTACCACAGCCTGATGCGCGAAAGCCATGAATTTGACTTTTGGCACGAACAGACTGGGAATGCCCTGCGGATTCACGCCCGTTTTGGCGCGCCGGCCCTTTACCTGGGCTTTTCCAAAGGTGTGTTCAAGCCGTGCGGAAGTTGGTTGAAAAACTTCCAATATACGGAAGAGCAGGCCCGCGGGCTCGATTTTGCGGAAGATTGTCGCAGCATCGGCGCCATTGAGGCATATTTGAAGCCAGGGGAGCGCTGCTATCTGGTGTTCACTTTGGAGCCAGAAATGTTGAAACAGGAGCCTGTCGCCCTGAAATCGGCCGAGATAAAGCGCCTGGCTGGGCTGAGCCCTAAAACTGCCGATGCCTTTTTCAACGACCTGGCGGTGACTGCCGACCAGTTCCTGGTGCACCGGAATTCCACCAACAGCCCCAGCATCATTGCCGGCTACCCCTGGTTTACCGATTGGGGCCGCGACACCATGATCGCCCTGCGCGGGCTGTGCATCGCCTTGGGAAAACAGGAAGAAGCAAAGGGCATCATACGCACTTTTCTGCGATACCTCGACGGCGGCATGTTGCCCAACCGCTTCCCCGACCAGGGCGAAAGCCCGGAGTACAACACCATCGACGCGACGCTGTGGCTTTTCCCGGTTTTGTACGCGTACTGGAAAAAATTTGAAGACCAAAGCTTTATAGATGAGGTATTCCCAAAGCTGAGCGAGATCATCGAATCGCATTTGGTCGGCACCCGCTACAATATCCATGTAACGCCAGAGGGCTTGCTGTTCGGCGGGGAGGGGCTTTCACAGCTCACTTGGATGGATGCCCGCATCGGCGACCACGTAGTGACGCCGCGGCAGGGTTGCGCGGTAGAAGTGAACGCGCTTTGGTACAACGCCTTGATGGCCTATTGCTTCTTTGCGAAAACGCGCTCGAAAAAAGCTCTGCAAAAAACAGTGCTTGCTGGCGTTGACCTGGAAGAGTTGGCAGCAAAAGCGCGAAAATCCTTCAGAAAGTACTTTTTCAACGAAAAATGGCACCTCAACGACGTGGTTATTCCCGGCCAATACGCCGATGCGAGCATCCGGCCCAACCAAATATACGCCGTCAGCCTGCCATTCTCACTGCTCCTGCCCGCAGAGGAGAAAATGGTGGTAGCCAATGTGAAAAACCACCTGCTTACCCCTTATGGCCTGCGGACGCTCAGCCCGGAGCACCCCGATTTCAAGCCCGTTTACGCCGGCGACCAATGGGCTCGCGACATCGCCTACCATCAGGGAACCGTTTGGCCCTTCCTCCTTGGGGAGTATTGGCTGGCTTTAATAAAAACAAACAGCAACGCCATCATAACCCAGCGCGAAATCCGCCAGGAAATGGCCGCCCTTGAACAACATTTCTATAAAAAAGGCTGCCTGTTCGGCATTTCAGAGATATTCGACGGCATGGCGCCCGAGCAGGGAAAGGGCTGTTTCCAACAAGCCTGGTCGGTGGGCATGATGCTCCAGGTTTTGGCAGAGCTGCAAGAAAAACAAAAACAATTGCCCCTCAAGCTAAAAAGACAAAGCCATGAAAACAACGTATCACTGGCCTGAATACCTCATCGAAGCCTGGGCTTTGGGTATGTTCATGTTGTCGGCGCTGTTGTTCACCGACCTGCTGGAGTATCCCGGCTCGCCGGTATATGCCGCCATCCAAAGCCCTTTTGCGCGGCGGGCGGTGGTGGGCATAGCCATGGGGCTGACGGCCATTGCGCTCATTTATTCGCCTTGGGGGAAAAGGTCGGGGGCGCACATCAACCCGGCGGTGACCCTTACCCACTGGCAGCTCAACCGGATTCGGGGCAGGGATGCGATCATGTACATTTTGGCACAATTTGCCGGCGCGGTATTGGGGGTGTGGTCATACAAGGTTATAGCTCCAACCGATATTGCCCACCCGGGTGTGAATTATGTGGCCACCGTTCCTGGCCCGGCCGGGCTGTTGCCCGCTTTTTTGGGGGAAATGCTCATTTCCCTGACCCTGATCTCAGTGGTGCTACGCCTGAGCAACCACGCGCGATATGCACCGTACACCGGCTATGTCGCCGGGCTTTTGGTAGCGCTGTTCATTACCTTCGAAGCGCCGTTTTCCGGAATGAGCATGAACCCCGCCCGCAGCTTCGGCTCCGCTATAGTCGGCAATATCTGGACGGGCTGGTGGATATACCTAACCGCGCCTGTGCTGGGCATGTTGTTGGGGGGCTATCTGTACCGCTGGCAATACCGGCTCGACAACGGGGGCGACTGCTCTGGCATCAAATGCCATTTGAGCGGGGAACAGCACGACAACGAAGTGTATGAAGTGCTGTATTTCCCGAACGGTGAATTGCCGCCTGACAAGCCCGATGGTGCCCTGGCAACAGCCGCAACCGCTCCATAAAGGCATTTTCAAAAACATTCAGAATCATTCAACATACCATTAGATGCAAACGATCCTCCTTACCGGCGCCAATGGAAACCTCGGGCAAGCCGTCACGAGCACCTTACTGTCAAAAGGTTACGCCATGGAAGTGGCAACCGGCCGTAGCGCAGCCGACATGCCGGCGCATGAAAACTTCAGCCCCACGCCTGTCGATCTTTTGGATGCCGCCGCTGCCGCCAGCTTCGTGCAAAATGCCATTTCCCGCAACAAAAACTTGTCAGCAGGCATCCTTTTGGTCGGCGGGTTTGCCGAAGGGGACATAGCTTCTACAGATGCGGCGGCGCTGGACAAGATGATTGCGTTGAATTTCAAGACGGCTTGGAACGTGGCGCTGCCGCTGTACCAACATTTCGCCGAAAACGGCGGCGGCCAGCTCATTTTTGTCGGCACGCGCTCGGTATTGGAGCCTGCTACGGCGCAGAACCTGGTAGCCTATACCCTCTCAAAGTCCCTGCTTTTCCAACTGGCCGAAATCATCAACCAATCGGGCAAAGCGCAGGGTGTTACCGCCACCATGCTGGTGCCCAGCGTGATCGACACACCCCAGAACAGAGCGGCCATGCCCCAGGAAGCCCCTTCCAAATGGGTTTCTCCGGAGGCTATCGCCGAAACGGTAGCGTTCCTGCTCTCCAGCGCGGGCACACAGCTGCGCGAGCCGGTATTAAAACTGTACAACCGGGCTTAATTTGCCCCTTGCCAACTTGCCCTTTCTTATTCCATTAATTTTTTAAAATCCTGACTAATGGGATCCATTCGTACTACAGCGGAGCAGTTTTCTGAAAGCAGTTTTTTCCTTACTTCTTACTTGTCGCCCAATGCCCTGAAGGTGCAACTTTCCTACTGGACGGAAGAATTGGGCTTTTACCAGCAATTGTTGGCCTGGGGGCTGTTCGGCTGCCCGGAAGAGGCAAAAGCAGGGCTTAGGGCATCCTTGGCGGAGTTGTCAAGTTTCCAGGAGGAGGAGCTGCCCAGGTTCCGCAGCGACTTGGAAAACCTCGACAACCAGGTGCCGCAAGCGGAGTTCCTCCTGCGTTTCCAAGAGGTTAGGGAACAGTTGAAGCAGCTCAAGCAGCGCATTTTCCAACATGCGCAGCACCTGGTGAACGTGCGGGTATGGTAATTTTGCCAAATTTAAAACTTGATAACCATGTTAAATTCTTATGTTCTACTTGTGTTGCGGCTTGTGGCCGCTGTAATTTTGGGTCAAACCCTGTTTTTCAAATTTTCGGGTGCCGAAGAGAGCGTCTGGATTTTCCAGCAACTTGGGGCAGAGCCTTGGGGGCGTATCGGCAGCGGTGTCGCTGAACTCGTTTGTGCCGTGCTGTTGCTGGTGCCGCGCACTGCCGCCTTGGGCGCCTTGGGCGGACTGGGGGTCATCAGCGGCGCCATTTTTTCGCACCTGTTTGTCCTGGGCATCGAGGTGAAAGGCGACGGTGGCTTGCTGTTCGGCTTGGCGCTGGTGGTTTTTGTCTGTTGCGCCGCTATCCTGTGGATGCAGCGCGACCATTTGAAACTGCTTCTTTCCAGGGTGTTCAACCGTTGATGTTTGCCGTTATGTACGTCTTGTTGTTTGTTGAGATATACCTGGCTATTGGGCTGTTGTTCGCGCTTTGGTTTCTGGCCAAAGCTGTAGGCGGCTGCGACGAAAGCGCCAAAGGTGTTTCCTGGCTGGTAAAACTGTTGTGGTTGCCGGGAGTGCTGGCATTGTGGCCATTGCTCTGGCGCAGGGTTTTCAAACCGGCCAAGCTGGGCGGCCCTAACCACGCACCGGCGCGGCACCGGGCGATATGGCTCGCTTTGGCTGTCGTTTTCCCGACGCTGTACTTGTTGGCCATCGCGGTTTTGCCAGCCAGAAAACTTGCCAAGCCTATTGGCAAAACCTTAGCTCCTGCATTGCCCGACATTCGGCAAAGCATGGAGTCGGAGCAGTTTTTGGTCAATTTAAGGCGTGACGCCAGCGGCGCCAGTCAAGTGGAAATATTTGTCAAAAGCCCATTGGCAGCCCCAACGGCCACCATTGAATTGAATGGTTCGCCATTGGGCTCTATCTCGACGAGGGGCATTTACCGGTTCCCCACGCAAGATTCGACGTTACGGGAAATCATAGTTTTTGACCCGGTAAAACGGGTAGATATTGCGAAACTGTCCTCAAAATAATTTTTTCCTCCTGCAACGATGTCAGCAACCTACGCACCTGTACTCTGGAACCGCCAGAAAAAACTGTACGACCGGGCCATGCTCTGCCTGATGGGTTTATACTTGGTCGTTTTTATCGGCCTCCAGTTATGGCTGCACCCTCAAACCACGGTAGAGACCCTGCTCATCCGGGCTACTGGCACCTTGGCGTTTTTGATGCTCCATGTCGTGCTGGCCATCGGCCCCCTGGCGCGGCTCAGCCCGAGGTTCCTGCCTTTGCTGTACAATCGCCGGCACCTGGGTGTGGCGACGTTCAGCGTCGGCTTGGCACACGGGCTGCTCAACTTGTTTCAATTTCACGCGCTCGGAAACATAAACCCACTGGTTTCCCTGTTCAGCTCCAATACCCGCTATGGGTCGTTGCAAGGCTTCCCTTTCGAGGTGCTGGGCTTTTTTGCCTTGCTTATCCTATTTCTCATGGCCGCCACCAGCCATGATTTTTGGCTGAAAAACCTGGGGCCGAGTGCCTGGAAAACTTTGCATACCGGCGTTTATTTTGCGTACGGCATGTTGCTGATGCACGTCATGTTGGGCGTGATCCAACTGGAAAAATCGCCAGTCTTGGTCCCGCTCGTGGGCATCGGTGTGTTTGCCCTTATCAGCCTGCACCTGGCCAGCGCTCGGAAGTACCGATGCCAGGAACACAAACCAAAAGCGACCGAACCCGAAGGCTTTTTTGAAATTTGCGATGTGCAGGACATTGCGGAAAAACGCGCCAAGATCGTCACCCTGGAAGGCCAGCGCATCGCCATTTTCAAGTACGACGGCAAGGTGTCGGCAGTGAACAACATCTGCCGCCACCAGCACGGCCCCATCGGGGAGGGAAAGATCGTGGATGGCTGCATCACCTGCCCCTGGCATGGCTACCAATACTTGCCGCACAACGGACAGTCGCCGCCGCCCTTTAAGGAAAAATTGGAGACGTACGACGTAAAGGTTGTCGGCACAAAAATTTGGGTGAGCCCCAAACCCTGGCCGGAGGGCACCGAGCGGCCAGCGGCGGAATATGCCTGGATTTGGGTGGATTTGAAGGATTGATGGATGTTGAAAGGGTGATTTTCAACAGATTACAGACGTTCCATTTTCGCAACCACTTTGCGTTGGCTATATTAACCTGGTGCCTTGAGCCCTGCCATTATCGAATTATCCAATTATCGAATTATCAAATTATCACATTTTGAACGATGATTTTTTTATAGGCTGGCTGCCTTCTGCGCCGAAAGCGTACGCGGGGCGCTCCCGCCTTTTTGTTTGGGTGCTGGCCTTGGCGCTGCCCCTGTTGGCCCTTCTCATCGTGGTGGGCCAGCGCGGTTTTTCGCCTGCCGTGTTCGAATACGGCGAGCTGACCGAATTGGAAGGGGTGCTTCGCCTACAACCAGCGCCGATGTTGCAGCTCGATGCCGGCACAAGTTTGTTGCTGGTAGGCGCGGGCAAGCATGCTGCCGATGCCTTCCTGGAAAAAATGGAAGCGGGGCTGGGCAGCAATTTGGACGGGAAAAAAGCGAAGCTAAAGGGCTACTTGATCTACTACGACGGAAAAGGGCTTTTCGAGCTGTCGGAAGACAGTGTGGTGGAAATAGTAGGCCCAGACATGAAATATGCCCCTGCTGCAGTCGAAACGCTCGGAGAGCTCAGCCTTTGCGGCGAGATCGTCGATCCCAAGTGTTTTTTCGGGGTGATGAAACCCGGAGAAGGGAAGCCCCACCGCAGTTGTGCCGTGCGCTGCATTGCCGGGGGAATCCCGCCTGTTTTGAAGGTAGAGGGCGAGCATGGCGAAAGCAATTACTACTTGTTGAAAGGCCCGCAGGGTCAAGCCATCAACGCACAGGTTCTTGATTATGTGGCAGATGCCGTGAAAGTTAAAGGGCAACTGGAGCTGCAAGGCGATTGGTATGTGCTGAAACTCGACCCAAAAAAAGACATCCATCGGGAGCGGCCCTACTGGATCGGGAAGGACGAAGCGATGTGCGCTCCCCGGTGATTATCCTTGGGCCGTTGGCTATTGACTAGTGGCCATTGGCTGCCTTTCAGTAAATCAAATTTGATTTTGCGAAAATAACTGCCGGAATCTCTACTTTTACCGCAAAACCAGTCCACACATGAGATTCCTATTGCGCACAGCATTCCTCTTTTCCTTTGCCTTAACGTTGTTTTCCGGCTTCTCGCAAGAGCGCCGGCCTGGCGAGCCCCTGCGCGCGGAGATGCGCGGCGCCTGGGTCGCCACCGTAGCCAACATCGATTGGCCCTCGCAGCCCGGCCTGTCGTCGGAACGCCAGAAAATGGAGTTCGACAGCCTCCTCGACGTGCTCAAGGCCATGAACATGAACGCCGTGTTCGTGCAGATACGGCCTGCCGGCGACGCTTTCTACCGCTCCAAAACCGTGCCGCTCAGCAGCTTCCTGGTGGCCAACCAGGGCGCGGCACTGGATGACAGCCTGTACGACCCGCTCACCTACATGATCAAGGCGGCACACGACCGGCACATGGAGTTCCATGCCTGGATGAACCCATTCCGGGCCTCCTGGACCTTAGACACGGCCAAGCTCGACCCGATGCACCCCCTGCGCTCCCTTTCCCCAAAGCGGAAGGCAGAGTGGTTTTTCCGTTACGGCAAACGCTGGTATTTCAACCCGGCCAGTGCTGCCGTGCGGCAATACCTCACCACGGTGGTAAAGGATGTCGTGATCCGCTATGACATAGACGGCATCCACTTCGACGATTATTTCTACCCCTACAAGGAAGCCGGGGCCAACCTCGACGATGCCTTGAACGACTACAACGACTTTGCCAGCGGCAACCACAGCTTTACCAACATCGCAGATTGGCGGCGGGCAAACGTGAACAACCTGATCGAGAACGTTTCCAAAACCATCAAGCAGTATAAGCCTTATGTGAAGTTCGGCATCAGCCCATTCGGCGTGTGGCGCAACAAAGACCGCGACCCTGTGGAGGGCTCCAACACCAAGGCCGGCATCACCTGCTATGACGACCTGTACGCCGACGTGCTGCTGTGGCTGAAAAACGGCTGGATAGACTATGTGGCGCCCCAGATATACTGGAGCATCGGCTACCCTCCCGCCGATTTCGAGGTGCTGGTCGATTGGTGGGGCAAGCACACTTACGGCCGCCAACTGTACATCGGCCATGCCGCCTATAAGGTAAACAATTCCCCGAACGACCCCAACTGGAACGAACCGGAAGAGATCAGCAAGCAGGTCGCCATGGTGCGCGCCAACCCCAACGTGTCGGGCAGCATCTTTTATTCCGTCAGGCCATTGATGCGCAACATGCTGGGGGTGCAGGATTCGCTCATAACTTCACTTTACCGCTATCCGGCCCTGATGTCGCCCACGCCGCTGCTGTCGAAGGCCAGCCCCGCTACCGCCGATATTTGCCGGGTGAAGGGGACGGTCAGCACCGTGCAGCTCACCTGGAACCTCTGTCAGCTTCTTTCCGGCGATGAAATGCCTTTTTACTTTGCCCTCTTCCGCTTCGATGGAGAGGGCGTTGGGAAATTGGACGATCCCCGGAACTTATTGGCTGTCACGCCTTTTTACGCGGACAAATGGTATTTTGAGGACTACACCGCCCGCGAGGGCGAATTCTACACTTACGTTATCACCTCCTTCAACCGCGCCAATGTGGAAGGAAACCCCAGCGACCCGGTTTTTGTGAAAAAGACGAAAAACGGGGCGAAGAAAAAGCGGAAGATTTGGGGGTATTTGTTGAAATAGATTATGATCAAACCAGCACTTTTCCTTTGCCTGCTTTTCCCGCTGTTCTGCGCAGCGCAAACCAACATCATTTCCACCAACCCGGCTGCCGAACAGGTGCTGCTGGGGAATTACAACCCTACGCCTTTTTCGGTAGCGCCGCCGCTCGAGCCTGCGGCGTTGGGCCAGGCCCTGGAAACGGCCATATCAGCTGACAGCTTGAAATCGTATATCTTGAAGCTGGCCAGTTTCAGGACGCGCAATTCGGGGAGCGACACCTTGTCTGATGTCACGGGCATCGGCGCGGCGCGGCGCTGGGTTTTGGGGAAATTCGAACAGTTCCGCCTGGAAAACGGGGCGGATTTGAAGAATGGCTACTTGCAGTTCGACCAGGCAATTTGCGGCATGGGGCAACACCGCAACATCATGGCCGTGCTGCCCGGCTCCGACCCAAGCAGCGGGTTCATCCTCATAGAAGGTCATTTCGACAGCCGCTGTGCCGTACTGTGCGATATATCCTGCGTGGCGGAAGGGGTGGAGGACAATGCCACGGGCACTGCCCTGGTGATCGAGCTGGCCCGCGTGATGTCTAAATGGCAGTTCAGGAACTCCATCGTCTTTTTGGTGACGACAGCAGAGGAGCAGGGCTTGTACGGTGCCTTAGCTTTTGCCAATTATACCCAACAGAAAAACTTGCCCTTGCGGGCCGTGCTCAACAACGACGTCATCGGCGGCATAATCTGCGGGAAAACCTCCTCAGCACCCTCCTGCCCCGGCCTGAACCACATTGACTCTACCAGCGTCCGACTATTTTCCAGTGGCAGCTTCAACTCTAAGCACAAACAACTGGCCCGCTTTTTGAAATTGCAGTACAGGGAAAACCTGCTGCCCACCGCGCTGGTGCCGATGAACGTCCGCATCATGTCGCCAGAAGACCGCACGGGCCGCGGCGGCGACCATATCCCCTTCCGGGAAAAGGGCTATCCTGCCATGCGCTTTACGGCAGCCAACGAGCACGGCGACGCCAGCAACAATGCCGCGTACATGGATCGCCAGCATACCTCGTCCGACGTGTTGGGCGTCGATACCGACATGGACGGGGCGATAGACTCGTTTTTCGTCGATTTCAACTACCTGGCCCGCAATGCACTCATCAACGCGAACGGGGCGGCCATAGCGGCCAGGAACGTCGGGCCGGTGCCAGACTTTACCGCAGCCAGGAGCGGCAACCTGCTCTTTATGAACATCAACGACCCGATAGATACCCAGACCTACCGGATTGCCCTGCGCTCCTTTACCACAGACTGGGACACGGTTTATACCCGTTCGCCCGGCTTTTCCGACGTGTTGTACTGCAACCCCGCCGGCCCCTTGTACGTGAGCATCGCTACGGTGGACAATTACGGCGCAGAAAGCCTGTTCGGCCCGGAAAAACTGGTGCTGACCTCTGACACAGAAGAGCCGGAACAAGCTGTGCAAAAAGCCATCGAACTGTACCAGAACCGGCCAAACCCGTTCGATGAGGCCACTTGGATTTCTTTCTATATCCATGAAATGCCCAAATCGGTTTCTATAGCATCCATCCAGATCACAGACATGCAAGGGAAAGTTATAGAGAACCTGCCCGTTGCGCTAAAGGATGGGCTCAATGAAGTGCTGTACACCCACGGCTACGGTGTGCGCGGGGCTTTTGTTTATACCTTGCTTGTCAATGGCGCCCCTGTCGATTCGAGGCAAATGATCTTTGCCAATTGAGAGAATACCATGCGTGCATTGTGCCCTGTCACAATTGCTTGGCTTGTAACAGAATAGATTAATGTGAAAATCGTTTACAATGCAATAACCTTAACTTTACCGTTCAAAATCACATAGATCACCATGAGAATAACTACGATTTGCCTACTGCTGCTGGCTGTGGCCACCCAAAGCTGCAGTTATTTCCGGGAAACGTTTTCAAACTCCGATAACCGGGAAAAGCGTACTGCCGAATCATCAAGCTCCAAAAATAAAGGCATTGACCAAATAGCCATTGCGCCCGTTGAATACAGCACCAGCGACCGCAACCTCGACTACGTGACCAAATACAACCGGGCCGCCGTGCTGGAAATGGAGCGTATCGGCGTGCCGTCCAGCATCACCCTCGCCCAGGGTATTTTGGAAAGCGCCGCCGGTACCAGCGAGCTGGCCCAACAGGCCAACAACCATTTCGGCATCAAGTGCGGCGGCAGCTGGAACGGCAAGACCTTTTACAAACAGGATGATGACCGGGACGAAAAAGGCGACCTTAAAGAATCCTGTTTCCGAAAATATGAGAGCGTCGAAGAGAGTTTCCTCGACCACGGCGCCTTCCTGCGCGACCCCAAAAAAGCCAACCGCTATGGCTATTTGTTCAACCTCGACCGTACTGACTACAAATCCTGGGCGCGCGGGCTTCAGGCCGCCGGCTATGCAACAGACCCCAATTACGCCACAAGGTTGATCGACCTGATAGAGCGTTACAAGCTGCACCAGTACGACATACCGGGCTCAATCCCGCCACAAACATTTCCCGGAACTCCCGGAGCCGGCGAAAATGGCGCGGTGAAGCCTGAGGGCCCCAATGCGCCAGACGCGCCAGCCACAGCCTCCGGGCGTATTGGCCGTGTCAACGACATTAAGGTGATTGCTACCCGCGAAGGCGAAACCTTGGCGGACGTGGCCAGGGCTTACCGGCTTAGCGTCGATAAAGTTGTGGACTACAACGACCGCGGCTATTCGCCTGGCGTCCGGCTAAAACCCAATACCCGTGTTTATATCCAATGCAAAAAGAGCCAGTGGAGCGGCCGAGCTACCGAGCATATCGTGCGGGAAAACCAGACCATGTTCGACATCGCCCAGCTTTATGGCATCCGTTTGGAGAGCCTGCTCGCCCGCAATGGCCTCGCGCGCGGGCAGGAGCCTGAAACAAACGAAAAAATCCGATTGAGGAGGTCCAGCAGGCCTTTGCAGCCTATAAAACTGCGGGACGCCTCCAAAGATACCGCCCAGCCAACCTTCCCCGGTGGGGCTGTAAGCGACCCAAACCCGGGCACTATGGTCAACGACGGCGTGCTCGATTTTGAAATTTCACCCAACGGGACCGACCCTGCGCCCAAGCCTTCAAGTCCTAACAGCGGCTCAACATTCCCCGGTACCAAGCCGCCTGCGACCTCCGGCGTGCCGTATCCCGACAATACAAGGCCAACAGACCCCATACCGAACAAGCCCACGGTGGACGAGAAGCCAGTTGCCGCCGGTTATCACCGCGTGGTAAAAGGCGATACATTGTACAAGTTGTCGCGGGATTACAACACCACCGTGGACCGCTTGAAACAACTGAACAAGCTCCCCAATTCGGACATCCAGATCGGCCAGATTCTGCGCGTACAATAGGCATGGAAAACCTTCAAAACAACGAACAGCCTTTCGACCCTGAGATGGCCAGGCTCGAACGCTTGACCAAGATACTCGACGACCAGTTCCGCATCCCCGGCACCAAGGTAAGGTTTGGGCTCGACGGCTTCATTGGCTTGATCCCTTACCTTGGCGACATCAGCGGCTTTGCGGTTTCCAGCGTGCTGATGCACACCATGGTGAAAAAAGGCGCCGGGCCTTGGCTGATGCTCCGCATGATGTGGAACCACGTGCTGGATGCCATCGTTGGGCTGGTGCCATTTTTGGGCGATTTCCTCGATTTTGGGTATAAAGCCAACCGGCGAAACCTCAATTTGCTGAAGAAATATTACGCTGATGGGAAGATAAAGCCAAACGCGAAAGGTTCCGTCGCTTTTCTGCTGTTGCTTTTCCTGCTGGTGTTCGCAGCGCTGCTTTGGGCGATATGGAAGTTCTCTGCGATGTTGGTGGCGTGGGTTTGGGGCTTATTCGGGTAATGCGCTGTAGTTCAGGAGGGAATTGCGTCCCTTCAGTGCTTGTATCCGGGGCGTTTTTTATTTGGGCGTTGCACAAATTTGTGGATTTTGCCCCTTCAGGGCAAGCGCCTCCATCATTGATCTGTATTTTACTCAAGTCCAATAAATGAGGCATTTTTTTACCCTGGCTTTCCTTTTTGCTTTTACTTGGCCGCTTCAAGCACAAGGCTCGCTCACGCTGTCCGATTCCGCCACCATCAGCCTGATGACCGTGGCGCCGGGCGAATTCGTGTACAGCACCTTCGGCCACAGCGCCATCCGGGTGAAAGACCCCGCCCAGCGCTTCGACCAATGCTACAACTACGGCACCTTCGAGTTTGAGCAGCCCAATTTTCTCCTGAAATTCTGCCGGGGGAAGCTGCTGTACAACCTCGATGTCGAAACTTACCGCAGCTTCGAATACGGCAACCTGCACGACCGCCGACCTATGAAAGAGCAGTTGCTCAACCTCGACCAGGCGCAGAAGCAGCGCTTGTACGACCTACTGCAAGAGAATTACAAGCCCGAGAACCGCTACTACAAATACGATTTCTTCTACGACAACTGCGCCACCCGCATCCGCGATATTTTGGAAGAAACCTTTTTCCACCAGATTCAATACGACACCAGCGCCCTCGTTAAAGGCACCACGATGCGCCAGTTGCTGCGCCCCTACCTGCTGAACAAGCCCTGGACGGGCTTCGGCATCGACCTGATACTTGGCCTGCCTGCCGACCATCAGGCCAGCGCCTCGAACCATCAGTTCCTGCCCGATTACGTGCACGACCTGATGGGGAAAGCTCGCGCAAGCTCCGGCGAACCTGTCGTGAAAGCGGCGCGCAACATCCCGGAGCCGCCGATGAAACCGCACCCTTTCCAGCCCACGCCGCTCGACCGACCGCTGTGGATGATGTCGCTGCTGGCCATCGTGGGCTTGCTGGCCATGGCCAATCCGCGCACCGAGCGCGTTTTCGACACGCTATTTTGGCTGACGTTGGGCCTTGCCGGGCTGATAATCTTCCTGCTCTGGTTCGCGACCGACCACAGCGCCACCAAATCGAACATGAACATCCTTTGGGCGCTTCCCACGCACCTGTTGTACTTTTTCCGCAACCGCCGGGCGGAGTGGACTGATTTTTACTTCAAAATAGTCGGGTTTATCGCTATTGGCCTGCTGGTATTTTGGAAATGGCTGCCCCAGGAACTGCCCGTGGCGGCGATTCCGCTGGTGCTGTTGGTTGTGGTGAAGAGTTTGGGGCGGCGGTATTGGAAGAAAGAGAAGGTTTATGCTTTTGGCACCGTAGCCTCGTCTATCAACGTATAATACCAGCGCCGCTGCCCAGTCTCCAGCGCATTTCCCAGCGAATATTCCATCATCTCGTAAAACATCTCCGGCCCAAAAACGACCTGGCAGAGGATAGACCAGGTGCCGACCAGGTCTTTGATCTTTTGGCCGCTGGCTTCCAGTCCCTTCAGCGCTTCCGATTCGAGGAATTTGGCGCGCTCCAGCAGGGTTTGGGTGATGATCTTTTTCACATAATTCTTCCTTGCCGTGGTCAGCACCGGGTTCCCGCCGTCGAACAACTTGAAAAGCTCGTTCATCCGGGCGAAGTCTTTGTTGGCCAGTTGCGCCAGCGCGCCGTCGGCCGGTATTTCGGCGTTCAGCAGCGACAGGTAGGTGTTGCCCGCCAGGCCGTCCACTTCCTTTACCTCGAAGAAATATTCGCATTGGCGTTGCACGATGCCGTGTATGTGCCGGTCGGTGATGAGCTTTTCCAGCCCCGCTGTGTTCAATTGGTTGAAATTGGCGGGCGGGGTGTAAGCAGGATCGACCGAGCGCAGGATTTTCAGCAGCACCGGACGGTTAGAGGCCCATTTTTTGGCAAGCCAGCCGCGCGAGGCGGGTATGGAAATACTGCGGACGGCTCCCGTTTTTTCGTCCTGGAACACTTGCACCGAATTTCCACTGATCGGCCCTGCGCGCAGGGCTTTCTTTGCTGCCCAGCCGCTCAGGTTCTCCCAGGCCGGTCGGGTGTGGTCGAGGCCCCAGTGGGAAAGTATCCTGAATATTTCCATGAACACCAATACGGCCCGCAGCTCCGATTCGCTGTTTGCGCTGACCGGCAAAATGTATTTGACTAGGTTTTTCATAGCCCCGACGGTGCCACCTGAATGCATGTTCAAGCCCCGGGCATCGTCGGAATTGAAAACCAGGCGCTCAGGATGGTTTTTGGTGGGGTCAAAGGCCATCGTTCGGTGGCCACGGAGGGCAGGCTGTTTGCCCTGGTGGTAGCCGGGGTAGAAGAGGATGGTCTGGGGCAGCATGTTTTTGTACAGTTTCCGGTTGCCCGGCTCCGTGGTGGCGGTATAAACCTTGGCGTGTTTTTTCCCGGCGCCGTCCACCCAGCAGACGCTGATCGTGTCGTCCCACTGGATTTTGGTGTCGCCTTTTACCAGGCGCAGGCCGGTAAGGTTGACGATGTTTGGCCTGTCGCTCCAAAGCCCGTTGCGCACTAAGGTGATATTTCTCAAAAAGTCATAGGCAATCGTTTCGTTGGCCTTGAAATCGGGCATGATGATGCGCTGGCCGCCTGGTGTCACCGCGATTTTGTTGTCGCTTTCATCCATGAACGCCGCCCTGACGTGCGCCGAATATCGCAGGTTGGTGTGCAGGCCCATTACCTTGCGGATAAAGTCAGCCCCGGCGTAGCCATCCACGGTGATGCCTTTGTTGGCTTGCAAAAGCACCACGCCCAGGGCAATGTCGTCCGGGAAAATCTTTTTGTCGTCGGCAGTGGTGCCGCTCAGGTCGGTCGGTATCGTGTAATCGATGCTCAACTCCTTGGCCACAAACCTGGCGATGCGGATGGAAGCGTTCAAAGTGTACTGTGCTGCCTGTTCGCCCAACAAATAAGCGCGGATGGCGGTTATCCTGATCGGTTTGTTTGCAACGACGACGTTGTTCTTGGTCAGCACTACCAAGTCGCGGTCGGAAGGGTTTGTGGAGACGGCGTAAATACCTTTACGGAGCATGAGATTATGGTTTGTATGACAGTGTGCGATTTGTTGGTTCAGAATATGGCGCGTTTTTTAACTCATAGGGTTTCTCGCTACGTTCGATACCCTATGTGTCAAAAAATACGCGTCGCACCTTTACCCTTTTGCCTTCTTGGTATCGGCAGATTTGCTTTCCAGCACGGTTGCCGGCTCAGGGTTGCTCAATGCCGGTGCGGGTGCTGCCGGCGCCGGCCCCGCAGCGCGGATGCTGACCAGCTTTTTCAGGGCTTCAAACCAGAATGACGCGCCCAGCGACACCCCGAGCGCCGTGGTCAGCCAGCCGATCACCTTGTACAGCCACCACTTGAAATCCACCTTCGACCAATCAACGGAATCCCAGCCCAGGCCGAGCGGGGAAGCCAGTGCGGTTATGTTGTCGTTCACTATGGCCGCAACTTTTTGGCGAGCCGCGGCGATGTCCGGGTTGTCCAGATTGGGGGCTGTGGGCGCGGGCTGGGTATTCACGAAGGTTGTAGCCTGATCGGCCACCATGTTGCTCAAGGTTGCGTTGATGCTGAGGTTATGGTAAATATTGATCACGTCGGCGTTGAACAGCACTGCCAGCACCAGGCCGATGCCGATGAGCCATCGCTGGGCGCTGCGCTTGTAAGCCCCGGAGGCGCGGTCCATCACCTCGTTGAACCAGGTATCGACCCGCTGCTTCAATTGGCTCAGCTCGCCGTTGGTCTGCTTGTACAGGAATTGCGCCAGCTGCCGCGACGAAGGGTCCTTTATTTTGTCGATCCTGGTTGCCAGGTCGGTCTTGGGGTCGATGTCCATGATGTCCAACAGGATCGCCGTAAAGGTGCCCGCGTTGATGTATGATGGCAGGGCGGTCTTTTTGCCGTCCACCTTGGCTTTTTGGGTGGAGCCCATCGCCAATTGTTTGAAAAACGGGTGTTCGACAAAGTTGTCGGTAGTGGCGTCGCCGAGCATGCCGCGCAGGGCCGAGATGAGTTGTTTGCCGCGCAGGGAAAGTATCCCGGCGATAAGCTCCAGGACTGAGGATGCCAGCAAACTGAAAAGCAGCATCACGAATACGATGCCGATGACGGTGGAGAGGATGGAGATCATTTTCTTTTGATTGGTGAAAAATATGGATGGGTAAATGTATTTCAAAAAAACGAAACAATTCCAAATTCCTACCTTTGCCCCCCGTTTCACAAACACCACTTATGAGCAAAAAACGCGTATTGATTGCCGGTGCTGCCGGGTTTATCGGCTCGCACCTCTGCGACCGGTTTATGCGGGAGGGCTTTTCCGTCATCGCTATGGACAACCTCCTCACGGGCGACCTGGCCAACATCGAGCACCTCTTCAAGGAAAAAGACTTTGAATATTACCACCACGACGTCACGAAGTTTATCCACGTGCCGGGCAAATTGGACTACATCCTCAACTTTGCCTCCCCCGCCAGCCCCATCGATTACCTGCAAATGCCCATCCAGACCCTGAAAGTCGGGGCGCACGGCACCCACAACCTGCTTGGGCTTGCCAAGGAAAAAGGCGCCCGGATACTCGTGGCCTCCACCTCGGAAGTTTATGGCGACCCGCATGTGCACCCGCAAACCGAGGAGTATTGGGGGAACGTGAACCCCGTTGGCCCGCGCGGTGTTTATGACGAGGCCAAGCGCTTCCTCGAAGCCATCACCATGGCCTACCACAATTACCACAAGGTGGAAACCCGCATCATCCGCATCTTCAACACCTACGGCCCACGCATGCGCGTGAACGACGGGCGCGTGCTGCCCGCCTTCTTTTCCCAGGCAATCCGCGGCGAAGGGCTCACGGTGTTCGGCGACGGCTCCCAGACCCGCTCCTTCTGCTACGTGGACGATCTCGTTGAAGGCATTTACCGCCTGCTGTTGAGCGATTACCACCTGCCCGTCAACGTGGGCAACCCCTCGGAAATTACCATCATGCAGTTCGCCCACGAGGTGATGGCCCTGGTACAGAACCCCAAAGCCTACATCGATTACCGCCCCCTGCCCGTGGACGACCCCCAGCAGCGCCAGCCCGACATCAGCAAAGCCAAGGCTATCTTGGGCTGGGAACCCAGGTTCGACCGCGAAGAAGGGCTGAAATTGACGTACGAATATTTTAAAAGCGTTGTCAAATAATGGTTGCTTTCAACCCTGTAACCTTAAAATTATGCATACCATCCTCATCACCGGCGGCGCCGGATTCATCGGCTCCCATGTCGTGCGGCATTTTGTGACAAAATACCCGCAGTACCGCATCATCAACCTCGATGCCCTCACGTATGCGGGCAACTTAGAGAACCTCCGCGACGTGGAAGGGGCGGCCAATTACGTGTTCGAAAAAGCTGACATACGGGACACGGCGCAGTTGGCGGCTATTTTTGAAAAATATAGGCCCGACGGCATCATCCACCTGGCGGCGGAAAGCCATGTCGATCGCTCCATCGCCAACCCGATGGCTTTTGTGGAGACCAACGTGATCGGCACGGTGAACCTGCTGAACGCCGCGCGCAACAGCTGGGGGGCGGCGCTGGAGGGCAAGCGCTACTACCATGTCAGCACCGACGAGGTGTATGGCTCTTTGGGCGAAGAAGGCTTGTTCACCGAAGAGACGGCCTACGATCCGCGCTCGCCCTACTCGGCCTCCAAAGCGGCCAGCGACCATTTTGTGCGGGCTTATTTCCACACCTACAACCTGCCCGTGGTGCTGTCCAACTGCAGCAACAACTACGGCCCCAACCATTTCCCGGAAAAGCTTATCCCGCTGATTATCAACAATATCCGCCAGCAAAAGCCGCTGCCGGTGTATGGCGACGGCCAGTACACCCGCGACTGGCTGTGGGTAAAAGACCACGCACTGGCCATCGATGCCATTTTCCACCGCGGCAGGGCAGGGGAGACCTACAACATCGGCGGCAACAACGAATGGAAGAACATCGACCTGGTGGAAAAGCTCTGCGACATCATGGACGAACTGCTGGGCCGCCCGCCTCGCAGCTCCCGGCAACTGATCACCTTCGTGAAAGACCGCCCGGGCCACGACCG
>CAZULM010000001.1:0-1818 GCA_964621185.1 uncultured Saprospiraceae bacterium | reverse complement strand
GCCACCGCGCCGGCGCGCGCGGCCTCCAGCGCGCGGTTATCGATGCCTCCAAACTGCAAAACGAGCTGGGCTGGGCGCCCACCGTCCGGTTCGAGGAAGGGTTCCGGGAGACGGCGCGCTGGTATTTGGAGAACGAGGCATGGTTGGAGCATGTGGTTTCGGGGGCGTATAAGGGGTATTATGAGGGGCAGTATGGGTAGGGGCAACGGTACCACTGCCGACGTGCCGACGCTTAGGAGGCATGATAGGCAGTGGATTGTTAGTGCCATATTGTTATTTTCAAATTAGCCGCCGAATTTGTAACATTTCTTGGGTCGTAACAATGTTTTTGAAGCCTTTTTTGGCCAATCCTCCAAGAAGCATTTTGTCTCCAGTCCAAAGTTTGATATCAAGGAACAGACTGAGTGCAACATGAGAGATGTCGTCCATGTCAGTATCCCGAACAAAGTCGGCGGCCTTCTGCCAAAATTCAAAAGGGATGGTGCTTTCCGAAAAGAAATCAACCTGTTTGTAAATCAAAAACTCCACCGCTGCATATTCCTGGTCGTCGTAACCGCTTATCTTCATTATCTTGCCTTTGTGGTCGTTGATCTCTTCCCTTAAAAATTCACAGCCGTAAAAATCGAACGTGTCCTGTGAGTTTAGGATGATATCGCCAATGCTGCTTTCAGGGTTGAGCATCGCGCTAAATACTATATTGCTATCCAATACAACCCTCATTCTTCTGGCAGAAAGCGATGTTTATTCTTCTCCCACCAACTTTTGTTGACCTCTCTGGCGAGATTGTCAATTTCCTCTTGGGTCGCCTTGCTCCTGGCAACAATTTCCTTGTAGCGGAGGTAATTCAAAAATCGTTGAATCTCCTCAATATTAATATTCGTTGGCAGTTTCACGATAATGGCATCTGCCGTGCGTTCGATGGTCATAGTAAACAGTCTTGTTAGCCCCCAAAGATATTGGCAAATTGGTGATTATCCAAGCTTTGGGCAGGACATTGAAAAATTGCGTTAATCATGTCGTCCCCCCTTCGTGCTTATATGGATGCCCTTCGGCACTTTCCGTTCGCTGTGTTGCAGCAGCCCCAACATTACATCCGCATGCCGGGCCGCGATTTCACGCGCCGCCGCTCGCTGTTCATCGAGCGGGTCGTGTGGCTGACCGTCTCGCTGCTCAAGACCACCTTGGCCGTCGAGCTCGACCAGTTTTTCAGCTGGCTGGGCACGGGCGAGCTTTCGGTCACCAAGAGCGCCCTTGTCCAGGCCCGCCACAAGCTGCTCCCCAGGTTTTTCTCCGATCTGTTCCAGTTCGGCGTCTCGGCTTTTTATCAATATTTCAATGCCCGCCGCTGGAAGGGGTTCCGGCTCTGGGCCACCGACGGGAGCGGGTTCCGCCTTCCCGACGCCCCCGGTCTGGGCGACGCCTTTGGCTGGCACGGCAACCAGCACAACCGCGTCCCCTCTGCCCGGGTGCTGGCCTGTTTCGACCTGCTCAACAACCTGGTCACGGCGCTGCAGTTCCACACCAGGGACAGGGCAGAGATCGCCGTTGCCGTGCACACCGTGTGCCAGATACCCAAGGACGTGCTCATGGTGTACGACCGTGCCTACGGTTCCCAGATCATCCCCTTCCTTCACCGTCACTTCGGGTCCAATTGCGTGGTGCGCCTCCGCGTCGATTTCAGCAACACCGTCAACAGCTGCTGGCAGGACATATATTCCCACTTTATCCTGTACAACCTGCAGACCGCCCTTCACCAGCCCCTTGCCAAGCCGATCCGCAAGCTGAGCGCCGCCCGACAGCACGGGTACAAGCCCAACC